>CAZGMQ010000074.1:0-15350 GCA_964526745.1 uncultured Verrucomicrobiota bacterium
CTTCCGATCATCTCCTTTCAGATGATGAGTTCATGCCCATGCCGGGCACACTAGGGACGGCTAACTGAGCCGTCCGAATATATGAACGAGCGGCTGCCTCGATTAGGCAGCCCTACCTTATCCGAACCAAGAGGCAAAGAAAACACCCTGTACAACCAATGGTTCTACAGGGTTAAAAAGTGGTCGGGCCGCCGAGATTTGAACTCCTGATCCCGATGCGCTTCGCGATCGGGACACCCCAAGTCCCGACTCTCAAGAGGTCGGGACGCTACCAGGCTGCGCCAGCCCATCCAGTACTTCCCCCATTTGCCCATGCCAATCGGACACAGGAACAGGACTTTTCATGATGTTTCGAGAATCGCAAATATAGCGCTCCATTGATTTTCGACTCTTTGATCGCTTGATATGCGCTTCGAGAGCCATCGCTTCCTTTCTGGAAGAAACGGCCTCCAGAAAAACAATCCGCCAGTCATCCGCTTGAGAAGTAAAAGGAGTGGAATGAGCCAGATGATGCAACATTCGACCATCTATATCGCTGGATTGGCCGATGTAATGCTTTTTCAAAGAGGGAGAATAGAGGATATAGACATGAAACATGGATATATCCTATCCAGAAAAAAGAGATAGTGCGAGGTGATATAGAGAGGGGGGAAAGTGGTCGGGCCGCCGAGATTTGAACTCGGGACCTTTTGCACCCCAAGCAAACGCGCTACCAGGCTGCGCTACGGCCCGACCAGATATCTGGCGCCTTTTCAGGCGAAAGACGTGTTGGGTGTATCACGGTTGAAGCCGATGCGTCAACGGCACTTTTCCTAGCGGCGCGGTTGACAGGCTTCCTCTGCCCCGTTATCTTACACCACGTTATGAATGGCGCGGTAGCCAAGTGGTAAGGCAGGGGTCTGCAAAATCTCTATTCATCGGTTCGATTCCGATCCGCGCCTCCAATTTAGATCTGACTGTTGCGCCGAAACGGCGCAATTTTCATATACAGGGAACAGCCGTATGAGTCATTCGCACACTCAGAAGGTCGAGGACGTCCTCGCCGCTCTAGCCGCCTCCACTCAGGGTTTATCCGCCACCGAGGCCGCCAACCGCCTCCATACCCATGGCCCTAATGAGCTGCAGGAAACGATTTCCCGCCCCGCCTGGCGCATGCTGCTGGCTCAGTTTATCGAACCGATGATCCTGATTCTGATTTCCGCCGCCGTTCTTTCCTTTGTGCTGGGGAACTTGACAGAAGGGATTGCCATTCTGGCCATTGTCTTTCTGTTCGGCGTGCTGGGCTTTATTCAGGAATACCGGGCGGAAAAGGCCATGGCGGCGCTGAAGCAGCTGTCGAGTCCGGTGGTGCGGGTCCGGCGTGAGGACCGGCTGCTGGAGATTCCGGCCCGGGAACTGGTCCCCGGCGACATCGTTCTGCTGGAAACCGGCAACATCGTTCCGGCCGACCTTCGCGTACTGGACAGCGTGAATCTGGGAATCCTGGAGTCGACCCTGACCGGCGAATCCGATGCCGTTCGGAAACAGATTGAAGCCCTGCCAGATGAGAAACTGCCGCTGGGCGACCGGACCAATCAAGCCTGGATGGGCACCGTTGTCGTTCAGGGCCGCGGGGAAGGCCTTGTCGTTGGCACGGGTATGGGCACGGAACTGGGCAAGATTGCCGGCATGATTCAAGGCATTGAGGAGGGCCGGACCCCCTTACAGAAGAAGCTGGCCCAGGTGGGAAAGCATCTGTCCATAGCCGGCTTGGTTGCCGCAGCTGGAATCTTTGTGATGGGAATCCTGCGCGGTAACGGCATCGGTGAGATGCTGCTGACGGCCGTCAGTCTGCTGGTTGCTGTCGTTCCTGAAGGCCTGCCGGCCGTCATCACCGCCACGCTGGCCCTGGGTGGACGCCGCATGCTCAAGCGGAATGCGCTGATTCGAAAGCTGCCTGCGGTGGAAACGCTCGGGGCCGTCACGGTCATCTGCACCGACAAGACCGGGACGCTGACGGAAAATCGAATGACCGTCACCCGTCTGCACACGCTGCATCGCGACCTGTTCCTTGCAGGCGACCCCTCCGAACCGGCCGCCCCAAGTCTGGAGGAAGGTCCGGAAGTCACCCCGCTTCTTCTAGCGGCCTCGCTCTGCAATGATGCCCATGTCGTGGCCGATGAGTCAGGAGAAACCCCCAAGCTGATTGGTGACCCGACCGAAAGCGCCCTGCTGGTACTGGCTGAACGCTTCGGTATCCAGACCGAACCTCTGTTCGAGTCCCTGCCGCGAATCGCTGAATTCCCCTTTGACTCCGACCGGAAGCGCATGGCCACCCTGCATCGCGGCGACACCGGCACATTCCCGCTGCCCGAGCCAATGAGCACACCGGTGCTGGCGGCCGTGAAAGGATCCCCCGACGGCCTGCTGGAGCAAGCCACTCAGGTCCTGGACCATGGAAAGATTGTCCCCCTCACCGATGAGGCGCGCACCAAATTTCTCGCCGACAATGAACGAATGGCTAATGAGGGTATCCGCGTTCTAGGAATCGCCTTCCGTCGGCTCGATGCCCCGCCGGCGGATGGAGCCAAAGCCTCCGATATCGAATCCGAGCTGATTTTCTGCGGGCTGATCGGCATGATGGATCCGCCTCGCGACGCGGTCCGTTCTTCTATTGCCAGCAGTCATGCCGCCGGCATCCGCACCATCATGATCACCGGCGACCACCCACTGACGGCCGCCGCCATCGCCCGCAATCTCCGTCTGGCCCCGGAAGGCGAAGAACCCCGCATCATGACCGGTACGGAACTCTCTGCCATTTCGGACACCGAACTGGATCGCATGGCAGACCAGATCTCCGTCTACGCCCGGGTCTCCCCCGCTGACAAGCTCCGCATTGTGACCGCCCTGCAGAATCGCGGCCAAATTGTCGCAATGACCGGCGACGGCGTGAACGACTCCCCCGCCCTGAAGCGCGCGGAAATCGGCGTCGCGATGGGCATCACCGGCACGGATGTCGCTAAGGAATCCTCCAAGATGGTGCTGCTGGATGATAACTTTGCCACGATTGTTTCCGCCATCGAGGAAGGCCGGATCATCTATGACAACCTCGTACGCTTCATCAAGTATTCGTTCGGAGGCAATTTAGGCAAGGTGCTGGTGATGATGCTGGCCCCGCTTGCCGGGATCGGCACGATGGCGCTGCGGCCGCTGCACTTGCTGTGGCTCAACCTGATGACGGACGGCCTGATGGGTCTGGGACTGGGATTGGAAGGCGCGGAGACCGATGTGATGAGCCGGCCGCCCCGCAATCCGGATGCGGCCATTCTGGACCGCCCTGCCATTCTGCATGTCGGCTGGATGGGACTCTTTATCTGTTTCATGAGCCTGCTGCTGGCCGGTATCTGGGAAACACTGGAGCTCGGGAACGGCGAATGGCAGACCGTCCTGTTTTCGGCCATCGGCTTCGCGCAGATTGGCCAGGCTTGGGGGCTTCGCGCCCTGACAGCCCGTGCCTTCCGGTTTACAAGCAACCCCGCC
This sequence comes from uncultured Verrucomicrobiota bacterium, assembly GCA_964526745.1. Lineage (GTDB taxonomy): Bacteria > Verrucomicrobiota > Kiritimatiellia > CAIQIC01 > Lenti-01 > Lenti-01. The sequence goes on from CAZGMQ010000074.1 coordinate 3,520, forward strand.
TTGTGGGTCCTGACCCTGATGACCCTGATCATGCAGCTGGTGGTGATCTATGTGCCGCCGCTGGCTAGGGCCTTCCATCTGCAGGCCCTCTCCTGGGAGGGGTTGGTGGCGACAGCCGGTCTTGGCGTTCTCACCTTTGTAATAGTCCACCTGGAGCGACGCTTCCACCGCAAAGGCTAGTCCCCTACCAGAACCGGTGGAAGTGGTGTACGGGGCCATGCCCCTCGCCGATGCGGTAGGCCGCACCGGCTCGGATGGCTTCTGTGATGTAAGCCTTCGCCTTCCATACGGCCGATTCCACGGACTCGCCCAGGGCGATGAAGGAAGCGATTGCAGAAGAAAGCGTACAGCCGGTGCCATGTGTGTTGGTCGTCGGGATCCGTTCACCGGACAAACGAACCGTTCGCGACTCTGCTCTAAGATAGAGGCAGTCGTCGCTTTCCGCGTCTGACAAATGCCCGCCCTTCACCAGCACATTCGCACAGCCCAGTTGCGCCAGTTCGACAGTTGCCGCCTCGACTTCAGAGGCCGCTGAGATATGCCGTCCGAGCAGGACTCCCGCTTCCGGCAGGTTCGGCGTGATGAGTTCTGCCATCGGAATCAAGTGGGCCTTCAGCGCTTCCACGGCATCATCCTGCAGCAGCTTATCGCCGCTAGTCGCCACCATGACCGGATCCAGCACAATATGTTGGACTCCATATTCCTTCAGTTTGATGGCCACGGTCTGAATCAGTTCGGGTGAAAAGAGCATCCCGATCTTCACAGCGTCGGCACCGATGTCGGACAGCACCGCATCGATCTGCTGGGCCACAAAGGGAACCGGCACCGCTTCAATACCTGTTACACCACAGGTGTTCTGAGCCGTCAGGGCCGTAATGACACTCATGCCGTAGCAGCCATTGGCTGAAATCGTTTTGAGGTCGGCCTGGATGCCGGCCCCGCCCCCACTGTCCGAGCCGGCAATGGTTAAGACTCGGCGATAGGTTTTTCCACTCATATTGTCCTTTCTTTCCCCCAGCGAGCTTGTGTCGCTGGAGGCGACGGTTGACTCCCCTGCCGCACAAGGCGGCAGGGCCCGTCCGAACCCAATCCTCAAAAGGTCTAGGGCTTTTTCTTCGTTCTTTCAATTTCCTGCCAGAGGGCAGCCGCGGCCTGCTGCGGGGAATCCGCCGCTACGATGGCGGAGACCACCGCCACGCCATCAGCGCCGGCTCGAATCACGTCCTGTACATTGTCACAATGGATGCCGCCAATGCCGACCAAGGGTACACGGACGGCCGCACGGATCGCACGTAGGCCTTCCAGTCCCAACGGAGGAGCCGTATCGGTCTTTGTCGGCGTGGCGAATACCGGACTGACACCGATATAGTCTGCACCATCTTTCTCTGCCTGGATGGCATCTTCCAGCGATTCCGCTGAAATGCCAATAAGGCATGAATCAGGCAGCTGCTGTCGCGCCTCGGAAATCGCCATATCGGTCTGGCCCAGATGAACCCCTTCGGCATCCACGGCACGAGCCACTTCCACATTGTCATTAATGATCAAGGGGACACCGAGCGGCTTCAAGAAGGCATGGAGTTTTTCCGCCTCTTTGATGAACTCTTGCGTGGAACCATTCTTTTCCCGCAACTGAACGCAGGTGACCCCGCCCGCCACGGCCTCGCGAACAATGTCCACCGTTGCACGCCCACGCGACAGCGAACGGTCGGTCACCAGATAGAGGGAAACATCGATCACGACCTAGCCCTCCTGAATCCGGCTTCCCTGCACGACTTCTTCCGGGGTCAGCGAAGCCAGGGCATCGATGAACCGGACTGCAAAGCTGCCGGGGCCTTCCGCCCCCTGCGCCGCACGCTCCCCCGCAAGGCCATAAAATGCCAGAGCCGTAGCCGCCGCAGATACCGGATCCGGGTCCACGCCCGCAAAGGCGCCGAGGATGGCGGTGGCGCCGCAGCCGGTACCCGTCACGCGCCCCATCAACGGGTGGCCGTTCGCCACGCGCACCACACGCTGACCATCGGTAATGAAATCCACTTCGCCGGTAATGGCAACTGGGACACCCAGCTCCTGCGCCAGACTGACGGCGCGTGCCGCCGCAGCATCGACTGTGTCGGCCGAATCCACGCCCTTGGTGTGGGCGGCACCGCCGCCCAGCGCCAGGATTTCCGAGGCATTCCCACGGACCACCGTCACCTTGGTTTCTGCCAGAATCTGTTTGGCCGCATTCGTGCGCAGCGCAGTCGCACCCGCGCCGACCGGATCCAGCAGGATGGGCACCCCCAGCTCGGTGGCTTTCTTCCCGGCTTTGATCATGGAGGCGACCCAGTCATCCGTCAGCGTGCCGATATTCAGGACCAGCGCCTTGGCGAAGGAGACCATATCCTCCACTTCGTTTTCCGCATGCGCCATGACCGGCGAGGCGCCTGTCGCCAGCAACAGGTTCGCTGTGAAATTCATCACCACGAAATTCGTAATGTTGTGCACCAGCGGGGCGGTCTCGCGGATGCGTTTCAGATTTTCACTGGCCTGGATCGCCAGCGGAGAGGGGTTAACTGTGTTCATTATACGGTTCCTTTGCTGGAGTTGGGCAGTTTCATAAAGACAAAATAGAGAAGTGCGGACGCCGCCATGCTCGGGATCGATGAGCCACCGACAAACCCGGTGCGGGCGCAGAGCTGGTAGAGGCCGAGCCCGATTATCCACGCCGCCATGGCTCTGGGGTTCACGCCGCTACGATACCAATAGCGTCCGCGCTGATACAGGTCCCGGGCCTCGTAGTGTCCCTTCTTCAGGATGAAGTAATCCACGAGGACCACGCCAAAGAGCGGACAGAAGGCCGACCCGATCAGCAGGAGAAAGCCCTCGTATCGGGTGGCATCGAAGAACAAGGCAATCAAGGTTCCCGCCACACCCCCCAGCAACACCAGCGGCCGCGTGCCCCATTTGGGAAAGAGGCTCTGCGCGGAAACGGCATTGGAGTAGATGTCGAGGAAGGTGGTCGTCAGCGTGGACAGCAGCACAATGAGCAGGGCCGGAATCAGCAGGCTGTGCTCGCCCAGCAGTTTAAGAAGAGTGCTTTCCGGTGCGGGTGAACGTGTAGCCACCGCGATACACAGGCCCACGGCATACATCCAGGAGCTGACAACGAAATATCCCCACCAGGTGCCGCGGATTCCCCGGCCCGGAACGGCTGCGTAGCGCGTGTAGTCCGATACGAGCGGCATCCAGGAAATCGGCATCGCGATGACGAGGTCCAGCCCCAGCATGAACGACATGTCCGACGTGGACGATACGGCCAGCAGTTCACGGATGCCATAGGTCTTCAAGGTCAGCACGGTCATCACCACGGACAGGAACAGCAGGAGCACAACCCCAACCTGCTGCAGGCGTTTCCATAGACGGCTCCCCGCCAGCGCCCAGAGGGTCGTCAGCACACCCAGCAGGATGATCCAGCCCTTTGCACCGATGGCGCTCTCCGACGCCACCCCCACCGCGGCCTGGCCGCCGATCCACAGCATAACGGCCGTCCAGCCGACCAGCTGCACCACATTCAGCACGGCCGGCAATGCCGACCCGCGATTCCCCAAGGCGCCGCGCATGCTGACCATCGACGGAACCCCATGGCGGCTGCCGATCATCCCGCCCATCGCCATCGGCGTCCCGCCCAGCACATGACCCAGCAGAATGAGGCCCAGACCCGCCAGCAGGCCAAACGGCACCAGCATTCCACCGGCCCAGATCTCCGACAGGGCAATCGCCGCACCGGCCCACAGCAGAAAAAAGTCCCGCTCTCTCAGATTCCGTTCTTTGCCCTCTACAGGCCCATTCGTCGACATGTATCGCTTCCATTTCCGGCGCATCGGGAGCCCTGCCGCGGACACCCAAAAAACCGCGGTTCCATTGAAGAAACCACGGCTTCCGAAAAAGCGATCCGCTGTCCCTACGCTGGAATGATCCAACAGGTTCCAAGGGTTATCCCGGGAACGGGAACTCTCAGCCTTCTCCTATGAAGGCACCCCTAGCGACCAACTATACTAGTGCGGTGACGATACCACCCTGCCCCGACCAGTCAAGTCCGGTCCATTCGATCTATTCCTCTGCCGGAGCCAACGCCGTTTCAAGTGCGGTCACCAGCTCCCTGTTGTCGGGGGCTGTCCGGCTCCCGAAACGGTCCAGAATGGCGCCATCCCGTCCAATCAGAAATTTGTTGAAATTCCAGGAGATGCCGCCGGCATGCTCCGGTTTGGTTTCCTTCGAGGTCAGAAAGGCATACAGCGGATTGATGTCCCTGCCCTTCACGGAAATCTTGGAAAACATCGGGAAGGACACGCCATAGGTCAGGCGGCAGAAGCTTATAATCTCGGCATCGGTGCCTGGCTCCTGCCGGAGGAAATTATTGGCGGGGAAACCCAGGATCTCAAAGCCGTTTGTGGAATACGTCTCATAGAGCTTCTCCAAGCCCGCATATTGCCCGGTGAAGCCGCACTTGCTCGCCACATTCACAATCAGCAGGACCTTCCCCTTGTACTCCGAGAGGGGGACCTCCCCACCCTCAATATTCTTCATGGTGAAATCATAGATGGTTTTCATCGGTTCCTCTCCGTGCGCAATCCCGCCCAGTAACAATCCCCACACCAACGCCGTCACTCCAAGCCCGTGTTTCATGATTCAATCTCCTGTGGAAAGAAACGTACGCCCGGCAGGAGCATCCCGCAACCGGGTATCGTGAAGATCCTCAGGAAGCGGGGGTGTTGAACCACTCGAAAGTGGTTTTGAGACCGTCGGAAAAGGTGTGCTCCGGGGTCCAGCCGAGGACGGTCCGCGCGAGCGTGGCATCGGCCTGCGATTCAAGGATGTCGCCGGGACGGGCAGGCTCATAGGACGGCACAAAGGGCTGGCCTGCAAGCTTCGCGATGCCCGCGGCAAGCGCGTTCACTGAAATGCGGTCGCCGTAGGCGATATTGTAGACGCCGCCCGCCGCGCTGTCGGGAGCGGAGATGCACGCGAGATTGGCCGAGACGATATCCTCCACAAACGTGAAGTCGCGAGTCTGCCCGCCATCGCCATAAATGACAGGCGGGAGGCCAGCGCCCATCGCACGCATGAACAGAGGAATCACGGCCGCATAATGCGACGCGGGATCCTGGCGCGGACCAAAGACATTGAAATAGCGCAGGGCGAAGAAATTCAGACCATAGAGGTCATGGAAGATGCGCCCATAGTGCTCGCCGGCAAGCTTGGAGAGCGCATAGCCGGTCATGGGCGCCGGCGCCATATCCTCACGTTTGGGCATCTCGGGCGAATCGCCATAGACCGAAGCGGAGGAGGAAAATACGACGCGATCCACCTTCTCCTCGCGCGCGGCAAGTAGCAGGTTCAGCGTCCCGGTCACATTGACTTCGTGTGTGGTGGCCGGATCGTCCACCGAAGCCTGCACGGAGGCAAGCGCCCCGATATGAAAGACATTGGCCACGCCCGCCATGGATGCGCGCACGGCATCGGCATCGCGCAGATCGCCCTGGACGAACTCCACCTGCTTTTCGAGACCGGCCAAATTTTCCAGATGTCCCGAGGACAGATTGTCCAGCACACGGATGCGGTCTCCCTGCCCCGCCAGACGGCGGACCAGATTGGACCCAATGAATCCCGCTCCCCCCGTCACCAAATGCAGTGTACTCATGATGAGTCTCAACCGCCGATCGCGCTGGCAAACCCGGGGAAGGCCAGGGGCCAGATCCGAATCCAGCCGGTGATGTTGTCGTCGCCATCCGACGCCTGTTCCGGGCGGATGCGGACCCCGACGCCAATCCCCAGGCAGCGGGTGCGATGAATGAGATAATAGGAGTGCTCCTCGAGCTGCGATTCTTCCATATCCATCCGCGCATAGACGCGGGCGGACCAGCGCTGTTCCGGGAACAGGGTGAAGTCGCCGGCAATCTGGTTCCGGATGTCCCGATCATAGCGGTAATCCATCCCGAGGATGAAATAGTCATTCCCGCGGATTTCGGCCTGCGTGGTCAGATAGCTAACTTCGCTCTCCACCGCATCCACCGTTCCGGCGATATCCCACGAGAGCCACTCCCACGGGCGCAGTTCGGTACGGAAGCCCACCTGATTGAAGGTTTCCTCCCCCTCATCCGGCTCCAGTTCCAGCGTGGTGAAGATGTCGGCATAGATCAGATTGTGGCTGGATCCGTTCCGCTTGGTCTGCAGGAAGTTGCGCATTCCAAGCTTGAGGTCGTTGCGCTTGTCCAGCGTATCGATGGAATCAAATTGCCACAGCTCATCCGGCAGGACATTGGGCTCAAAGCGGAGCGTGTAGTCGGCATAGGGCTCGGCGATGTGGCGCAGGTCCTCGTCTTCGCCGATTCCGGTGGGGCCGTGGTGAAGATCGCCGAAGGCCTTAAAGGAGGTTTCCAGTCCCAGTTCCGGCAGGTTGCGCCAGATGGCGCCTCCCTCCGTAATCAGCGCCTCGATCTCATTGGTGGTGCCGATCACGACGCCGGTGTCGTTGGTGAGAGCCACCACATTGGTGATGCTGCTCTCCTGATAGGTCTTGGAAAAATAGGTGCCGCGATAGCCGCCTCGGGGGATGAGGCTCAGGAAGCCGAACTGGCGCGTGGCCCAATAGATCATGTGGCGCGTGTCGAAACGGATCTCATCGTAGCTGTCGGCCTCCCGATAGTCAGCATAGATCTTTTCGAGGCTGCTCAGCGTGTTCTCGCCTTCATAATAGAGCGGGGTGTCTAGGATCTGCTGCCGGTTCATGTTGAAGAACACTTCCGGCAGGCGGTTCACATTGTCATAGAAATCGTTCAGGCGGGTGTTGAGGGTGACGCCCGCGTTGAAGTTGTTACCACGATGCGTCAGGGTGATCCGGTTTTCCGGCTGCACATTGCTCTGATATTCGTCGTCGAAGAAATCTTCCAGGATCCATGGATCGCTCACATAGTTCAGGGTAGTGAAGAGGGAATCGCGGTCGGTGAGATTGTGGCGGTCGTTCAGGTGGATCCAGTAGCGGTCGTTATCGATGAGGTCTTCGCGGATCGCCTTCTGGTCGTCATCGTGCCAGGGATTGCGGTCATCCGCATAATAGAGACGGAGCATGCCTTCGTAGTCGTTTCCGTCGGGATCCTTCCACGACAGATCCTCTCCCACGGCGACGCCCCGCTCCTGGCGGACATCGAAATGCGTATGGGTTTTCAAGACGTCGTTCATCTGCCAGTTGTAGGCCGTCAGCAGGAACGGGCCCATATCGGAGCTCCACCCGGGGGTGAACTCGAAGTTCGCGAAGGAATCCGCATTACCCTTGATGTAGGGGAACCAGAAGAATGGCACCGGGCCGAAGTGGAAGCGGACATTCTTCGCGCGCAGGGTCTCGTTATTCTCCAGCGTGGCCGAACTGGCCCGCACGGAATACTCCGCGGCATCCGGGTCGCAGGTGGTCAGCATGACCCCCTTCAATTCCATCATCTCCGGCGAAATGCGCTTCGAGTCCTTCGCCGTCACGTAATACGGAGGCGAAAACAGTTCGAAGGCGCCAAAATCGCCTACACCCGTCTTGAAGTTATAGATGGCCTCTTCGCCCTCCCAGGTATTGCCCATATACTCGATTTTGAGGTTGCCGCGGGCCGTGACCTGCTCCGTGGCCGTATCGATTTCGGCATAGTCGGCGACCACCGAGTCGGTGCCGCGCTTCACGATGACATTCCCGCGGGCAATCACTAGGCGCCGGGCGGCATCATACGACAGATTATCTGCCTGAATATCGATCAGGCCCGCGAGCGGGGCCGCCGTCAGGCGCTCGATGGCACTGGGGGGAACAACAGGTTGCTGGGCCGAAGCGCAAACAAGGGATCCGAGCAGGCACGCCGCTGCGCACCCGACCAGAAAGGCTCTGGCACCACTGATTTTGGGGGATGTTGTCGTATGCATGTGAAGGGCAATCTATCAGCCCCGACTCCCCCCCGCCAAGCGCAATATGCAAGCGCGGCGCTTCAGTCGTCCGCCGGAGCTGGCGGTATTGCAGCAGCCAGCGCATCGGCCTGGGCCAGCCGGCAGGCCGGGGTCGGCATCCGCCGGAGCAGAATCACCAGCCAGGGCGGCGCATCCATGGCAAAGGGAGCCCGTTCAAATTCGTGTTCCAGACACGACAGGAGCACCTCTTTGCCTCCCGCATGCTTCAGGGCAAAGCGGTCGGCCGCCAGCTCCACCCGGCGGAACACCGCATGGGAGGCCAGGCCCGCGAGCGCCGCCAGGCCAAAGAGAGCCGTCACCCAGAACGGGAACGCCTCCGGAGCCGCCACGCCCGACAGGCCCCGCGACCGCGCCGCCGCATCAGCGATCCACCCCGCCCCCAGAAAAACTGCACCAGCCAGCGCCACCTGAAATGCCTGCACCTTCAGCACCCGCCCATGGCGCAGCCAGGCCATGTGCCGCGCCGCCAGAAACACCTGTTCGCGCAGGCCCAGCGACCGCCAGGCCTCCCGGGAGAAAACCGCGCGCCGACGCGTGCCCAGCCCGATGAGGCGGATCTCTTCAAGGTCCTCCTGATGATCAAAATCCCACCAAGCCGCCCCCTGGATATCCAAACCCGCCAGCCGGCCCACCCGGCGCAGTTCCGCCTCCAACGCCACATCATCCGAGGCCACGGGCGGGCGCACCCGCGGCAGCAGCCACGACGGCCCCCACTCGCCCAGGCCGACCACCACCACGGCATAGGCCACCATCGCCGCCAGCCACCAGACCGAGGGGAAAAACACCATCAGGACATAGATCCCGGTGAAACCCGCCGTCACGATGAGCACCTCGATCAGCATCGTCATCACATAGCCGCGCAGCCAGGAGCCGAACTCGATATCGAGGTGCCCATAGACGCGCTCCAGCGAGAAATCCGCCAGCACGGACAGGGGAAAGAGAATCACCTCATAGCCGAACACCGCCATCGCTGTGAATCCGGCGCAGACCACCGGCCAGGCAAACGGGAAAGAGAACCCCCGCTCGAGACCCGCAGCGAGAGACCGGGAGAGGCCCGACATCCAGAACACAGTCGCCAGCGCAAACAGCAAGCCGAAGCGAAGCAGATAGATCAGCGCCTGCACGCGGTTATACGACCGGGCCAGTGCCTCACGGCGTTCGTCGATCCACGCCGGCATGGCGATGCCCCTCCCCCTAGACCAGATCGCCGAGATTGAGGGTTTCGAGAAGACGCGACAGATCCTCGTTGTCAAAATAATCGATCACGATCTGTCCCATCTCGCGCTTGCCGCCCGCCAACAGGCGAGACGGCGACAGGCCGACCTTCGTACCCAGCTCCTGCTGCATGCGGTTCGCCAGGAATTTGAGATGTTTGGCCGTCTTGTCATCGACCCCGCCGGTGCCCGAGGGCGGCTTCTTCGTTTTGCCGCCCTTGCCCGAGCCCTGACCGGCCACCAGCTTCTCCAACGCGCGCACCGACAGACCCTGCACGATCACGCGGGACGCCAGCAGCTCGCGATTGGTTTCTTCCACCCCCAGCAGCACCTTCGCGTGGCCCGCCGACAGTGTTTCATTGGCCAGCGCCTTCTTGATGGTGTCCGACAAATCCAGCAGGCGCAGCGAATTCGCCACAGTGGCCCGCGCCTTGCCCACACATTTGGAAATCTCCTCCTGCGTCAGCCCGGCCTTCGCCATCAAGGCACGATAACCCTCCGCCTCTTCAATCAGATTCAGGTCTTCGCGCTGCACATTTTCGATCAGCGCCATCTCCATGGCTTCCAGATCCGAAACCTCCCGCAGCAGCGCAGGAATTTCCGTCAGCCCTGCCGCCTGGGAAGCGCGGAAACGGCGTTCGCCCGCGATCAATTGAAATTGATTGCCCACCGGGCGCACCACGACCGGCTGGATCACACCCTGGGTCCTGATGGAGTCGGAGAGTTCCTGCAGCGCCTCCGCCTTGAACTCTCGGCGCGGCTGCCAGGGGCTCTTCACCACCAGATGAAGCGCCACCATGCGGACCGAGCCATCGGCTTTCGCCGCCGCCTTCGCCGCCGCTTTGGGCGCCGTCTGGCTTGCGGTCTTGGCCGCGGGCTTCTTCTTCGGCACCGTTCCAGGCCGGGTCGCCCCGCCGTGAATCAATGCATCCAGTCCCCGCCCCAACCCTCTATGTTTCGCTTTTTTTACCATGATTCTTCGATTTCTACCCCAAACCCGCCAAACAATCAATCCCTCGGAAGAAAATCTAACCTGGATTATTCATCAACATGGACGAAAATGCTGTTATATGATGCTGTGCAAATTGATATGAAAATATGTCGCAAAAAGTCAGTTTTGATCCATGTTGACCAAGGGCGCGACGATTCCAGCCCATCTGCTTAGGTGCACGGGGGTTCGCAGTATGTCTATACAGCTTCACCCCGCGCATCGCGCATCTGGGCCGGACTTATCACGTGAATAGTCCAGGCTAAAGCTCGAAAGACCCAAATTCGAAAAAGAGCGGAAAATCCGGAAGGAGAAATGGACATTCCACAATTCGAGCTTGGGTCTTTCGAGCTTCGGGCTTGCTTCCGGCCCCATTCGGACCGGGGTATTTCATCATTCGCACTTTTGGGTTGCACTTCGGCATTGCCGATTGCGTCTCCGCTTCGTATTCTTCTCCGCATGAAGATTCTCAAGACATCCCTGTTGTCGATGGCCCTCTGGCTGGCTGTCATGTCCATTGGTTCCGCCCAGGTCTCCGTGCGGGTCATCGGCGAACGCGTCAATATGCGCGCCAAGCCCCGACTGAATGCCGAAGTCGTCACCCAGGCCCAATACGACGATCAGCTCACCGCCTACGAAATCGGCGACGAGTGGATCGAAGTCGACGCCCCCTCCACCGTCAACCTCTGGGTCAGCAAGAAATTCGTCCAGCAGCCCCAGAACACCATCGGCGCCAACCGCGTCAATGTGCGCGCAGGCCCCAGCATCAACTACAACATCATCGACACCCTCTCCCTCGGCGACACCGTCGAACCCCGCGGCGAAGAAATTCAGGACTGGCTCAAAATCGCGCCCACCCCCAACGCCCATGTCTGGATCCACCACGATTTCGTCGAAATCCTCACCGACATGCCACCAACGGCCGATAAAGATGAAAAAACGGTCAAAAAGAGCAAAAAGTCGAAGAAAAATGCCGATTTCGACGAAAAAATGGCCAATAACGACGAAAAATCTGCCAAAAAGAGCAAAAAGTCGTCCCGGAAGCGCAAAAAGACCGACGACAATGAAGGTGTTCGCGAGAGTTTGATTGCGGCACTTCCCGCGCCGGTCCCTGCGCGACTCCCCACGCCGATCGTTTCGCCCTCCACCCCGGTCGAAGACTCCAGCTCCCGCTCCATCCCCGTACCTCCCCCCGCCGATCTCAAGCTGATTCCACTCGAAGGCCAGGGCCGCGTCATTGAAGTCGAAGGCGAACTCCGCTCCGCGCCGCTGATCAACGAAGCCCCCGCCCGCTACCGCGTTGTCATTTGGCAGCGGAACCGCTGGCAGATTCTCTGCCATGTCTATGGCCAGGCCTCCAAGCTCCGCAGCCTCCAGAATAAGAAAGTCTGGATCAAGGGCCGCCAGTACTGGATCAAGGACGCCGCCGCCCCCGTCCTCATCCCCGACCAAATCCGCGAAGTCTCCGACGACGCCCAGCCGTAGGCGGCAAACAGCCCAGGACGCCCCTCACAACGTGTACCCGGCGGCTCACGGAGAGGAAAAGAATCACTGCTGTCCGGTAAAACCCATAATTTGCTATTTCTAAGAAATTATTAATAGCGTAACAGTTGTTCTGTAAATTCCTTCAATGATGCGGGGAGTCCCCCGAA
>CAZGMQ010000075.1:0-15074 GCA_964526745.1 uncultured Verrucomicrobiota bacterium
ATCAGGATGACAGCGGTCTGCGGATCATCTGCTTCATCGAGAATCGCCTTGTTGCGAAGGGTGTAATCGATCATCGGATGGGCGCGCCCCACCGTGAATTCATCTTCGCCCAGATCAATGATGCTGTTCCGTTCTGGCTTCCAGGCATTCTTAAGCTTCTTGGATTCTCCAAGCGGGGCGTTGGAATAGAGGTGGCGCAGGATGCCGTCGAGAACCACCTGCGCTTCCGCACAGAAGGTGCCGCCGCTGAACAGCCCACGGAGATAGCGGCCCGTGGCCACGCGCTTCCGGGCAACGATCTTTTTGGCCTCTTCCTGAAGAGCCGCATCGCGTTCTTCGAGTGCTGTCAGCACTGCGGCCGGATCTTCGCCGCGTGCGTGGGCAACGGCGAGCAGGGCCGCCTGTTCCAGCGTGGAGGGCGTGCCGTCTTCGCCAATCAGCAGGGCGATGACGGGTTTCTCAATCTTGCGGATCAGAGAATAGATCTTTTTCATCACCTTCGGCTGGGGTGGTTTGGCCACAAGAAGCAGGACCTTGGTTTCCGGGTCATCTGCAAGCGCCTGCATGGCGTCGAGGAAAGAGATGCCGCCGACTGCGTCCTTGACGTCGCGTCCGCCGGTGCCGATACACTGAGAAACACCGGATCCTTCATTCGCGATGATGCAGGTGACTTCCTGCGCGCCGGTTCCGGAGGCGCCGACCACGCCGATCGGCCCGCGGGGTACCACATTGGCAAAGGCCAAGGGAACACCATTGATGATGGAGGTGCCGCAGTCAGGGCCCATCACAATCAGACCTTTCTTATGCGCATTCTTTTTGAGCGAGACTTCTTCTTCAATCGACACATTGTCGGAGAACAGCATGACATGCAGTCCGCTATCCAATGCCTTCTGGGCTTCGCGTGCGGCATAACGGCCGGCAACGGAAATCATGGCGAGATTGGCGCCGGGCAGAGTAGCTGCAGCAGTGGGAATATCCCGCGGGGCGGGGGCTGTCGAGGCGCCGTCAGCGGAAGGAGTCTTTTTCTGAGTCAGAAGTTCCTCTGCTTTGGCCAGTGCCTCCGTGGCGATTTTTTTATCTTTGGCTTTCACCACGATCAGCAGATCCTGTTCGCCGCTTTTCTTGAATTCTGGCAGCAGCAGATCACTCATCGCGAGAATGGATTTATTGGCCTCGGTGGCCATGACGACGGAGGCTTCCGCGATACCTGGAAATCCGGATAATTCGCGTCCCGTTCGCATGAGTGTGACAGAATCGAAGTAGAAGCCCTGTTTGATACGACCCGAAATATTCATCTCTTACCTATCTCCTTAGAACCGATGCAGCAGAACGCTCACCGAATGGATATTCTTATCGCACGGGGCCCCTTCAATGCGAGCAAAAACAGGGAGGGAAGGGGCGGTGCAGGAGAAACGTTTTAGCCGAAAACGGGCCGCGTATCCGGTGCGTTCAGCGGGGATCGCCACGGTGGCAACTCGTTTCCATGGCGTGGGAACTGAAGCGGCTGCGGCAGGGGGAGTTGGACACAAGGGAAGCCCTGCAGGGAAAGCGGCCAGCCGGGCGGTGCGGGCAGCGGGTCAGAACCCGAACACGATGCCCGCATTGATGGAAAGCCCATCTAGAGAATATTTCTCTTCGACGCCGGTTCCGCGCCAGTCGAGGGTGTCATCCTCGCTGATCAGGTTGTATTTGGCTTCGCCAAAAAATTTCGCATTCCCGAGCAGAAAATTGAATCCCGCGATTCCGAAGTAGCCAAAGGAATCATTGGCCTCGATGCTGCCGCCCAAATCATTGGATTTCCACTGGGGGTTTTTCATGTAGTACCCAATACCCGCTCCGATATAGGGTTTCAGTAGGGTTGTGAGGTCGATCGTCCATAAAGCCAGGGCTTCTAACGGCAGCACATCCATTTCCACATCGGGGTCTCCGAGCAGGTCGGTGCTGACATAGGACACGCGTGCTTCAACCCCGACGCCGCTGTATATTTGGGAGCCCAAGCGGAGGCCGATCCCGTACATGTCCTCGTAGTTCTTGCTGTCCCAGTAGGTGCCAAAGAGGCCATAGCCGGCTTCCGCTGCAGGGAGAATAAACAGAACGAGCAGAATGAGTAGAATCCATTTTTTCATCAGGCTTTCCTTGTGGCGGGTGGAGTGGAGATAAAGCCTGAAGAATTAGCGGGAGATATACAAGTGAGAAACATCCATCTACAAAAAAGTCCTGCCGCGATTGCGGCAGGACTGAACCGAACCGAGCCGAACTAGAAGCCGAAGGAGAGCCCCGCATTGACGGAAAGGCCGTCGAGAGAATATTTCTCATCGACATCGCTGCCGCGCCATTCGAAGTCATCATCTTCGCTGATCAGGTTGTATTTGGCTTCCCCGAAGAGGGTGATATTGCCTAGCAGCACATTGACACCGGCCAGCCCGAAATAGCCCACGCAATCATTGGCGGTGATCTCATCGCCCAGATCATTCGCGCCCCACTTGGGGTTTTTGATGTAATATCCGACTCCGGCTCCGACATAAGGACGGATGGCTTCGCTGACATCGAGCGTCCACGAAACAATCCCCTCAATCGGCACCATATCCATGGTGATGTCAGGATCACTGAAGAGGTCGGTGCTCAGATAGGAGACGCGACCTTCGATGCCGACACCACTAAAGATTTCCGTTCCGAGACGGAGACCGCCGCCGAACATGTCATCATAGTCTTTGCTGTTCCAGTAGGAGCCGAAGACCCCGAATCCAGCTTCCGCGCTCGGAAGGATAAACAGGGCGAGCAGAACGAGTATAATCCATTTTTTCATCGTGAATCTCCTTGGGTTGTTTGACCACGTCAAGCTTGGAGAATCAGAAGGGTTATTTCAAGTGAGAAAACGATTAAATAATCAGAATCCAAGACAAAGACCAGCCGTCAGAACGAGCCCGTCCAGCGCGTGTTTAGCATCCACATCACTACCGCGCCATTCCAGATCGTCGCTGGTGCCGACCAGTGTGTATTTGGCATCGGCAAACAGAGACACCGGGCCCGTCCGGAGACTGGCGCCGGCGAGCGCAAAATAACCCGCAGATTTATCGGAGCCGTCCCACGTGGTGGTGTCATCGTACTCAAAATCCTTCATGTAGTAGCCGATTCCAGCCCCGATGTAGGGAGTAAAGTTTTTCCCGATGGGAACCCGCCAAGTCACGGCGACCTCGATGGGGACCACCGTTGTGGAAAGCGAATCTTCTTCCGCCTCATAATAACCGGCCCGGCCTTCTAGACCCAGCTGACTCACCACCGTCCACCCGAGACGGATACCGTAGCCAGTAAGGACACCGGAATCCTTGCTGTCCCAGCGGGATGCGTATACGCCCAGTCCGCCGGAAGGGGTTCGGATCAACTGTGAGGCTGCAGTGGTGCCAATGGTGGCCGCTGTAGAGGCGACCATCAGGTTGGCAGAGGCCTGGGCTACCGACGTTCCGGCCAGCAGGACCCCGGCGGCGAGAAGAGCGTGGAGAAGTGTTCGCATGGCCCACCTCACCGCACCGGACAGGCGCCGCCGGCACACTCACTGCCCATATCCACTTCATCCTCGGACTGTTCTTTCACCGATTCGAGCTTGAGGGGTTTCAATTGGGCCACATAGGCATCAAAGACTTCTTTGGATACCGGCTGTTGAGGAAGATAGGGAAACCCAAGGTCTTCTGCGGTTTTCAGCGGATCTGCGCGGAGCAGGAAGGAAACGCCCACATAGTGGTCCCAGTTGTGACGGAGCCACGCGATGATGTCATCCACCTCATCCGGGGTGTAGCTGACAGTGACCGAGCAGTTCTGTTCCACATAATTATCCATCAGCATCTTGTACCGCTCGAGCTGGTCCATTGCGGTTTCCAGATTCACTTCGAGGTCGCCGACCTTCTCGAATTCCACATCATCCCAGCAGACGGGCAGGGTGATGACCCAGTCGCCTGTTCCGTTGGGGTGGAGCATCATCGTATAGCCGCATTCTTTCAGGACCGGCACCAGGGGATCGTGTTTCACGAAGGTGACGTTGTTGAAGATATAGCGCGACAGCGGCTTGTGGGCCCCTTCGGTCGTGTCATAGCACTTGGAGATGGTGCCTTCCGGCTTAATGGTCGTGACATTCTTGGGACGGGGGAGGCCCAGTTCTTCAGCCATGCTGTAGGCGCCCATGATGGCCTGGTTGCGCAGGGTGCGCAGCTCGTAGGGGCCCAGGTCCGGACGACGGATTACACCCGTCAGCGAGACGCCGCAGAGATGCAGGAAGTCGTTGTTCTCATGCCAGGAGTGCTGCAGGATCCCGTCCTTCAGATGGACGCAGGTCTGCCGATAGTTCGCACGAGCGATCACATAGATGGCCCGGTGCATTCCGCTCGGATCATCCTTGAACTTGGCCAGATCAATGGTCGTCAGGTTGCAGAACGCGCGATTTCCAAGCAGAATTTCAGCGCAAGGGTTTACGCCGGAGAACCAGGGGGCCCGATTGAGGGCAGCCTCGCCATTAATGAAGCCCGGTTCGGAGCCGCCGGCCGCCAGCATCAGATCGAAGATGCCGCGCAGTTCGGCATGGGTTGGCTTGTCATAAAAGACCAGCGAGTTGTTGGACTGTCCGCGCTGTGGCTGTCCCTTGTTCCAGTAGTCCTTTTTGCAGACGGCAAATTCCTGCCACTCGGGAGAGCCATATTCAAACAGGCTGATTTCGGCAGACCTCCGCGTACTGAGAATCGTGCCCAGCCAGTTGCAGATGTCGTGGATGTCCATCTTGCGCAGGAGTTGCCCGGCGCGCCGGTTCATGATCTCGGAAATGGCGCGATAGGCGACAGAAATGGTTTCATCCCCCTGGCTGATCCATCCGTAGCCCGTCAGCCGTTCGCCAGCCGGCCGGATTTCGGAGAAATCCAGAATCAGTTTGGTCGCGGCATACTTGCCCGACAGGATTTTCCCAACCGACTTGGCCCAGCCCTCGGCGGAATCGCCGATGCTGATGGTCCAGATCTTGGCCTCCGGATCCCAGGTTTCCAGATTCTGGGCCCGCCCGCCTTTTTCTGTGCGGGTGGATCGAACCAGCTGGATGTCGTGGATCGGCTGGGTGAATCCGCTGATACCTCCGGACTTGGGCGTGACTCCCACGCCGCAGCCCTGTAGCAACAGCCAGAGGGCATCCACCATATCATCCACGGTCTGGATTTCGAGGTGAGCGCAGTTGAACTGGCAGGCTTCCCGTACGCGGGAAATTTCGGTGCCGCCCAGCCAGAGGGTACGTCCGGCCACACCGACTTTCCGTCCAAGAAGAAGGGTTCGCAATTCCTCTAGCTCCGCATCCTGTGTTTTATTCAGGGGGCGGCGGTGGGCCCGCCGCCACAACCAGCGCTGATGATCAATCACGCGTGCGATGGTCTGCTCCCAGCTTTCAAATTCCGTGGCATCCTTGTTGAGGACCCGATTGTAGGTCCGGCGGGTGAGGATCTGGGCGCGGGTGGAAGGGGTATATACGTCAGTCATGGGAATCTCCGGGGTGGTTTGAAAGGGTTCGGCTAGTCGCGTGAAGAGGGTTCGGGATCCGCAGGAGCGGTAAAGTGCTCAATGCGCTCTCCGGCGATCATCTTTCGGTACTGGCGCCAGCCGAGGAAGTTGCCGTGCTGGGCCGGGAACTGCCAGGAGGCGGCATCCTCGAGATCCTGCAGGCGATCCGGCGTGGCTTGGTGCTCCATTGGCGAGGCATGCAGCGGGCGCGGCGGTCCGCTGGGGTCGCTCGCCAGCTTGGAGAAGGTGTCCAAATCCTTGGCCACATTGGGCTCCGATCCATCATGGTTCAGATAGGAAACCCGGGCACACCGGGCCGCAGAGCACCGGCGGGCGGTATCCAGTCCCAGTTCCTGTGCCTCCTCCGGGGCGACATAAGGCAGATGCCATTCATCCGGCTCCAGTGCGCGCGGGGTGCTGGCTTTCTGGGCCTGGAACATCAGTTTGGCCAGTTCCTGGATCTCGGGCTGGGCATCCTTGTGCCAGCGCACGCCAAAGAAGTTAGCGAAAGCGGTCCCGGAGACCAGTACCGAAATAGAGGTGAACCATTCCAGCGGACGGTTGGCCCATTGCTTGTGCAGGCCGATTTCGGCCAACTCAGCCACTCCTTCCACGCAGACGTCGGCCATCCGCTGCCAGACCTCCCGGCACTTCGCCGCCTGCTCCTCGGAGAGGCGTGCACCCGACTGCATGCCCGGGATGTTGGTTCCCCACCACAGCGGGTATTCGCGCTCGAGGGCTTTCAGACGACGGGAGGGAACCGCCCTCGAACTGCTCGCATTTCGTGAGAACATCCGGTGCGTCATGAATTCGCTGTGAATCCATCGGGGATATTTGAGCGAGAGGGTGGTCAGCCGGATCCCCTGCGGGGAGAGGCTATCGGCGATGATTTTGGCGGTAATACTCATAGGGGGTTCTTACTTAGGGTCGAGTGATTCCTTGTCGGAGTGCCGGGAGTGTTTCGTCGCGCAGGGTGCCGGTCAGAGAAAAGAGCATAAAGCCGGGGCATCCGGCCTGCCGGGTGAGAGCGACCTGGCGAATCGTCTGAGCCGGGTCCAGTCGCGATTCATCTGCGGTGACGCCGATGCCCGGCAGGATCCGCCCTTTGGCGCCGGGATAGGAGACTTGTGTCCGGACCCAGGAGGCAAATTCGGTCGAGGATTCAGTATAGTCCATGGGCATCAGATAATCGACCAAGCCCTTGCGGAGCCAGTCCGGCCAATATTGGGCAATATTGCCGCCGTCGGGGGCCGCCTTGCCATATACGGCGGCGGACAGCTTCACCTTGGGATTGGCCGTCCGGAGCCGCGCGCGAATATTTCCGACGAGCGCGGTAATGTCATCCGTGCGCCAGCGCCGGAAGGCGGCCGTATAGGCTCCGCCTTTCTGGACATCGGCAGGCCATTTTCTGACCTTTTTGCCGATGGCAGACTCGAAGCGTTTACGCGTGGTCGGGTTGAAACAGGTGGATGAATCCGGTAGCCGGATATAATCCAGATGGATGCCAGAAATTCCGGGATAGTTTCGGGCAATTTCCTCCACGACATTCAGCACCAGGGCGCGGTTGGCCGGGTGGTGCGGGCTGAGCCAGGGGATGGTCTTCCCTTTTGCCGTCATTTGGAGGCGCCCTTCCTTTTTCATCCGCTCGACGAATGAAGGCGGAGCTCCGTCCAGCTTCCACAGCACCATCCAGACATGCAGCTGCTGGTGATGTCTCAGGGCCGCGGCAAGAGACGCAGCGAGTTGATCGCCATACAGGCGCAGCGTGTTGGACGGCGGAAGATATTTGGACGGATAATGGGCGCATCCTCCCCAAACTAGATTCGGGAAGATGGCGTTGACCCCGTTTGTGGCCAGCAGGTTCGCCGTGTAGTTCCAGTCGCCGGGAATGTACCCGGTGCCGTCATGGTCCCAGACCCCGACGAATTCGCCCGGCCGGGGAACCTGTACCGATGCATCGGCCTGCAGAAGCAGCTGCCGTTGATGTCGGGCATAGAACAGGGCTTCCCGGGGTTTTCCCGCGGTCCAGGTGGCCTGAATGGTTGAAGAAAGCGCCGCGGCTTCATCGATCAGGGCCCGGGTTTCGAGCGGACGGGCTGCCCCCGGAAGTTGACGGTGCAGTTCGGCGATGGTCTGCGCCAGACTGGAGTAGGCATTGATGCGGCCGGCATCCTGAATCGCGCGCAGGGCCGCCGGTGTCCAGAGGGCCGGATCCAGGGTCGCACACAGCGAGACCAGCATCTCGGTCTTGCCCTGCACATCATCGCTCATCAGCACGTGTGACATCCAGAATCCCTTTGGAGAGATGACAAGGGCCGGTTCCGGTTGGCGCACGCCGTGCGCATTCTCCCAGGCCGCGATGATGCGCGATCCGGGCGCGGACGGGAGGGCGGGAAGTAGGTTTGGAGACTTCTGCCAGATTTGCGGCGGCACCAGCCACGCCTTGGGCTGATCAAACACAATGGAACGCCAGCGGTCCGGTCTTGCGGCCTTCACGTATTTCCCCAGCTTGAAACCCATGGCTTTGGCCAGGACAGGGGAGGAGCCATAGAACACGCCCAGTTTGCCACCTCGCTTCAGATAGCCGGTCAGCGCCTTCAATTGGGTCGGGGTTGGATTCGGATTATACGGCAGGAGCGCGGCCGCAGCATTCGCCAGTCCGCCCTTGGTCAAATCGTCGTCGGTGATGATGCGGTGACCGATGCCGGCCGAGATCAGCATCTGGCTGATCCGGGATGTTGTTTTGTCGGCGACCGCCCGTGATCCGGCATCGGGGCAGGAAGAGGTGCCGCGAACCAAAACCAGCGACCCTTCCACCGTAGCCAGACGCAGCGCGGTCAGGACCGTATTGCGCGGCTCGGTCCCTTTCCATGGGGACAGACGGATCGCATCGATCCGGTTCCAGCCGGCCGGCTTCCCTTCAGTGGAGAAATTACTTTTCGAGAAGGTGAGAGTTTGGCGACCGGGATTTCCCAGCGGTTGGTTGCCCACATACCACCCATTGCCGCTTTTAAAATAGAGCCCCATTTTTCGAACGGATTCAGGTTGCGAGCAGGATAGTTCCAGTTCAAAGGCGACCGCCTGTGACAGGTCATAGGAAACCGCTTTGTCCCAGGCAAACCGGTCGCGCTTGTTCAACCGGGTAAACGGCAGCGGAAAAGAAACCCCGCCATCCGTGGAGACCGCGGGAGGCGATTTCATATACGGCTTCCAGGTCGCGGCACTGCCTGCGGTAAAGGAGTCGATCCGGCGCGCGGCCATCGCGGGAGCGGGGAGGAAAATCAGGAGGGCCAGGGCGAGTTTTCCACAGTGTGGAACAGCTGAGTGCCGAGCCCAAGCCAAAGGTGCAGGGTGAACGCGAAGTCTATAACGGAGCGCGAAGCGCTTCGAGCGAGAGAGCAAGGCGAACGGAGCGGTACCCATTTTTTCCAACCCATGGAAAAATGCCGAAACTTGTTTCCATGGTGTGGAAAAACGGCGCGTTGAAATGCATGGAATAAGGGGCCCAATCATGCCTCAAAACCCTACCGGAAGAGGGGGGCCTCATTCAATCCAGAAAGGCCTAAACCGGCAGATTTCTCCGTCGGATGATACAATCTATTGCCAGCGAGAGAGTAGCGGAATCGCCCCGGGCTTTGGATGCCTGCTGGCCCCAAGGGCTAGATATTGGAGTGCTGGTTTCGGCGGATGATCTGATAGCCCTTGATCAACTCCGCAATGGCTTGTTGGAGGGTCATCTGGGGATGGTAGCCCGTGGCTTCGATCTTGTCGTTACTGACCACATAGTTGCGCTGATCCGGGTCTTTCCCGATGTCGGCTTCCATGATGTTGAAGCCGGGAACCTGTTTTTGAATTTCAAGGCAGAGTTCCATTTTGGAGAGATTGGCTTCAGAGAGTCCGACGTTATAGGGCTGGCCCTTCATGGTGTCATAGTGATCCAGCGCGTGCAGGAAGGCGCGAGCCACATCGCGCACATGGATGTAGTTGCGCTTGAAGTGGGCTTCGAACAGGACCACAAAGCGATCGGTGACCGCGCGATAGGTGAAATCATTGACGAGCAGATCGAGGCGCATCCTGGGGCTGACCCCACAGACAGTGGCCAGGCGCAAGGAGATGGCGTCGGCGTCCAGCAGAGCTTTTTCAAGCTCCACCTTGAGCACGCCATAGAGAGAGACTGGATTCATCGGGGTCTCTTCGGTGCAGAATACAGAGGTTTCGACGATGCCGTACCCGCTGTTCGTGGTGGGCGAGATGAAGCGCTGCGCCGCGGAGGCGTTTCGAATCAGCATGGTGATGGCATCAAGATTAGTAGAGCGGGCTTCGATCGGCTTCTGCTCGCAGAGCGGGGCGCCGACCAGGCAGGCCAGCGGCATAATCACATCCGCCTTCTTCAGCAGAGGCAGCATGATCCGTTCATCGCGGGCGTCCCCGCGGATGATGTTGAAATCAGGATGGTGGCAGCAATCAAGGAGGGAGGGCTGTCCATAGAGGAAGTTGTCCACCACCGTGACGGTGCAGCCTTTATTCAGAAGGGTGGGGGTGAGGATGGAGCCGATATAGCCGGCGCCGCCAGTGATCAAGACCTGAGGGTTGCTTTTCATGGCTCGAACCTTATCCGATTCGTGCCGGAGGATTCAACGAAGAAAGATGGAAGGAGTCAGAATTCAGGAGTCAGGATTCAGAATATGGATGGTTTGGGTAAGTTAAAAAACCGCCAGACGGGGTCTGGCGGTTTGAAGGTAGAGTTCAGCTGTTCTGTCTCCTGTCTTCTGACTCCTGACTACTCTTTCCCCCTATTCGACCACGGCTTCGTTCATGGCGTAGAGGTAGCGCTTGATCTTGCCGGTGGAGGTCTTATTGAACTCCTCCCAGCGGATCCGGATGCGGCGGGGATGTTTGTAATCCGCCAGCGCGGCGACCTGCTGCTTCACATCGGCTCGGATGCGGGCTTCGATCTCCTTTTCACTGAACTTGCGCTTCTCAGCGCCTTCGAGATCGGCAATGCCTTCCTCGTCCGGCACTACGACCACGCCGACATGCTCACCGACGGCTTCGCCTGGATCGCGATAGCCCAGTACCACGGACTCCAGAATGAGCGGCGACTGGTTGATTTGCATCTCCACCTCTTCCGGATAGATATTCTTGCCTTCTCGATTGACGATCAGGGCCTTTTTTCGGCCGGTGATATAGACATAGTCATCGGCGTCGATATAACCCAGGTCGCCGGTGAGGAACCAGCCATCCCGCATGACCTCTTCACTGGCGGTGGGGTTGTTATAGTACCCCTTCATGATGTTCTCGCCCTTGGCGGCCAGTTCACCGACGCCTTCGGCATTGGCGTCGAAGACGCACATTTCGACAAAGGGGAGGATTTTGCCGCAGGAGCCCGGCCGGATGGGCTCATCATAGGGGGAGAGGGTGAGGACCGGCGCGCATTCCGTCAGGCCGTAGCCTTCGCGAGTACGCAGGCCCAGCTCTTCGATGCCCTTAAGCATCTTGGGATCGGCAGGGGCGCCGCCGGAGAGCATCAGGCGGATGCGGCCACCGAGCTTGTCCTGGATGCCTTTCCGGACCGGCTTGCGGATGCCCAGGCTCCAGAGCAGGGAGGCGGCCTTGTTGGCTTTGAGACCGGCCTGCAGCTTGGCATAGACCTTTTCAAAGAGAAGGGGCACGCCCAGCAGGATAGTTGGGGAGGTTTCGCGGATGCTTTCCGAGATGGTGCGGAGGCTTTCCACAAAGCTCATCTGGACCCCGGTTCCGATCGGCGTGACGAGGCAGGCGGTGAAGGCAAAGGAGTGATGCAGCGGGAGAATCACCATGAAATTGTCATCGGGGAGGATTTCAATGGCCGCATCGATCGAGCGGAAGTTGCCGGTGAAGTTGGCATGGGTGAGCATGGCCCCTTTTTGGCGCCCTGTGGTTCCCGAGGTATAGATGAACGAGGCGGTGTCACCCTCCTTGGGCTGATACTTGTCGTAGGCGGCGCCATGTCCCTCCGCATGTTCTTTGGTATCGGCCAGAATCTGGTCGAAATCGTGCAATTGGATACCGCGTGTTTTGTCTTCGTCCAGTTCGGGGCGCTGGGCACCGAAGAGAATGATATGGCGGAGATGGGGGCAGCGGCCTGCGATTTCCAGAATGTTGGCTTCGCCGGTGGAATCCATCAGCAGGGCGGAGGCCCCGGAATCGGACAGGATGTGGGTGACTTCCTGCTCCTGCAATTTGACATCGATGGGCACGGCGATCGCCGCGAGCCCGGTAATCGCATAATGGATGGCGCACCATTCCGGCGAGTTGGCTCCAAGAAGGGCGACGCGGTCGCCGGGGCGGATATGGCAGGTCCGTACGAGCGCTTCCGCAACGTTCCGGACTTGAGAGAGAAATTCGCGATAGGTGAGGGTGTCCCATTCTCCCTCGCGTTTGAATTTCATGACGACCTTGTCGCCATTTTTTTCAGCGGAGTGTTCGAGCGTTTCTTTGAGTGTCATATCTGTCCGGTCTCCATCAAAGGCGCCACCGCCTGAGTTCATCCATAATCTACATACAGCCGGAACAGATGAGCGGTCTCTATCCCGGGTTAAGTCGTCTCCTCCCCTAGAGAATGAGCCGAAGACAAATCATATCCCGAAGCCGCCCCCTCCCGCAAGGGAAAGGACCTTCCTAATGCATTTTTTGCATTTCACCCCTTCTGCTGCTGACCGGGAAGGTCTTATGCTTCGCTTTTCAACTCATTTGGGTGAGTGAGAAAGCCCTCGGGCACAAAAAAAAGACCGCCGGGGAAAACCCGGCGGCCGTGGAGAGGGGAGCGGTTACGCGTCGCCCGTCTCGTCTTTCTCGTCCTTTTCGGCCATGGCGGCCTTGCGGCTGAGGCGGACCTTACCGTTGTCTTCGACGCTGAGGACCTTGACCCAGATTTCCTCACCCATCTTGACGACGTCATCCGTACGGTTGACGCGGAAGTCGGCGAGTTCGCTGATGTGCACGAGGCCTTCCTGGCCCGGAAGGAATTCGGCGAAGCAGCCGAAGTCCTTGATGCCCGTGACCGTGGCGCGATAGATCGCGCCCACTTCGGCTTCCGCCGTAAGGCCCTGAATCTCGATCATCGCGGCTTCCAGGTTCTCCTTGTTCTTGGAGAATACGGAAACCTTGCCGGTGTCCTCGATATCGATCTGGGTGCCGGTGGTCTCGGTGATGCGGCGGATGTTCTTGCCGCCGGGACCGATGAGGGCGCCGATCTTCTCGGGGTTGATCATGATGACCGTGATGCGAGGCGCGTGCGGCGACAGCTCTTCACGAGGTGCAGCGATGCAGGCTTCCATGGCATCGAGAATCTTGAACCGCGCGTCACGAGCCTGATCAAAGGCACCCTGCACGAGATCCCAGTCGAGACCGTGGATTTTTAGATCGACCTGGAAACCGGTGATGCCCTTGCGGGTACCGGCCACCTTGAAGTCCATGTCGCCGCAATGATCTTCCGCACCGAGGATATCGGTCAGGAGGATCGGCTTTTTGCCTTCACCGGTCACGAGACCGATGGAGATGCCTGCGACCGGGGCGGTGATCGGAACACCCGCGTCCATCAGGGCGAGGGTACCGACGCAGACGGAGGCCATCGAGGAGGAGCCATTGGAGCCCATGACCTCGGAGACCACGCGCACGGCGTAGGGGTAATCCTTGGGAACAACCGCTTCGATCGAGCGTTCGGCGAGGGCGCCGTGACCGATTTCGCGGCGGTTCAGGCCACCGAGACGGCGAACTTCACCCACGCAATACGGAGGGAAGTTGTAATGCAGCGTGAAACGCTTCTTGGTGGCTCCACCGGTCAGACCGTCCATATCCTGCTCATCGCGGCTTGTGCCGAGCGTGATCGTGGCCATCGCCTGCGTCTCGCCGCGCGAGAAGAGAGCGGAACCATGAACGCGGGGAAGGATGGACACATCGGCCACCAGTTTGCGGAGCTCATCGGCAGCACGGCCATCCATGCGGCGACTTTCATCGAGGAGGCCCTTGCGGACAATATCCACCTCGACGGCATCGAAGATCATCTTGAAGTACTTCTCGTTCATCACCTCTTCGCCATAGATTTCCTGCATCTGGCCGAGGACCTTGTCGAAGACGACGCTCATCTTGTTCCCGCGTTCGACCTTCGAGACCGTGAAGAGCGCATCGGTGAGGTCAGCGCGGCAGAGTTCGTCCAGCTTGGCGACCTGATCGGCGTCCAGGCTGTTCTGTGTGAAGACCTTGACCGGGAGGCCCATCTTCTCGCGCAGCTCGAGCTGGGCGTCACAGATTTTGATGACGGCTTCGTGGCCGAACTTCATGGCCGCGACCATGTCGTCGTTATTCGCTTCCAGCGCGGAGCCTTCGATCATCATCGGGAGATCGCGCTTGCCGACATACAGCAGGTCGATGTCGGAGACGAGAATCTGTTCCTGCGTGGGATTGAGAATGAAGTTCCCGTCGATTCGACCGACGCGGACAGCGCCGAGGGGGCCGTTGAACGGCAGTTCGCTGAGCGTGAGCGCGGCCGAGGCGGCGTTGACGCTGAGGGTGTCGCTTTCATGAACGCCGTCAACGGTCATCAACGCATTGTTGATTTGGACTTCGTTGTAATAGCCATCTGCGAACAGAGGGCGAATGGGGCGGTCGGTGATGCGCGCCGTGAGAATTTCCTTCTCGGTCGGTCGGCCTTCACGCTTGAAATAACCGCCGGGGAAGCGACCTGCCGCGTAAAAGCGCTCACGATATTCAATCTGCAGCGGAAAGAAATCAATTCCTTCGCGCGGCTTCTTGCTGTTGGAGACAGCGGAAAAAACCATGGTTTCTCCGAGGCTGCAGGTACACTGACCGGCCGCCTGGCGGGCCAGCAAGCCCGTTTCGAACGTCATCGTATGGTCACCCACTGCGACTGTGACGGATGTTGTATTCTTCATTTCGCTTCCTTCTTCTTCTTACTTATTTTTTTACTTCTTCTTCTTGCTTTGGACAGGGGCGCACAACAGCGCAACGCGACGGGTACGCCACGGCGCAGATGAAGGAATGAGAAAAACTCGTCCGTCAACGGCCGTAGGGGCCGCCAGCGAAAAGGGGACACGCTCCCCGAGGGAAGGTCCCCTCAGAACTAGCGGCGCAGACCGAGACTCTTGATGAGCTTCTGGTAGCGGGCGAGTTCGGTGTTACGCAAATAATCCAGCAGGCGGCGGCGCTTGCTGACCATCACGATCAGGCCACGGCGCGAGTTGTGATCGTGCGTGTGGGTCTTGAAATGGGTGGTGAGATCGGAAATCCGCTTGCTCAAGAGGGCCACCTGGACCTCGACAGAACCGGTATCCTTCTCATGTTGCTGATATTCTTCACGAATGGCTGCTTTGACTGACGTTTCCATAACCGCTTTAACCTAACTTTACTTCTTCTTCTTCTTCTTTGGTACTTGAAGCGCGGACTATACGGGTGAAGCGGAATCGGATGCAAGGCAATTTTGCCCTCCAAGAGCCCTCCGCATTGCCTCAAAATAGATGACACCGAAGGCCGAGGGTGGTGAGGGAGAG
>CAZGMQ010000076.1:0-14842 GCA_964526745.1 uncultured Verrucomicrobiota bacterium
CGCACCCAGAATACAATTTTGTTTCTTATTGCGAATTGGCCTCCTTTTCTGAGAGACTGCCACAAGAACTACGGGTGATTCGGCAACCCTGACTTTGCCGGTCCAACCAAGGAAAGAAAAACAATGAGCTACGTCCAAGAAGTCCTGACCCAATTACAAACCCGCAACCCCGGCGAACCCGAATTTCTTCAGGCCGCCCGCGAGGTGCTAGAGACCCTCGATCCGGTTGTCACACGCCACAAGAAGTATCAGCGGGGCAGCATTCTGGAGCGGCTGGTAGAGCCAGAGCGCCAGATCATCTTCCGCGTCCCCTGGATCGACGATAACGGCCTGCCCCAGATCAACCGCGGCTTCCGCGTGGAGTTCAACAGCGCCATCGGCCCCTACAAGGGCGGGCTTCGCTTCCACCCCTCGGTCAACCTCAGCATTCTGAAGTTCCTCGGCTTTGAGCAGATCTTCAAAAATGCACTCACCACTCTTCCCCTCGGCGGCGGCAAAGGCGGATGTGATTTCGATCCCAAGGGGAAAACGGACAACGAAGTGATGCGCTTCTGCCAATCGTTCATGACGGAACTGTTCCGGTATATCGGTCCCCAAACCGATGTGCCCGCCGGTGACATCGGGGTCGGCGGCCGTGAAATCGGATTCATGTTCGGCCAGTATAAGCGAATCCGCAACGAGTTCACGGGTGTGCTGACCGGCAAGGGTCTCAACTGGGGCGGCTCCCTGGCCCGAACGGAAGCCACCGGATACGGGTCCGTCTTCTTTGCCGAAGAAATGCTCAAGACTCGCAGCGAAGCCTTTGACGGAAAAACCTGCGTGGTGTCCGGCTCCGGCAACGTGGCCCAGTACACGGTGGAGAAACTCAATCAGCTGGGCGGCAAAGCGGTCACCCTCTCCGACTCCGCAGGCACCATCCATGATCCGGAGGGAATCAGCGCCGAGAAGCTGGCCTTTGTGAAAGATCTGAAGAACGTCAAGCGCGGGCGCATCAAAGAATACGCCGACAAATTCGGCTGCACCTACCTGGAGGGTCAGAACCCCTGGTCCGTGGCCTGCGATTGTGCCTTCCCCAGTGCCACGCAGAACGAGATCAGCGGCAGCGATGCCCAGACGCTCGTGAAGAACGGCTGCACGCTCGTTTGCGAAGGAGCCAACATGCCCTCCACCCCTGAAGCCGTGGATGTATTCCTTCAGAACAAGCTCCTGTATGGTCCGGGCAAAGCCGCCAACGCCGGCGGCGTGGCCACCTCCGGCCTCGAAATGTCACAGAATGCCATGAACATAAACTGGAGCCGCGAGGAAGTGGAATCGCGCCTTCAGGCCATTATGGTCTCCATCCATCAGAGCGCGTTTGAAACCGCCAAGGAGTATGGTCAGGAAGGCAACTATCTGGCCGGCGCCAATATCGCGGGCTTCGTCAAGGTCGCCGATTCTATGCTCGATCAGGGTCTGGTGTAGGAGAGCATTCAGAAGCCAGAATTCAGTAGTCAGAATAAGCTGAATCTCGCCCCGGTCCTGATTGGACCGGGGCTTTTTCTGGCCCCGGCAGGTGGGTTCACGTCCTCCACCCTCTGGTCATTTTCTATTCTGAATTCCTAATTCTTAATTCTTAATTCCCCATTTTTAATTGTATTGCCCCCTTCTTCTATCCCCCGCTATTCTCTCTCCATGCGCACGCCCCGGAAAGCCTTCATCCTTGCCGCCGGTCTCAGCACCCGCCTGCGACCGCTGACGCTGGAGACGCCGAAGCCCATGCTCCCGCTCTGGGGCCGCCCTATGCTCTCTCGCACCTTGGAGATGCTGGCCTCTTGGGGGGTCCGTGAAGTGCTGATCAATCTCCATCACGCACCCGGCCCCATTCTCAAGTATCTCGCCGACCAGCCCTTTCCCCAACTCAAAATCTGTTGCGTCTTTGAACCCGTCATTCTCGGCACCGGCGGCGCTCTCCGTAATGCCGAATGGTTTCTGGATCAACCCTTCTGGCTCCTCAATGCCGATATCGTCGCGGAGGTGAATCCCACCCCGCTGATCCGGGCCATGGACAAGCCCAACACCCTCGCCGCCTGCTGGCTCACCGAAGACGCTGGCCCCCGCACCGTCCGCTGTGAAAAGGGCATCATCCGCAGCTTCCATGATCCGAAGAACGGCCATGCCACCTTCTGCGGCCTGCAGCTGCTGGATCCGCGCATCCTGCACTTTCTCTCCCAAGAAGGCTTCGAGACCATCATTGCCGCCTACCGCCGCGCACAGAAAAAGAAACATCGCATTGCCGGCGTAATCATCCCCAGCTCGTTCTGGGCCGATATCGGCCTGCCCGCGCAATATGTCCAGGCCCACCATGACACCGCGAAACGCCTCGGACACGCCGGTGAATCCTTCACTCTTCCGGCCGCTGCCATGCTGACCCAGCGAGAAGAACAGCTTCTGGCACCGTTCAGCCCGCAGCTGAACTGGGAGACACCCATTGAAGTCCTGCCGCCACGGGGGTCCTCCCGTAAATTCTTCCGTCTGCGCGATGGCAAGAAATCCGCCATTCTGATCCGTTGGTCTCCGAAACGCCCAGACAACCGCCTGTATGCCCGCCACAGCCGCTTCCTCGACTCCATCGGCATTCCGGTGCCGGGCCTGCTGCTCGATGCCCCGCGCAACCACTTCCTGGCCATCGAAGATCTCGGCACCGCTACCCTCGAGTCGCATCTGCCCAAAATGAAAATCCCCGCGCGACAGCGAATCTATCAGAAGATCCTTTCGATATTTCTACAACTGCACATCGATGGCCTCCCCGCCGCACGAAAAGAGCGACTTCCCCTCATGCCCGGTTTCGATGACAAGCTCTATGCCTGGGAACACGACTACTTCATCCAGAACATGTTGCGCGACCGGTTGCATCTGCCCAAAAGGGAGATCAAAGCCATCGCCGCCGAACTGAAGTCCGTCGCCGCGATTCTAAAACAATCCCCGCAGGCGCTGATTCATCGCGATGCGCAGTCGAGCAATATTCTGTTCCGCAAGAATGCCCCTGTGCTGATCGACTACCAGGGCATGCGCCGGGGTGCGGCGGCAACCGATCTCGCCAGTCTGCTCTTTGATCCCTACGTCAATCTACCGGCCAATCTCCAACAAGCCCTCCTGCGCTTCTATACGCGCCGCCACCCCGAGGGAGATGCCATCGAGGCCGCCTTCCCCGCCGCGGCCATCCAGCGCCTGTGCCAGGCCCTGGGAGCCTATGCCGTGCTCTCTCAGAAACCCGGCATGGATCACTTCAGTGAATACATCCGTCCCGCTGTCCGCCAGCTTCTTCGCGCCCTTAAAGGCCAGCCCTGCCCCGCCCTCCGCGCCGCCGCTCGCAAGCTGAAGGCCGAAAGCTGAAAAGCACAGCCTTGCCTCTCACAGAAACTCACGGAGCGCCGGAACAGAAAAGAGGCGTGTTGGGCAACGCCCCGAAAACCCATAAAGAATCAGCCCGTTGATTTCTTTCACTTTCAAGCCTTTCACCGTGACTCGCCCGCCCGGTTCCCGTAGGCTTGGGGCTGAGCCATTCCGGCATCGAAAGGACCGTTCTGTATGATCGCAAAAGTCATCACCCTGATTCTCTCGAACCCCACCGTCTCCTTCCTTGTCCTGGGCATCCTCGCGGCCCTGATCTCGCTGGCCTGCAAGAAAAGACAGCGCGACAAACCGGTCGTGATTGAAGCCTTCACAGCATACTTCTTCCTCTTCAGCATCGGGATTGGATATCTGGACAACTTCGTGATGCATGTGTTCTTCGGCGAGTTCACAGCAAAGTTCATCGGCTGGGCCAACAGCCCCTTCCAACTAGAGGTGGGTTTTGCCAGCCTGGGCATCGGCGTCGCAGGTCTGATCGCCTTCCGGCGCCATCTGTCGTTCCGCGTCGCGACCTTCATCCCCCCCGCCCTGTTCCTATGGGGAGCCGCCGGCGGTCACATCTATCAGATCCTCACAACCCACAACAAAGCCGCCGGCAATGCCGGGGCCATCCTCTGGACCGACCTGCTGCTGCCGGTGATCGGCTTCGCCCTGCTCTTCGCCCAGTGGAAGAATCCCCTAACGAAAGCGTCTGCTGAACCAGAAGGATGACCGCGAGCCGCTCCCGAGAAGTCTCCGCCACCGCCTGGGAAATTCTCTCAGAGCCAAAATGCTTCATTCTGTTCCCGATGTACACCCTCGTGTTTTTCCGCTAGTTTTAGTGACTCAATCTGATTATTGAAAATGGAGAACGGAAAATGGGAAAGAAAATTGCGTTAGTCGCCTTTAACGGAGAAGCGATGTGCTTTGTGCATGTGCTGCTGAATGCTTTGGACATGGATGCGCGCGGGCATGAGGTCAAAGTGATCATTGAAGGCAGCGCCACAAAACTGATCCCCGGACTGGCTGTTGAGGGGGCTCCCTTTGCCGACCTGTATACCAAGGTCCGGGAGAAGGGCTTAATCGATTGCGTCTGCAAGGCCTGCGCCGCCAAGATGGAAAGCCTCGAAGCTGCGGAAGCCCAGGGGCTGCCCATCTGCGGCGACATGAAAGGCCACCCTTCCCTTGCCACCTACATCGAAGACGGCTACGACGTCATTTCGTTTTAAGGGACCGGATGGACTTTGAGATCAAGACCACCTGTTCCGGGATCGACTGGCAGGCCGTTGCGGACACCTTGAAAAGTGTGGGAATGGCTTATGCCGAAAGCGAGTCGCATCAAAAGGCCTTCGAAGCTAGCCACTCAACCGTGTTCGTTTATGACGGAGATCGACTGGTCGGATTCGGACGGGCCCTTTCTGACGGGGTAAACCAGGCGGCCGTCTATGATTGCGCTGTCCGCCCTGAATTCCAAGGCCAGGGAATCGGCCGCATGATCATTGAACACATCCTCGCGGAGGTTGCCGGGTGCAATGTCATCCTCTATGCGTCGCCCGGAAAAGAGGGATTCTACGAAACCCTCGGCTTCCGGAAGATGAAAACAGGGATGGCCAAATTCGTCCGGGATGCCGAAATGATTGAACGTGGATTCACAGAATGAGCATTCAGGCCTCCGTCTATATCGCCACCAGTCTGGATGGATTCATCGCACGCAAGGATGGATCCCTCGACTGGCTCGATGCCGCCGCCGCCACCGTCCCTGAAGGCGAAGACTGCGGCTATAAGGTTTTCATGGATTCCATCGATGTGCTGATCATGGGCCGCGGCACCTATGAAAAGGTCCTGAGCTTCGGAGGGTGGCCATATACAAAGCCCGTGGTCGTGCTGAGCCATGCCCCAATCACCTTTCCCGAAACGCTGCCGGACACCGTAAGTCATTCCTCTGAGGCTCCTGATGCCCTGCTGAAACGTTTGGAGGCTGAAGGCGTCCGCCGGGTCTATGTAGATGGCGGCAAAACCATTCAGAGGTTTCTCGCCGCGGGTCTCATTGATGATCTCATCCTCACCCGGATCCCCATCCTGCTGGGTGATGGCATCCCCCTCTTTGCAGGTGTGAATGACATCCCCCTGACCCATATCCGCACCACCGCCTATGACTTCGGATTTGTCCAATCCACCTATACGGTCGCAAATGCGGATTGATTGCCTATGCACCGAAACAATCTCATCCAGCAGCTACAGGAATATCAGACCCGCTGGCCCGACGAATCGGATCTGGCGCAGCGGTTTATCGGATTCCTTTCGGCCCATGAAGATTGCTTCGAGCGTGAACTGCAGACCGGCCATGTGACCGGGTCGGCCTGGCTGGTGAACCGCGCCGGTACACATATTCTGCTGACGCATCATAAGAAGCTAAACATCTGGGTGCAGCTGGGCGGTCACGCCGATGGCGATTCCGATCTGCTCCGCGTCTCGATGCGCGAGGCGGAGGAAGAGTCAGGACTGAGCGGCATTGTGCCGGTCAGCAAACAGATTTTCGACATCGATGCGCATGCTATTCCGCGTCGCGGCGACTTCCCTGAGCATATTCACTGGGACATCCGGTATGCGCTGCGGGCGACGGAAAGTGAAGACTATGTCGTCAGCGAGGAATCCCACGATTTGAAATGGGGGGAGATCGCCACCTTGCAGGACTTCACCCAGGAAGCCACCCTGCTCCGCATGGCCTCCAAATGGGTCATTGTAGATCTACAATAGATATGTTGAGCGCCGCTTCGAGCTGTTTTGACATGGCATAACGACAAAGCAGGCCTACTGCAATCGGGGTGAGGTGAGCTGAATCGATTTCAGCCATCGGGCGATGCAGCATCCTTAGTTATGGGCAGGAATGATGACCGAACGAAGAGGCTCCAATGGAGTCATCGGACCTTCGATCCCTTCCCTGCACGACGGGCCGGACTCAAGGCGAGAGCCGGACACCAATGCCATAGAAATAGGCGCCGGCGGCGGAAGGGGCCGAATTGGTATAGGAATTGGTCGGCACGGTAGCGGCCAGGCTGCTTACATGCTGAGTATAGATGCTCTCCGCATTGGTAGCCTGCCAGATCGAATACACCCGCCCGGTCACGCTCGGCCAGCTGAAGACCAGGTTCGTTGCCGCCCCCTTCTGCACGACCGCCGGTCCCAGCGCCAGCACAGAGGCATTCGTCTGCGGATTGGTTCCCGCGATGTACTCGCTTAAATTGCTTGCACCATCGCTATCGGCATCCGCATCCGGATCGGCATTGGTTGCGCCGCCGAAGTAGGTCGTCTCATAGTCGTCGGGAATGCCATCGCTGTCGCTGTCGGTCGCCCCGGTGATTTCGCCCTGGTGGATCAGCACGTCGTCGAGCCATAATTTTCCCGCGTAGCTTTGTGCACAGCGTACGAACAGGCCGAAGAAGGAGGTGTCGGTATAGGTCGCATCGGAAGCCGTTCCGGCCGAAACCATACTGCTGAAGACCCCGCTGGTGCTGGTCTTCAGTTCCCATTCACCTGCCGCCGTTCGGGTCACTTCCACGGCCACGCACATATTCGCATCCCAGGCAACCGTTGAGGCAAGGATCGTCGCGTCCCACGCCCCATCCGCAATGCGGCACAGATTCAACAGATCATCCGTCCCCGTGAGGTTCACACCCACAACATACCCATCGACTGCCGACCCGGCGAAGTCGCTGTCGGAGCCCGCTAAAACAACATGAAACCGGCTGCTGCCCGAAGGTTCAAAGCCATTCTTCAGCTTGAAGCGCCAGGTCGTCGTGTCGGCGGACAAGCTGTACTGCGGTTGCGCATAAACGTAGTTGGTGGTGGCCACGCCGGACAGGTTGTGCTTGAGCGAACGGCTGCCCGTGATGGGATCGGTGATACTGTTGGCCCAGTTGCCGGTTCCATCCTGCGTCCAGCCGGTCAGGTCACCGTCTTCGAAATCATCCTCGAAAATTGTCTCGGGTCCGGCTGATGCCTCCGTATAGGTTGCAAACACGGCGTTGGTGGTACCATTGGTGGTGGCCGTTGAGATATCGGCCGGCGATGTCCAACCGGACACCGTGCTGAAGGAGACGGTGTGGCTGCCCGCCACCAGCCCCGTCACCACCGTGCCGCTGGTGCGCCAGGCGCCGCCATCCACCCGCCACTGCGCGCCGGCGGTCACCGCCGCAGCAGGCGTAAGGGTCACGGACAGGGCGCTGGAGACTTGCGGACTCTCCTCCCCCTGGAGAATCAGCACATCGTCCAACCACACCTGGCCTGCCCTCGTGGAACTGCACAGGAAGAACAGTCCATAATACGAGGTGTCCGTATAGGTCGTGTCTGTTGCCGTTCCGGCCGAGGTCATGCTGGTGAACACCCCGCTGGTGCTGCTCTTCAGTTCCCATTCGCCTGCCGCCGTTCGGGTCACCTCGACGGCCACCGTCATGCTGGCATCCCAATCGACGGCAGAGGCCAGCACGTCCGCATCCAGCTCACCATCGGTGATGCGGCACAGTTTCAACAGATCATCCGTGCCCGTGAGATTGATGCCCACGGCATAGCCATCCACCGTGGAACCGGTGAAGTCGCTGTCCGAGGCCGCCAGGAAGACATGAAAACGGTTGGCGCTGGACGGATCCCAGTTGCCGTTTTTGAGCTTGAAGCGCCAGGTCGTCGTGCCGGCCGACAGACTGTACGACGGCTGGGCATAGACGTAATTGACCGCATCCACACCCGACAAATTGTGCTTGAGCGAGCGGGTACCCGTGATGGGATCCGTCGTGCTGTTGGCCCAGTTGCCGGCGCCATCCTGCGTCCATCCAACTAAATCTCCATCTTCGAAATCGTCTTCAAAAATAGTCGCGGCCCCGGACGATTCCTCCGTATAGGCCGCAGACACGGCGTTGGTCGTGCTGTTGGTGGTGGCCGTTGAGATATCGGCCGGCGATGTCCAACCCGACACCGTGCTGAACGAAAGGGTGTGCGCTCCGGCCACGAGCCCTGTGGCCACCGCGCCGCTGGCGCGCCACGCACCGGCATCCACCCGCCACTGCGCGCCGGCGGATACCGCGGCCGCCGGCGATAGGGTCACGCGCAGCGCGCTGGAGAGCACGGGTGCGGTCCCCTCCTGCCCCGTCAGCTGGATTTCGTCCAGATAGTAGAAGTCGGAGGTGTTGTCATATGAAGGCCGGTTGGAAAATGCGATGCGGACCATGAGTTGGGTCGCACTGTCTGCCACGACCAGCACATAGGGAGTTCCCGCGGGCTGGCGGTCCACGCTGTTGGTGATATTGTAGTCCAGATTCAGATTGTTGTTTCCATCGGCGATTTTCACGCCAAAGGCGGAGGGCGACCAGGTCGACCCGCCGTTGGTGCTGACGGCAACATAAAGATCATCCTCCATGTCGGTTCCATGGGAAGCGAAGGGAACGGTCAGCGTCACGTTCGTATAGCCGCTGAGGTCCACGTTGCCGAGCACAACGGCCGGATTGACCGCGCCATTGGTGGATCCGTTCAAACGAACGGCATCCGTGCCGGAAAGCACCTTGTTAGTGGATGTCTCCGCCGCCGAACCCATCGCAACACCGGTCACCACGGCGCTGTTATCCAGATAGGCAACGCTCCAGCTCCAGGGATTCACATCCAGACCGTCAAAGCCCTGGGATTTGATGCAATCCGCCCCGACGGGCAGGATTTCGTCGTACGCGCTGGACAGCGAGGCCGCCTCGCCTGCCGTCAACGAATAGTTGGTCGAGGCGGGTGCCGTGTATCCATCCGTCGCCAGGAAAGTGATTGTGTAGGTTGTGATGGACAGGTCCTGGACGGTCGCCCCGCTTTCGTTCCATTGGGTGCCGCCATCGAGGCTCCACATCGCGCCGGCGGCGACTGCGCCGGCGGGCGTCAGCGTCACCGAGATCGAGCCAGGCAGTGCCGTGTAGCTATTAGGCTCGCGGACGACGGTGGTACCGACATTCACCGTGGTATAGATGGAGTTTGGCAGCGTGTAGCCGGTGGCCGAATGGAAGGTGTAGTACTGGCGGCCGGCCAGCAGATCTGTGGCCGTTGCACCACTGGCATACCAGGTGCTGCCGCCGTCCACGCTCCATTGCGCGCCGTTGGCCACGGCTGCCGCCGGCGACAGCGTCACGGTCAGGTCGCCCACCTGGGCCACATAGGTGCCGGTGATGGAAACCGCCCCGCCTGAAATCGTCACATTGGTCGCGGCTGGCGTGGTGTGGCTGTCCACGTCCTGGAACGTGACGGCATAGGTGCCGTTGGTCAGGTTCGAGAGCGTGGAGCCGCTTGTCCGCCAGATGGCCCCGCCATCCACGCTCCAGCGGCCTTCGGCCACCGCGCTGGCGGGTGCGAGGGTTACGGTCAGCGAACCGGATGCGGATGCGTAGGTCTTGGTCAGCAGATTGGTCGAAGCTGCTACAACGACCACGGAGGTCGCGGCGGGCGTGGTGTAGCCGGTCACCGCGCTGAAGGTCACCTGATACGTGCCCGGGTTCAGGCCCGTCCGTGCGATGCCGCTGATGTTGGTCGTCCCATTGACCATCCAGCGGGCACCGGCCGACACCGCTCCGGCGGGAAGGAGTGTCACCTTCACCGCACCGCTGGCCGTCGTATCGCTGAGAAACTGCATGGCCTCGGTCATCACCGTGGCGCGGGCGGTCTCATCCATAATGGTTTCAAACGGGAAGCCCATCACAATGGTGCGGTAGGTCGCGTTGCTGTACTGGATGATTGAGCCACTGGTACCGGCCGCGCTGGTTCCGTACACGGCCGCTTTCACGGCACCGCTTCCGGTCGACAGTACATCGGGCCAGTTCGCCGCATACATGTCAGACAGCAGATTCGTGTAATTGAACGTGATGGACTCTCCGCTCAGGAAGCCCCCGACCGTGCCCGTGACGTTGCCCATGCCGCCACTGTCGGACACATAGGCTGTCCGCAGGACATTCGTGAAGAACAGCTTGTCGGCGGGCGCGCCCTTGTAAACCAAGTCCCAGCCGATTTCCGCACCGGAGACCAGTATCCGCCCCCCATCATTCAAATAGCTCGTTACGGCGGTCTGCTCGGTGGAACTGAAGGTTTCATCGACCGTGGACTCCTCGCCAAGCATCCAGACGACCTTGGCGTAGTTGGTCAGCAGCGAAGCCGTAACGAGCGCGGAATCCACATAGTCGAACGTCTGCCCAGCCGAAGCCAGCGCAAGACCATGTTCCTTGGCGTAGTCGAAGCTGTTGATCATGCGCGGACGAACCAGGGTCACATTTGTATAATTGATCGCGCTGGTTGTAACACGGCGCGTCGGAGCCAAGCTGGAATCATTCCGTTTGAAGCCATCCACCAGCAGCACGCCCGCGTGGGAACCATTGGCCGTCACTCGCACGCCGGCCACCGCTGAATTAAAGGACTCGCCGCCCGCGTTGGTCGCGCAGACGCGGAAGAAGATGGTCGCCCCCGCATTCAGGTTGGTGATGACTTTGCTCGTCGCGCCCGAACCGGAAACAGAAATCGGATTGCCGAAGCCCTGACCATCCGTGGAGGCATAGAGGACATAGCCCTGGGGAAGGTCGCCGCTGGCCGTGGTGCGGGCGGGCATCGCCCACGACACCGTCACCGCGCCGCTGCCGGAATTGACGGCCTTGATGTGGAAGGGTCGATCCGGTGCCGTGCTATTGGGGATGTCGCTGGCGTAGTAGCCGGCCAAGTGCTTGATGAGGCCGCGCACAGACGAGCGCGCCAGCCACTCTCGTCCGGCGGGAGTTTTCAAAACTTCGCAATCGGACTCATTGTCGTGGAAGCCCACTTCATTGATGGTGGTGTCCATCATCGTGTACACACTGGAGTTGTATAGTTCGCCATAGGTGCTGCCGTAGAGATAGGTCGTCCGCGTGCTCCAGCTGGGAATCTCACCGCTGGTCACGCCTGCGCGCATATCCTCATTGCATTGACGGGCGATAGCGGCAGCCAGATTGGTTTGGGCCTTGTACCAGGTGCTTGGATAACTGGATTGAATGCGCGTGTCATAGAGCCCAATCGAGCCGCGGCTGGTTCCAACGCCCGCATTGGAATGAAATCCCACATACACACGCCGCCAGCGATCCCACCCATTCGTGCGGCACATGTAGGCGGCCATGCGGGCGGGCTGGCCGATATTGTCTTCCCGGTCGGTGTAGCCACTGAGGTCATAGAGAAGACTGCTCATCCCCTGCCCCATGGACTTGAT
Source organism: uncultured Verrucomicrobiota bacterium (assembly GCA_964526745.1). Classification (GTDB taxonomy): domain Bacteria; phylum Verrucomicrobiota; class Kiritimatiellia; order CAIQIC01; family Lenti-01; genus Lenti-01. Next base: position 11,612 of record CAZGMQ010000076.1, read on the forward strand.
AACCCAGAAGCGGCCCGATTCCAACTCCGACTCGAAGCCGGAGACCCCGGCCGTTCCGCGCGATTCGGTGCCCATGCCGTTGCCGAACCGGATGGCATCGGCAAACACATAGGAACCCGCATCCCCGCCCAGTGTATAGTTGCCGATATTGACATGCCCGTTGGTGCCGGCCTCAAAGTGGTAATTGCCCAGCCAGACCCAGCCGCAGCCGACCTGACTGTGATCCACGCGCACATCCGTCACGCCGCCCGAATGGTATACACGGTAGAGCTGGTTGACCCGGTCGGAGCCGTGCCGCACCCACGTATAGACCGGGTACTCTCCCGCCGCCGGAAGGATCGGCCGATAGGACGCCCAGGAGGTCGAGCTGTTTGTGCTGATGGCTGCATAGCGGTACGGCACCGCGTCGCCGCTGTTGCCGTAGAAAATGGTCTGCGACGAGTTGTACCATGTGCCGCCGAAGGTCACCTGGCCGCGCGCGGTTGCATTGGTGTCCATGTTGTCGAGCACCACCTCGTTGGTCTGATAGCCCACGGGACGGAACGGAACCACGGTTGCGCCGGCCTTCCATGCCGCCTCGACAAAGCGATTGAGCTGGTCGATGTTGCCGATATCCTCATTCACGGCATACAGCAGCGGCCGTTCCGGAATCCATGCGGTCAATGTACTATTCGCACCGAACCCATGGCCCGCGCTGGTGTAGACCACCACGCCCGACAGCGGCCCCGTTGGCTGCGCAGTCGCCACCTGGGGAAGGCCCGTTTCATCCGGCGTAACCACGGGCTCCTCGCCCCCGCCGGTCTCCCCCTCGCCACCCGTTTCGCCGCCATCGTCAATCACCGTTCCCGCCATCGTCCCTTTTGTCAGGAGGGTTCCATTGAAGCCCACGGCCGCAAACTGGTCATTGGCGTAGCTGATACCGCGAATGTCGTTGGTCGTGCCGGACGTCTCGGCCGTCCATGTCGCCCCATCGGACGAACTCCAGAGCACCCCGTTGGTCCCCCCCGCCTTGAAAACACCCGTACAATAACTTGCGCGCATGAGATAGGCTGAACTGGAAGGCAAGCCGGTGCTTTGCACGGCCCACGTCACGCCGTCCGATGAACGGATGATTTTTGAATATTTTCCTACAGCAACGTAGTAGCCATTCCCATATATTACGTCGGACAAAGCAAAGCTCGCGTTGGAAACCCGGCTTATCCACGTCAGGCCATCATCTGACGATGTCAGCAATTTCCCGCTTTCGCCGACGATGACGAACATCGGCGAATCGGCCACCATGGTCATGTTGCTGTCGCCCACCCGCTGGAACTCTGCACCATAACCCGCGCCCTGCAGGGAAAGTGTGGTCCCGGATGAAACGCTCGTCCACGTCGTACCGTTCGTCGAACGGACGAGCGCGCCCCCGTCGCCACAGGCCACATAGGTGCCATTCCCGTAAGCGATGCCGCGGAAAAGGGCATTGGTCGGCGAGGTCCGGGAGGTCCAGTCGATGCCGTTGGTCGAGGTGACAATGGCACCACTTTCCCCGACGGCCACCCATAGTGGGCCTTCGCCGTTGACATTCATCAGCAATCCGCTCTTGCCGCTGCTGCGCGCCGTCCAGTTGATGCCGTTGGTGGATGTGTAGATGGCTCCGCCCGCTCCGCTGGCCACATGCAGGCCGCTGCGGCTCGCAACTCCATAAAAATTGGCCGTGTGGGCCGATGCTCGGTTGGTCCAGGCCGCGTCCGCCGACGAACCGCCGGTGTCGCCTCCCCCTGGATCCCCTGGGTCAACCGCACCATCGCCGAATTTCTCACCAATCAGGCTCCAGAGCGCGGTTTGTGCCGACCCCTGCGCCAGGTTCCAGATGCCGATACCGCCCATGCCCTTCGTGTTGGACAGGTCATATTTCAAGCCGAGGCTGGTCGTGTCATCATAGAAGCACTGGTAGGCCGTGCTGCCTGAAGTGTACGCATAGAAGGGCACACTCCCGTTGTTGTCCCACCGCTTGCCGTAGGTCGCCGCCGCCGATTCGCACTGCCCGTAGGTCAGCGCGGCGGAATAGGCGCTGCCGAGGCTCGCCGCGCCCAGGTTCGTGCTCGCCGCCGCCCAGCGCCGGCCGTAGTACGGCACAGCCAGCATCAGTTTGTTCGTGCTGATCCCTTTGCCGAGATAGTAGTTCATGGAGTAGTTCACCGAGCACCACGAACTGGCTCCAATCCACTGCGCACTGCTATACAGGGGTGCGTTCGGCCCCGGTGTGCTGCTGCCGGAATAATAATAGTCGTACCCCATGATAATCGCGTAGTCCAAACCGAAGGCATCGTAACCGGCGACATCGAAGTCCGCGTACCAATCCACCGACGGCAGAGCAATGCTCACCTCGTAGTTCGTGTTCGCCGCATGGAACCGCGTCGTCAGGTTGCTCATAAAACTCGTCAGGGCCACCGTCGCCCCGCTCCACGACCCCACGCTCTCGAAGTCGATGTTCACCCCGTCGCCGGCCAATCCCGCGCGGTTGGTCATGGCAATCAGCAGGTTGCTGACCAGATTGCTGCAGGCCACTGCGTTCGTCAGGAGCCTCTGGTTGTTTGCCGACCCGAACAGTGTCGCCGTCAGCACCACCTTCACTCCGTTGCTGTGGGCCCACTCCACTATCGGAGTGTTCGACCACGAGTGCATCGAAAGGCATCCGCCATCTGTCGGATTCACCTCGTACGAAAAATACGCGATGGTCGTCAGATTGGAATATTGGTAATTCTGGATGTCGGTCGTCGTCGCCCAATAGGGATGCCACCCGACCACCCGCTTTCCGCTCGCGATGTTCGGTGTTGTCCCCTTCGTCGTTCTCGGGACAAGCACGGATTGTTTCACCACGGTTGGTTCCACCCCCTCCGCGACATCCGAAGGCGCTTCCCCCTCATGCGCTTCCAGCGCCAATTGATGGGGGCTCTTCCGGTTCTCGATATCCTCCGGCACCGCAAACGCGGCCAACTCGGCCTGTTCCTCGGTCGCCCCCATCTCCAGGGCGGCTGACCGTGCCACTCTCCGCGCCTTGGCCACCGCCGGCGGAACCTCGCTGACATCCGGAACGCCCGGGACTGGGTAATCCACACCGGTTTCATCCCAGATATCCGTCACGGGGTCAGACGAGGCAACGGCATGCGATACCCCCAGGGAGAGAACAAGGATCGTGTTGCCTCAAATAAGTATGACACCGAAGGGGCGGTGAACGAGGGGCCGATT
>CAZGMQ010000077.1:0-14596 GCA_964526745.1 uncultured Verrucomicrobiota bacterium
TCCTCTCTGTGATAATCGGTTGCAACACAAAATACTTTTGTCGGTGGCGCCATACTGTGGAAACATTTTTTCCATAGTGTGGAAAAATCGCGAAACATTCTTCCATAGTATGGAGCCCCCCATGCGGCCGCTACGCCTCCCAACCTCGAAGAGAGGCGGGAGGGGAATCCGGCTACCGGGTTAGGCCTTGATCAGCTTCGGCGGATGGAACTTCTTCATCCACGCGAGCTGGAAGATCATCATGACCTGATTGACCGACCAGTAGAGCGAGAGCCCGGAGGGGAAGGAATAGAACATGAAGGTGAAGAGCACTGGCATCATCATCATCATTTTCTGCTGCTGCGGGTCGCTGGTGGGGGTCATGCGCTGCTGGATCCACATCGTCACACCCATGAAAATGGGCAGGATGTTGATGGGGAACGGAAGGACGCCGACAAAGAGATTCTCAGGAGTGGACAGATCTGAAATCCAGAGGAAGGAGGAGAAGCGCAGTTCAATCGCCCCGCGGAGCACGACGAAGAGAGCGAAGAAGACGGGAATCTGGACCAGCATGGGTAGACAGCCGCCCATCGGGTTGATCTTGTGCTCCTTATAGATCGCCATCATCTCCTGCTGCTGCCGCTGCGGATTGTCCTTATTCTTTTCTTTCATCGCGGCGATGATCGGCTGGACTTCCTGCATGTGGCGGGTGCTGGACATGGACTTGTGGTTCAGCGGCCAGAAGATGAGGCGGATGAGAAGGGTCAGGAGAATGATGGCCAAGCCATAGCTGTGGGGCCAGATGTGGTCATGGATCCAGATGATGATTTTCAGGATCAGGGTGCCGATGGGGCGCCAGAAGCCGAGTTGCAGGATGTCTTCCTGATGGGGGCCGTTGGCTTTGAGCAGGCCATAGACCTTGGGCCCCATGTACCAGGTGGAGGTCTGGGTCAGGGTCTGTCCGGCACCGAGGTCATAGTCCGGCATGAACAGGGTTGCGGCGACCTTCTCCATGGGGTGGGAGGTCTTCGGGAAGAGGAACAGGAAGGTGGAGCTGACCGGGGCGCCATAAGCGGCCTCCACGCGGCATTCGTCGGCGGCGGCTTCGGGGGTCAGAATCTGGGTGAAATATTTGCTTTTGACCGCGGCCCAGTCCACGGGATCGGCGGCTTCATCCGGGCCTGGGACCGTCTGAGACTGGATGACGGAATCCTCCTCGTTGAACCACTTGCCGAATTTCTTGGCCCAGTATTTAACGGACTCGCTGCCGGTGAGGGTGTCTACGCCGAGCAGCGGGGTGCGGGCGTCTTTCTCGCCGGGAAGATTGACCATGAATCCCGACTGGAGACCGTAGTCACGTAGGGCGATGGTGGCGCCGGAGGTGTTTTCCACCTGATCTTCAATGCGGACCTGATAGCCTTCGTCGAGGGTCAGCGTGCGGTTCAGAACCAGGCCGTTGGGAAGGACCTTCTGGTACTGGACCTCCAGATCATTGGCATCGACCATCTCGAAGCCGGCATTCGGAGCCAGGCCGGGATAGCCGACCGGGGCGGTGGCGGGCCGGCCGCTAAAGTCATAGGCTACTCGTTCTTCCGATTTGTCGGCGAGGGGGTACTCCATCAATTTGGCTTCGACCACACCGGCGCCACGCGAGGACAGGGTGAGTTCCAGCTGTTCGTTGCCCAGCGTATGGAGCACTTCGGGTACGTCTTCGACGACTTCGGCCGGAGCGGTGGCTTCGGTGTCACCGGTCGCTTCCAGCGCGGCGGGTGCCGCTTCGGCCACATCAATGGTGGCTTCGGAGGCCGTAATTGTGGTTTCGGAGGGAAGGGTGGCTTCCTCGGTCACCTCCACCACGGCGGGAACTGGCTTTTCTTTCGGCGGGAAAATCTTGGAAATAAATTTCCGGTCAAGGGTCGGGTACGCCAAAAAGATGGCGAAGATGACGACAATCGGGATCAGGTCTTGTTTTTTCATAATGGTTCTCTCACTTAAATTCAGTTTTTCTTCTTCGGGGGGACGGGATCCAGCCCGCCCGGATTCCACGGATGACAGCGTCCAATCCGTCGGAGACCGAGTAAAACGCCGTACCCTACTCCATGAATACGGATGGCTTCCAGCATATAATTCGAACAAGAGGGCTCAAACCGGCAGCAGTTTCCGAAAAAGAGAGAAAAGGTCTTCTGATAGACCCGGATCAGGAAGCAGGCACTGGCGGCAATCGGGTTCATCGGTCCGAGGGAGGAATCAAGCCAGCCTGCTCAGACAGTTTTAGAAGTTCAGCGATCAGGGCTTTTGACTCCACCTTCAGAATCGAGTGGCGGGCCACCAGCACGACATCATCGCTGGAGGCGGTGAAACGATGGCGGTTCCGGCGGAAGGCATCGCGCAGGCGACGCTTGGCCCGGGCGCGGTGAATGGCATTGCCCACTTTTTTGCTGGCCACCACCCCCAAGCGCATCGAGGAATCCGGTGCGGAGTGAAGAAACAAGACCATATAGCGTCCATGCCATCGGCGGTTCTGGTCATAGGCCTTCCTAAATTGAGCCGTATAGCGCAATCGCTGTTTGGGGCCCAGTGTCTCACGGACACAAAACACCCGGCTACTCTCCGTTGAAGGGGGAATGGCCGGGCAGTCGTCGCCGGAAGTCATTGATGAGGGAGCCCCAGCGAGGGGGACAGAAATCTATCGGTCGCTGACGGTCAGAGCCTTGCGGCCCTTGGCCCGACGGCGGCTCAAGATCTTGCGGCCGTTGGCGGTGGCCATGCGGCAGCGGAATCCGTGCTTGCGTGCACGTTTGATTCTGGAGGGATGATATGTCGGTTGCATGAAAGAAGCCTTTCTGGGGTAAATTGAAGCGTGTGTTTAGCGTTTTTCAGGTTCCGCTGTCAACTTCTTTATGCCCGCTCCTGAATCGAAACAGTTCCCAATCAGGCTTGTTTTCAGGAAAAAATTCTTCATACTTTCCACAGAAAGATTAAAGAAACCCGGCCCGGACCGGAAAAGAAAAGGAATTAAGATGAGAACATGTGCTAAGTGGGTGTCCCTTTTTTGTTTGGTGGGCGTTTTGTTTACAGGGATGACCTGGGCGGACGGAAATCTGCGCTATTCCATTACCGTGAGCAAGTTCCCGAATGAGTCCGGCTGGTCCGGCCAATGGGATGTGGGCCACGGATTCTCGACAATTTTGACGGATGCACTGCAGCAGAGCAAGAAGTTCATCGTTCTGGGCGATTCCGAGATGCGCCAGGAAGCCATGGCAGAGCAGGACCTTGTGGCGACCGGCCGGATGGCTGGAGGGAAGAAGGCTCCCAAAATGGGACGAATGACGCCGGCGCAGCTGCTGTGCCGCGGTTCGATTACGCACGTGCAGAATGAAACCTCCGGCGGCAAGGGCGGCTTGAATTTCAAGGGGTTCAAAATCGGCGGCTCCAAGGGCAAGGCCGAAGTCAACATTACGATTTATCTGGTGGACAGCGAGACCGGCCAGGTCAAGGCATCCCAGAAGATTGTTGGACAGGCCGGGCGTCGTGGACTGGGCGTAGGTTATAGCGGGAGCGCGCTGGGAGGGCTGGGTGGCGATCTGGCCGGGTTCCAGAACGACAATGTCGGTAAAGCCTGTGAAGATGCCGTGGCGCAAGCGGTAGACTTCCTGACCGAGCAGCTCGAGTCCATTCCCTGGGAAGGTTCGATCATGATGGTGAAGGGCGACAAGGTCATCATCAACCGCGGCGAACGCGAAGGCGTGACCGTGGGGCAGACCTTCCAGGTGGGTTCCATAGAGGAACTGGTGGACGAAGATACCGGCGAGGTGCTGGATGTGGATATCACCCAGGTCGGGACCATCAAGGTCGATAAGACCAAAGAGAAGCTGGCCTATTGCAAGCCCATCAGCGGCGGTGCAGAAATGGCCAAGGGCATGACCGTCATGCCGCTGGACTGATCCTCCGGATTCGGAAACACCACAGCCGGCCCTCTCAAGGGGGGCCGGCTGTATTTATGTCTGGTTTCCATATCCAAATTCCAAGGTTTTGGAAGAGGGAGATGGGTTCGGGAAACAAGAAACACAGGGGAAACGGTGATCCTCGACGCCGTCTGGCAGAACAACTTGGCTCGGTAGGAACGCCTCGCCAACCCAAATGCCCGATTCAATCGCCTTGGATAGGGCGAACCCTCAGGCTGAACCGCGGCGACATCTGAGGATGCACTTCCGGTCTTGTCTTCTCTGCCTACTGTCTTATGACCACTCCCTACTCCCTACGCACTACAAACTGCTTCCCCGCCTTCTCTCTTCTGCCGCTCAGCCGACTTCGACATAGGCCTGGCGTTCCTGGCCATCATCGACGAGGTGAATCTTCCCATCGGGCTGTTCTTCGCCGTCCACCCAGACATGGCGGGTGATGGAGGTGTCGTCGCCGACCTTCTTGATCTGGATGTGATAGAAGGTGTTCCAGAAACGGTAGGTGATCTTGAATTCGCTCCAGTCTTCCGGGAAGAGGGGGGTGAAGGTGAGCACATCGGTATGCAGATGGATGCCGAGCAGGTCGCCCACCAGCAATTGGTACAGCCAGGCGGCGGATCCGGTATACCAGCTCCAGCCGCCTTTGCCTTCGTGGCCCGGGGCGGTGTAGAGGTCGGCGGCCAGGACGTAGGGCTCGATCCGGTAGGTGGCCGCATGCTCGGGGGTATCGCCGTGCCGGACGGGATTCAGCAGCTGGAACAGCTCCCAAGCCCGCTCGGGTTGGCGCATCGCCGCAACGGCCATCGCCATCCAGACGGCGGCATGGGTATACTGGCCGCCGTTTTCGCGGACGCCGGGTACATAGCCTTTGATGTAGCCGGGATCCCACGGGGCGGTGTCGAATGGCGGATCGAAGAGGCGGATCAGCCGCAGGTCCGGGTCGACCAGTTTATCCTGGGCGGATTGCATGGCGATCGGCGTTCGCACGGGATCGCCTGCGCCGCTGAGAACGGCCCAGCTCTGCGGCAGCGAATCGATGCGGCATTCCGGACTCTTCGCGGAGCCCAGGGGTGTGCCGTCATCGAAGAAGGCCCGCAGATACCACTCGCCATCCCAGGCCTGGGCGTTCAGGTTCCGGGTGAGTTTTTCGGCGGCCTGAGTGCACTCGGCGGCGAAGGCGGCATCGTTCCGCTGTTCGGCGAGGGTTGTGAAATCCCGGAGGACGCGGACCAGGAAGAATCCCAGCCAGACACTTTCGCCTTTGCCTTCGTGGCCGACGCGGTTCATGCCGTCATTCCAGTCGCCGCCGCCCATCAGCGGGAGGCCATGTGTACCGACCTTCAGGGAACGGCGGATCGCACGGGCGGCGTGATCGTAGAGCGAAGCGTGTTTGTCCGTGATCCGCGGCTGTTCGTAGGCGGATTCCTCATCCGGGGCCGGTTTTCGGGAATCGATGAACGGGATGGATTCATCGAGAATACCGGTGTCGCCGGTCGTTTCCACGTAGCGGCAGAGGGCATAGGGCAGCCAGAGCAGATCATCCGTGATGTGCGTGCGCACCCCGCGGTCCGTGGGCGGATGCCACCAGTGCTGGACATCGCCGGCCGGGAACTGGTGCGCGGCGGAGGTCAGCAGATGCTGGCGTGCCAGCCAGGGGCATTCGTGGAGGAAGGCCATGGAATCCTGCAGCTGGTCGCGGAATCCGTAGGCACCGCCGGATTGATAGAACCCGCTGCGTCCCCAGAAGCGGGAGGCGAGGATCTGATAGAGCAGCCAATGGTTCACCAGGAAGTTGACGGAACGATCCGGCGTCTCCACATAGATGCCGCCCAGCTGCTTTTGCCAGAATCGCCAGACTTCTTCCAGCGCCTGCCGGGCTCCGCTGGCGCCCCCCTGGCGGCGGATCAGTCGACGGGCTTCGTCATCGTTTGCTGCAGACCCCAGCAGGAACACCACCTGAATCTGGTCGCCGGGAGGGATCTCGAAGGTGGCCATGTACGCCGCGCAGGGATCCAGTCCCGCGCCGACCCGGTTGGACAGGTGCTCACGGTGGAGGGCCGCCGGCGATTCGAGCGCCCCGTTTCGCCCGATGAATTCCGTGCGATCCGCCGTCAAGCTGCGATCCGGGCAGCTGCAATGGAAGAGGGCAACTCGTTCGGCAAAATCGGGACTGAAGGCATTCTGGGCGAAGAGTGCACCGCTCTGCGGATCGAGCCGGGTGACCACGTGCATGGCATTCTGTTCGCGCCGCTGGCCGAGCACCCATTCGCAATAGCCGGTGACCGTCACCCGGCGCGGCCGATCTGTCAGATTCCGGAGGGTGATGGCGGTGAACTTGACCGGATCTTCGACGGCCACATAACAGGTGGTTTCGGAGTACAGCCCTTCTTCCGCATGCTCAAAGACGGTGTACCCGTGTCCGTGGCGGCAGACGGTTGGCGCCGTGCCTTCCGCCGGCCGGGGCATCGGCGACCAGAAGCGGCCCGTTTCCTCGTCGCGGATGTAGAAAGCCTCACCGCTGGGGTCGCTGACGGCATCGTTGTGCCAGGGCGTCAGACGGTACAGGTGGGCGTTTTCGCACCAAGTGTAGGCGCTGCCAGCTTCGCTGATGACACTGCCGATCCGGGGATTGGCAAGCACGTTCACCCAGGGGGCCGGGGTGCTTTTACCCGCCTCGAGCTGGATCACATATTCGCGTCCGTCGTGCGTGAAACCGCCGTGGCCATTGAAGAATTCAAGCTCCCGGAAAGGAAGGGGATGGATGGCTGCACCGGGTTTGTCCGGCGGGCGGGAGGGGACCAGATCCGGGATGTCCAATGCCGGGACTACGCGCCGGTCGATCTGTTCCGCCAGGGTGCCGTATCGATCGCTGAGCACAATCCGTGCGATGGCATGGAACAGAACGCGGTCGTCTTCGGGGACCTGGTCGATGTTCCGCACGAAGATGCCCCCGGGCTGGTCGAGCATTTTGGCCTCAGTGCCCGCCTGTACGAGTCCGATAATGGCGTTCAGTAGATCTTGTCGGTATCCGGCATACGCCTCGGACCAGATGACAAGATCGACTTCGATACCCTTCTGGCGCCAGTAGGTATGCGCCTGCACCAGATTGCGCACCAGTTCGAGATTACTCAGATCTGCAATGGACAGCAGCACAATCGGGCGGTCGCCCGAGATGCCGTAGCTCCAGAGGGCCGACTGGTTCTTGCTGTTTCGTGCGATGCGGCTGGCTCGCCCGCGGCGCTGTGGCCCGGCATACAGGATTGAGCTGGCCAGCCGGGCATAATGCTGTACATCGGACTCGTTCGCCCGCAGCTGATGGAGAAGGACCTGGCTGCGTGTCCAGGCCAGAGAGAAGACCCGGTCGGCCATGCGATGATCCCGGCAACGATCCACATAGACCTCCGCCTCCTCCCGTGTCGGGGCGACGCCAAGGAAGGCATTGACGCGGATGGATTCGCCTGCATCGATTCTCACCCGATAGCGGATGGCCGCGGCTGGATCCAGCACCAGTCCGGTGCGATTCGGGAGGGGGCCGGGCTGGTCGAAAGCGGCGGGGTTGCGCATGGAACGTCCGCGACCGATGAAGGCTTCCCGGTCGGTCTCGAAGGAGGCATCGCGGAGCATCGTGCCGCCCTCGATCGCCATGGTATGGAACATCCACGGATGTGTTTCTCCGGCGGATCGCGGGCGACGCGTGAACAGCAGGGCGGACTTTCCGGGGAGGGGCTCGGTCTGAACGAACAGCTTGTGGAAGGCCGGGTGGGTGGCATCCATTTGCGCATCGAGCAGGACCACCTCGGTATAGCTGGTGATTTCCACGGTGCGCGCGCGTTTCGACAGGTTGGTGATCCGCATCTGGCGCAATTCCATATCATCTTCGGGACAGACCGCAATCTGGGTGTTGAGTTGGAACTGGTGGATCACGGCCTGGAATTCCGCGCTGCCCTGCGAGAAGACCGCCTCGTAGTGATCGAAGTCCGGTGAGAGAGGTTGCGCCGTGGAGGACCAGACCTCGCCGGTCTCTATTTCGCGCAGGAAGAAGAAGAGCCCCCGGTCGTCCTGGGTGGTGTCTTCGCACCAGCGGGTCAACGCAAGCTCCTGCCAGCGGCTGAATCCGCTGCCGCTGTTGTTGACCATGACATGGTAGCGTCCGTTGGAGAGCAGGTGGACCTCGGGGGTCGGCGTGTCCGGGGTATTGAAGGCGCGGATGACCGCTTCGAAGGCCACGTCCTGGCGACCGCCGGCGGTTTCAGCTACGGCCGTGGTGGCCCGGACGCGGGGGCGGGCCAGTGGGATGCGTTCCTGCAGGAGCAACTGGGCAGACTGCAGTTGGGGATCGGCCATGAAGCGCCGCTGCATGGGTTGATCGTTGAGCAGATAGTCCATCGCGAGCAAACTCATCCCGCTATGGTGCGCCATCCAGGAACGGACGATGGCGAACGGCTCACCCGCCGGCACGCGTGAGGGCGTGTGATCCACGGCCTCATAGAGGCCGAAGCGGCCCACCGCCCCCTCCGCCGTCAGACGCTGGAGATTGCGGACCGCCTCTCGGGGGGTGACCATCAGCGCCATGGCGCAGGCATAGGGCGCCATGACCAGATCGTCGGCCAGTCCGCGCTTCATCCCGAGCGAGGGCACCCCAAAGGCGCGATACTGATAGATGTGGTGTGTGTCTACCTGGTTGTAGCCCGATTCCGACATGCCCCAGGGGATGCCCGCCTGATGGGCATAGCGAATCTGGCGGCGAACGGAACCTTCATAGGTCTCGTGCAGCAGGGTGCCTTCGAAGGTGGGCATCACCAGCAACGGCATCAGGTACTCGAACATCGAGCCGCTCCAGGACGCCAGCACCGGCTGCATCCCTCCGGGCGCCAGCCGCCGCCCAAGATGGAACCAATGCTCCAGCGGGAGCTGTCCGCGCGCCACGCCCATGAAACTGCCGAGCCGGCATTCCGAGGCCAGCAGGTCGTAGTAGCCCGGATCCCGCTTGTGGGTGTCGAGATTGAATCCGATGCTCAGCAGATTCCGGTCCGTATCATAGAGGAAGTCGAGATCGATTTCGCTGAGTTCCGTGCAGCGGCTCGCCAGCTTCCGGAGGGATTCGATCCGTGTCGCGGCGAGCTGACTCGCCGTCTGCATCCACTCGATCCAGGGCTGAGCCGATTGGGGGGTTGCGTGCTGCGTCAGCAAGGGCTCCCACCGGTGGTGAAGAGTCGCCAGGGCCTCCAGCGTGGGGATGTGCTCCATCTCCGCTCGCAACTCATCCCACGCCGGGGATGCGGCGCCGGGGTCTGTGGATTCCGGGAGGGGGAGAGGCCCGTTTGTCCGGGCCCAGGGCGTAAAGGTGAGAATTTCACCGGTCAGATCCTCACATTGCCGCTGCAGGGTGGCGCGCCAGAATGCAAGAGATTCGTCCGCGGCCAGGGCGTCCTCCATGCGCACGAGAAGGGTCTGGATGGACTCCAGTGTGCGCAAGGCATCGCGGAGCAGGGGCAGGGGGGAGCGTATGGCCTCGAGCATATCGCAGATTTCTTCCGTTACATCCTCCAGCGCCTTCGGCGGGATAACGGCCGGCGCGCGCCCACGGATCTGCCCGATTTCCTCCAGAAGAATTCCGGCGGTATCCTCCAGTCCCTGCTGCCAGCGGACGGGCAGCAGGGCCCCGCCCTTCATTTCGATGAGCCCTTCGCGGACCACGACCAGCATGCCGGCCAGATTACTGCTGTCGACCGTCGAGATATAGAGTGGGTGCAGCGGTTTCAAGGTCTGAGTCTGGTACCAGTTGTAGAAGTGACCCCGGTACTGTTCCAGACTTTCCAGCACACCCAGGGTGCTTTCACCTCGGGCCAGGAACCGGCCGGCAGAGAGATACCCGAAGTCGACGCCGGCCAGATCGCTGGCCAGGGCCATGCCGACATTGGTCGGCGAGGTGCGCTCGGCGATGGTCGGGGCCGGGCTTTCCTGGAAATTGTCCGGCGCAAGCCAGTGATGATCGGGGCCCACGAAATGCTCAAAATAGGTCCAGGTCCGCCGGGCCAGCCGGCGCAGAAACACGGTTTGTGAGGCATTCAGGGGTGCGCGCGGGCGCTCCCGGCTTCGGCTGATGAACCAGGCCAGGATGGGGGAGACCGCCCAGATGCCAAAGAGCGCCATCGGCCAGCCGAGGAGCGAGACTCCGGCGGTATGCAGGCCTGCGCCGCACACGATCGCCAGCACAGGCGCGGTCCACATTTCCAGACAGATTCCCCAGAGCGAGCCGGTCGCCGTGCGCTCACTGTGACTGGCGGTCTTCCATTCCAGCAGGTGGCGACGGATTGTCAGCCGCCAGAGCACGCGGACAATCGCGTCCAGATACGTCACACTTTGGAAGGGCACAAAGGCCAGGTCAATACCGTCGAGGATCCATTGGCGGGATTCGACCACGGCTGCATGCCGCAAATGGATGGGCAGGGGAACCAAGGAAGATTTGAAGAGAAACGAGCGGCTTGTGCGCAGGACGGCAGGCAGAAAGAACGCGGCCAGCAGAGCGAGGCTCCAGGTCACACCCGCTGCCGGGCGCACAAACCAGACGGTGGTCAGCGACAGAAAGGTCGCCAGCGGCACCAGACTGCGGCGCAGGTTGTCAAAAATCATCCAGCGCGAAAGCGCCCCGATGGGATTCCGGACCCAGTGTCCGAAGGGGCCGGGGGCCCAGGGCAGCAGCCAGCTGGCAATCTGCCAGTCGCCGCGGGTCCATCGGTGCCGGCGGTTCATATCCACCAGAACCCGTGAGGGCTCATTTTCGACCAGCTCCACATCGCTGAGGAATCCACAGCGCGCGAAGCATCCTTCGATCAGGTCATGGCTCAGGATGCGGTTGTCAGGGAACCGTCGTCCGGTGGCCACTTCGAAGGCATGGACATCATAGATGCCTTTGCCGACAAACTGGCCCCGTCCGAACAGATCGGGGTAGACGCTGGCAATCTCACGGGTATAGGGGTCGAGTCCCACCTCCCCCGCTGTGAGCCGGGAGAACAGGGACAGCCGCGACGAGGTCAGACTCACCGCCAGCCGTGGCTGAAGAATGCCATAGCCGGACGTCACGAGCCGGGTGGCGGGATCCACTTGAGGTCGATTGAGCAAATGGGCCATGGCGCCCGCCATCCGGCCCGCGGAGCCGGGCGGCAGCTGGGTATCGGTGTCCAGCGTGATCACATAACGGATGGGACGGAGTTGTTGGGGATCCCCTTCTATCAGAGAAAACGCCTCCGTGGCGCCTTCGACCACCAGGCGGTTGAAATCTTCCAGCTTGCCCCGCTTGCGCTCTTCACCCATCCACTTGCCTTCTTCCGGATTCCTTTTCCGGGGGCGGTGCAGCAGGAAGAACAGCGGGGCGCCTTGGCCGGCATGGCGGGCGTTCAGGCGGCGGATGCCGAGGACGGCTGCCTGCAGGCATTCGCTGTCCGTAGGCAGGACTTCCTCATCCGCATCCGGGAAGTCAGTCAGCAGGGCAAACTTCAGCTGTTCGGACTTGTTGGCCAGATAGCGGACTTCAAGGTCCTCCAGGATTTGAGCGGTGACGGCCGGCTTCGCCATCAGGGTGGGCACCACCACGATGGTCTGATGTTCCGGCGGAATGCCCTTGGAGAAGTCGAGACTGGGAAGAAAGCGCGGCGGCACCACAAGGGTGAGGAACCAGTTGATCCAATTGAGAGCGGGTTTGGTGAGTGCCCACGCCGCCGCCGTCAGCAGGCCGATGCCCGCCCATCCCAATGGCCCGCCCGAAAGCATTGAGAAGGGGAGAAGCGCCAGCATCGCGGTCGCCGCCGCCAGAAGCAGTAGATAGAGCGCTAGGGGATGCCGCCCCAGACTCCGCCCCAAATGCACACGCGTTGGAATCCGGCAGCCCAGTGTAATTTCCAGTCGACGCCGCCCGTTATCGACCAGAAAGAACCCCACATGGCACTCGCGCCGCTCCGCTCCATCCCGGCGCCGTTCTGCTGCCAGGGTGATCACGGTGTCTGCTACATCCTCCTCCGTGCGGCCACTGCTCTTGGCCAGTTTTTCGATCTGGGTCCGGTAGTGGTTGCGCGTCCGGAAATCCATCTGGGGATAGACCCCCACGGGATCGCGGTGCAGCACCGCCTCGGAGATGCTGAGCGATTCGACGAATTCCATCCAGTCAATGGCCGCCAGCGCGCGGATGCTCGTGATGCTGTTGCTGGTGGTGACCTGGTTGGCCGCCTGTGCCTCATTTTCGCTCTGCTGGATCAGTTCGATGGTTTGTCCACTGTCCGACAGCTCCTGCTCCAGCCAGTTGAGCGCGAGGCCAAGGGTCGGATTGACACCGTCGATGTTGGCGATGAGTTCCGCGATGAACGGTGCGGTCAAGGCCGGGGCCGATCGGACAAAATCGCCCAGCACGGTGACGAATTCGCGGGGATTGGTTTCCACCACTTTCAGAAAACGATGGGCCCAGACCAGCGCCGCATCCCGCTGGCTCCGCCGCCAGGCAATCTGATGGGCGACGAAATGCAGATTTTCAATCAGCGTCAGGCGCAGCATGATCGGTGCTGCCCACAGTTCGCCCAACGTCAGCGGCGTCACTTCCTGATAGGCCCGGACGAAGGCGCTGAGATTCTCCGCATCGATCTGTCCGTCGGTATGCCGTACCAGTTCCCGCACGATACCGTAGATTCGCGGGAATCCTTTACGGGGTCCCGATTTCAGGCGGGGCAGTTCCCGGCTGTAGCCCGGCGACAGATGCGCCCGCGCCAGATCGATCTGTTCCTGAATCAGGTGGTAGTTGTCCAGCAGCCATTCGGCCGCCGGTGCGATACGGCTTCCTTGCCGGACGCTCTCGGCGATGGTTTCATGGCATTGATCGATGCCCTGCACACTTTTCTTCAATCGATGCAGCAGGAACTCGGTGCCGCGGACGGTCTCCACCCTGTGCGCGGCGGCGATGATCCGCGCATGATCTTCCAGTTGGCTCACGCCGAACAACTCCGCGCGCAAAGGCCGGTCTTCTTCCAGTGAAATCCCCTTGGTCGGATGCCGGTTCAGGCCCCAGGAAATCTGCGGGAACCAGGACGGCAGAACGGAGAGGAAGGGTTTGGGCTTACGTGCAGGAGAGGCTTTCTTGCCGGCTTTCTTCATAGACCCGTAAGTATAGAAGAAATCGCACCGGATGCAATCCGCATTCCGTTGTTCGGGCGGTGGATGTAGTCAGATGGGGCCGCCCGGATGGCGCGCGGCTGCCGGAGGCCGATCCGAACGTTCGGTTGGCATCACTTCGCCCGCGTAAACGTCCGTAGAGCACAGAGGACAGAGCAGGTCAGGGCGGCAAATGAGCGGGGGGCAAAATCCGGCAGATTCGATCCGTGCAAATGGCCTGCCGGATGAGATCCCGGTTGGCCATAATGGAGGTGATGACCGCTTGCATCAGGCCGGCAAATACCAGCAGCGTTGAGGTGAGTATAAACTGATCCAGTCTCGTTAAATAAGGAACGGCAGGAATTTCACCTCCCACCATAAAGCGATAGGCAATCAGGGTCAGCATGGACGTGGTCGCCACGCCGATCTGCGTGCCAGATTCTTTTGGGTGGACCCAGAACACAATCCACGACATCGCGACAATCAGAATCAGAGGCAGAACGACTTTGTAGAGATATGGTGCCACGTGGCGCTTGGCCTTCAGGATGATGGCAAAACTGGCGGAACCCTTATTCAAGCCCAACGGTTTATAGGGAGTGAAGTCCAGCGCCCATCCCGTTACGCCCCAGTCCGGGAGAGAGAACTTGGGTGCAAGGCCTGAGGGGGAATCGGGATCGGCTTGAAAATCAATATCGTCGGGCCTGGCACCCACGGAGGCCACGCGCGCCTCAAAATCCTGAGAATCGAAGGGAAAATCCTTGACATCCAAAGGCTGGGAAAAGGGCCCCCATATCCGCTGATAATATTGCACCTGACCCGAAGGCTCAATGTGGAGGACTTCCGGAAGGGTGGGCCAGATTTTCTGCTGGTTCACAAACTGGAGTTCTGGGTGCCATGCCTTCTCAGAGGGGATAATAATTTCCCCCGGGCCCTCATGAGCCAGGCGCGGGTCTTCCCAGCGGACCGTCATGAAGAGATTCGCCGTAAAATTCTGGTCGGCACTGTTAATCTCGTCGATATCAAGAAGAGCCATGGCCACATAGACCGGAGTCGCACCACCGTCTTTAGGAATCGGTCGGGTCAGAGGGTATGTCTTGGCGGAACTGCTGCTGGTCAAGGCGACAAAAGTCAGGCAGGCAATCAGGCAAATTAAGTGAAGCTGTTTCAGTTTCTGCATGTGGTTCTCCGATCTGCTTTCTCAGGTCATCTCATCAGGAAAGTAGACTAAGATATATTCACTCATTCGGCAAGGGAGCGAGGGAAAGAAGAGGGGGAAGTCGCGCAAAACATGGAAACGGGAAAATGGCGGTGTCTTCTGCGGATCTCGCGAAAGCGCCTGGTAGTCGATGAATAGTTTCCCCCTTTGCGCGGCCTCCCTTTGCCCCCCTTAGGCCGATCCCCTTTGCACCCCTTGCGCCCGGCCCCCTTTGCGCGGCCCTTGCCTTGCCCCCTTTGCGCGGCGCTTCGCGCCGCTACGCTGATCCTCGCTCCGCTTCGCGTCGCTCGGGATACGCGATGCC
>CAZGMQ010000078.1:0-14469 GCA_964526745.1 uncultured Verrucomicrobiota bacterium
TGTCCGGTGGTGTGGAAGGGTCACGGGGCGCAATCCCCGTGACCCCATCCGATCATCAGACCGGATAGAGGCACTCTTTATTCTTACAGCCTCGAGATGAAGTCCTGATAACTAAAGGTCCGGACGGGTTGTAGAGAGCCGGCTTCATCGCGCAGCCAAATGGATGGAAGCCGGATGCCGTTGAAGGTGGTGGTTTTAACCATGGTGTAGAGAGCCATATCCTCGAAGACGAGGCGGTCGCCGGGCTGGAGAGACGCATCGAAGGCGTAGTCGCCGATGACATCGCCGGCGAGACAGGATGGACCGGCTAGACGGATCATGTGAGGCTTGCTTTCGGCCTCTCCCCCGCAGTCGGCGGTGTCGGCGGGGACCGGGGACCCGTCCCAGGCGTCATTGCGGAAAACGCGTGGGCGATATGGCATTTCGAGAACATCGGGCATGTGGCAGACACAGGAGGTATCCAGGATGGCGATGTCCACATCGTTATGGATGACATCGAGCACAGTGGTCACAAGTGTGCCAGCATTCAGAACGCAGGCTTCACCGGGCTCAAGAATCACTTCCACTCCCGGATGGCGTTCTTTGAATCCATTGAGCGCGGCGCAGAGGCGGTCCATATCGTAGCCGGGACGCGTGATGTGGTGTCCCCCACCAAAGTTGAACCATTTGCATTGCGGAATCCACTGGGCAAACTTTTCTTCGAAGGCGGCAAGCGTTCGCTCGAAGGCATCGGCGTCCTGCTCACAAAGGTTGTGCACATGCAGGCCGGTCAGTCCGTCCATCGTCTCGCCGGCAAACGCATCGACCTTGACCCCGAGGCGGGAGCCGGGGGCGCAGGGATCGTAGAGCGGCGTGGCACCCTCAGAGTGTTCCGGGTTCACGCGCAGGCCGCAGGTGATGTCCAAACCGGATTCCTTCAAAAGCGGCTGGAACTGCTTCCACTGGGCAAACGAGTTGAAGGTGATGTGCTGGATCAGGGGCTCCTTCTTCTGCCCCGCTTCGGCCGTCAGCCCGAGCAGCTCGCGCATGTCCGCTTCCGAAAATGCCGCGGCAAAGGCATGGGTTTCGCCGCCGAAGCGCTCGTGTCCCAGCCGGGCCTCGTGGACGGAGCTGGCACAGGTGCCATCGAGGGCGTCCTGCAGGAGTGGAAAGGCCGCCGGCATAGAGAACGCCTTGAGGGCGAGTAGGATTTTGCATCCGGTCCGGTCTTTAACCTCTCGCAATAGAGCTGCATTCCGCGCGATGGCCTGCGCATCCACCACGAAGGCGGGAGTGGTCAGGTCAGCGATCATGACCGGGGGAGGACGGCTTTCTTAATGACGCGAGTGGTGAGGCCGTGGCGGCCGAGGGCGGCGAGGAACGGATCGGGATCAAACTGCTCCATATTGAAGACGCCCTTCCCCTTCCATATCTTGGTCAGCATCATCATGGCGCCGACCATGGCGGGTACGCCGGTCGTGTAGGAAATGGCCTGCGACTGCACTTCGCGATAGCACTCTTCATGATCGCAGACATTGTAGACAAAGACGGTCTTGCGGCGGCCGTTGTCTCCCTTGCCTGACAGCTGACAGCCAATGCAGGTTTTGCCCTTGGTCAGCGGTCCGAGCGAGGCGGGATCCGGAAGCAGCGCCTTCAGAAACTGCAATGGAATGACCGGCGTTCCGTTGTAATCCACGGGATCGATGCGAGTCATGCCGACATTCTGCAGGACTTCGAGATGGTTGATATAGTTCTTTGAAAAACTCATCCAGAAGCGGCCGCGCTTGATGCTGGGGATGTGCTTTTTGATGGATTCGAGCTCTTCGTGATACATCAGGTAGATATCGAGGTTGCCGAGGTTGTCGGGCATCGTGAAGGGGCGGTTCACGGAGAGCGGATCGGTTTCGACCCACTTGCCGTTTTCGAAGTAGCGGCCTTTGGCGGTCACTTCGCGGATGTTGATTTCCGGATTAAAGTTGGTGGCGAACGGCTGGCCATGGTCGCCTGCGTTGCAGTCAATGATATCGAGGGTGTCCGGATTCGGAATGAAATGCTTCTTCGCCCAGGTGGTGAAGGTCGAAGTGACGCCGGGATCGAACCCGGAACCCAGCAGCGCCATGAGGCCGGCCTTGCGAAAGCGCGCCTGATAGGCCCACTGCCACTTGTATTCGAACTTGGCGACATCCGGGGGCTCGTAGTTGGCGGTGTCGAGATAGTTTACGCCGGCTTCGAGGCAGGCATCCATGATGTGGAGGTCCTGATAGGGCAGCGCTACATTGATGACCAGCTCGGGTTTAAACTTCTTCAGCAGCTTGACCAGCTGCGGTACGTTGTCGGCATCGACCTTGGCGGTCTTGATCTTGCACGGGAGGCGCGCGGCGATGGCATCGCATTTGGACTTCGTCCGGCTGGCGAGCATGATCTCCGAAAACACTTCGGGCACCTGCGCACATTTATGGGCGACCACACCGCCGACACCGCCGGCCCCGATAATCAATACTTTCGACATGATGTTAATCCTCCGATTCCGATTCAAATCAAGAATAGAAATTTGCCACAGAGAGCACAGAGACAACAGAGAAAAGAGAGGTTTGAATCCTGATCTTATGTCTCGAAATAGGTATAGCCGCGGAGACCGGTCTCATAGGCCCCGAGGATTTCGCGCCGCTCGGAAGCGGTAATCCGTTTCTTGCGAACAGCGACTTCCGCCAAGCGGCGGAACCGCTTCAGGAGTTCTGACGGGCTGTATTCCACATAGCTGAGGACATCCCCTACCGAATCGCCGTCGAGTTCCTGTTCATAGACAATCTCGCCTTCGCCATCGACATGGACGCTGGCGACATTGGTGTCCCCAAAGAGATTGTGAAGATCGCCGAGGGTTTCCTGATAAGCGCCAACCAGGAACACACCGAAGATATAATCCTCTTCATCGGACACGGAGTGGACGGGTAGCGCGTTGGAGATGTCGCGCGTGTCGACATAGTGATCGATCTTGCCGTCGCAGTCGCAGGTGATATCGGACAGCACGGCGAGGCGGTCGGGCTTTTCGTTCAGCCGCTGGATGGGCATGACCGGGAAGAGCTGGTCAATGGCCCAGCTGTCCGGCAGGGACTGGAAGACGCTGAAGTTGCAGTAGTAGACGTCAGCCATCGCTTCATCGAGATCGCGCATGTCGTCAGGCACAAACCGCATCTTGGGGATGGCGGCGCGGATACGCGTCAGAATGTGCCAGAACAGGCGGTCGGCCTGCGCGTGCTGGCGCAGGCTAATGTCACCATGCTTGAAGGCGCGCTGGATTTCTTCGCGATAGTAGATGGCGTCATTATAGAACTCGCGCATGTTGCGCGTGAGCAGACCTTTGGACACCTCCATCAAATTCTGGATGGGCTCCGGGATGGGTTCGTCCATCTTTTCGGGCGGCTCGGTGACTTCAAAGGAGTTGGTGCTGAGGACATTCATCAGCAGCACGGAGTAATGACTGACCAAGGCACGGCCGGACTCGCTGACGAGGGTGGGATGCGCCACTTCGGCCTGATCGCAGGTGCTCATGACGCCTTCGACCACATCGGCGGCATATTCGCCGATGTCATAGTTGGCGCTGCTGGGACAGTTGCAGCGGGAGCCGTCGTAGTCGATGGCGAGACCGCCGCCAATGTCGAGGATCCCCATTTTGGCGCCTTCCTTCACCAAATTCACATAGAACCGGGCGGCTTCCTGGACCGCTCCGCGGATTTCGCGGATATTGGGCACCTGCGAGCCGAGGTGATAGTGAAGCAGTTCCAGGCAGTCGAGCATGTCGAGTTCGCAAAGCCGGTCGATGACGGCGATGACCTGGGGCGGCGTCATGCCGAAAACGCTCCCCTGTCCGCCGGACTCAGCCCACTTGCCGCCGACCGAACTATTCAGTTTGACGCGGATGCCGATGCGCGGGCGCACCTTCATCTTCTTAGCGCGTTCCAGCAGGAGTTCCAGTTCGCCGGGCATTTCCAGCACGAGCATGGTCTGGAGGCCCATCTTCAGAGAGGACAGCGCCAGATCGATGAATTCGGCATCTTTGTAGCCGTTGCAGATGATGTAGGCCTCGGGATCATGCAGATAGGCCAGCGCGGCAATCAGCTCGGCCTTGGAGCCAGCCTCCAGGCCATGATGGAATGGGGCGCCGTATTTGACGACATCCGCAACCGTCTGCTGCTGCTGGTTGACCTTGATGGGATAGACGCCGCGATAGACGCCGTTGTAGTTCAGGTCGGCAATGGTCTTGCCGAAAGCCTGATGGATCGCCGCCAGCCGGGCCGCGAGCAAATCGCCGAAACGCAGGAGAATCGGCAGGCTGACGCCGCGCTGATACAGCCCCTGAACGATGTCGTGAAACTTCACGCTGACGGGGCCATCGCTGTTCTTCAGCCGCACCGCCGCATAGCCGTCCGGCGTGATATGGAAGAACCCGTTGCCCCAGCCATCCACACCGTACAATTCGCTGCTGCGAACGCCGCTCCACTTATCCAATGCTTTTGTCAGTCCTCGTGCCATCTTCTCTTTTCCTCCGATAAAGGGGAAATGCAGTTGTGAAGACCGACACCTCATCGTCCTCAACCCGCAACTACGGGAAAAAACTGCGACAATCCCCCCCCTAACGCAATAGAAAACCACCCATTTTTGGGAAATATTTTCACCCCTCTCTCTTGGCCCAGCGTCGGAATCCGGGTGGACCGCCTCCAGAAAGTTCCCTTTTTGGTTGCGGGAGGTTTTGGCGAGGGATAAAATGCCCCGCAATGAAGAACCCGCACAGAGGACTTACCCTATGACCGATTCCACCGAATCCACCCCTCCCGAAGCCGAAGTGATGCCGCCCGAAAACGAGGCCCTATCCATGCCGCCGCCGCTTCCCATGAAGAAGCCGGGGCTGCTGCGCCGCATCTTCACCAGCCGCAAGAAACAGCAGGCCGTCGCCATGCAGAACGGCTATCTGGAGATGGTCGATCTGGCTCGCTCGATCCGCACCCATCTCGATCGTCAGGAAGATGTCCAGGCCCGCGTCCTGACCATGCTCGAGAAGGTGCCGGACACCATGGACCGCCAGCATGAGGTGATGACCCTCTTTAAGAAGCAGCTGGAAGGCAATCTGGAGAACGACCGCAAGCTCACCGAAAGCATGGGGCAGCTGAACGGTACACTCTCGGCGATGGATGAGTCGCAGAAGTCTTCCACCCGAACGGTAACCGATCTGATTCACCGCTCCCGCGAGTCCGAACAGCTTCTGCGCGAAGTGATGCGGCGCGCCGAACGGCGCATGACGATCCTGCTGGCGTTCTTCTTCCTTCTCGTGATGGGCCTGGGCTTCTACTTCCTTCGCGGACAGAACCGCCCGGTCCAGCCCGCTGTTGAAGCCTCGATCGCCTCTACCGTGGGGGTCGGCAAACGCCCTTCTGGTGCGGATGCGGCCGTCGCCGAAGAAAAGGCCCAAGAAGAAGCCGCCGCCGCCACGGCCAAGGCCGATGAGCAGAAAAAAGCGGACGCGCTGAAGCAAAAGAAAAAAGACACAGCCGCCAAAGAGAAGGCAGCGGCAGCGGACAAGCAGAAAAAAGCCGATGAGCTGAAGGCAAAGAAAAAAGCGGAAGAAGCCAAGGCTCAACAGGTCCGCGACGCCAAAGAGAACGCCAAGAAGAAACAGGCCGATGAGCTGAAAGCCCAGAAGAAGGCGGACAAATCCCGGCTCAAAGCGGAGAAAAAAACCAAGGCCGCCGCTGAAAAGAAAGCACGGGAAGCCAAGGAAAAGGCCGACAAAGAAACCGCCGCAGCAACCCCAAAAACCAGCGTGCCTGAAACCCCTGAATTTACACTCGAACGCATTGAACCCGCCGTCGCAGCAGCGCCCGCCGATAAACCTGTTTCCCTCCCATGACATCGCCTTCGGCGTCACCCAAGCCTTTTGACGCCTACTTCTACGAAGCCTTCGCTGAAGAAGCGGAACGCCTCCTGGAACATGCCGCCGCGGCCGGGCTCCGTGTGGGTCACACCTCCCAGACCATTCAGGAGACGGACCATACGTCGCCTCCGGCACCGATTATCAGCGTACGCACCCAGTCCAACCTGCCGACGGAGTGGGCTCCGGATCTGAAGGGGCTGCTCAGCCGTTCCACCGGATATGATCATCTGACCGCCTATCGCACCGCATTGGGAGAAGCCTCCCCCGCATTAGGCTATCTGCCGACCTATTGTGTCCGCGCCGTCGCCGAGCAGGCAATGCTCTTGTGGACCTCCCTCTTTCGCCGCCTCCCCCGGCAGGTCGCGCAGTTTGACTCCTTTGAGCGTGACCATCTCTCCGGGCTTGAAACCCCCGGCAAGGTGATGGCGCTCTTCGGCGTGGGGAACATCGGGCATGAAATCTGGAAAATCGCGACGGCCCTCGGTATCGAGGTGCTGGGTGTCGATCCGGTCCGGCGGCACGAGGACGTTACTTACATCCCCGCCGACAACGCGCTGGCCCGAGCCGATCTGATTGTCTGCGCCATGAATCTCACTCCCGAAACCCAGGCCTATTTCACACCCGAGCGATTGGCTCTGACGAAACGGAGCCCGATTCTGGTCAACATCGCCCGCGGCGAATTCACGCCAGCGCTTGTGCTGGAAGAGGCACTGGCTGAAGGTGTGCTCTCAGGGGTGGCGCTGGATGTCTATAATGAAGAGTCCACACTGGCTCCTGCCCTGCGAACCGGAAAGCACACGATGCTGACGCTGGATAATGAAGCTCTGTTGAGGCTTCGCCCTCTGCCAAATGTACTGCTCACCCCGCATAATTCCTTCAATACGCTGGAGGCCGTGGAGCGAAAGTCTGAGCAGTCCATCCGTGCCCTCCTGCATTTCCGGCAGGCTGGAGAATTTCTCTGGCCCCTCCCCAAAGAATCAACCCCGACGCGGGCGTCGGGGCTCGCTTTGGGGTAGGGCGATTTGGCCCAAGTCGCCGGGATCTAAAATCTGCGGCGGGTTGGGCCAACCCGCCCTACCGGGGAATCCACGCTTTTGTGTCTTGCGTCAGAGATGAATCATTCAGGCGTGTCGCCTTTCTCACTCCCGCGGATGGCTTCGGCAAGAAGCGGAACCGATTGTACGGCGCGAGGCCCGGGGCGAAGGAAGACCGCTTCATCCAGCAGGCGGACTTGATCGGCACGGAAGCCGAGTTTCTCCCAGTCGGCCACCAAGGCCGCCACTTGATCCGCTTCCATCGGAAACGGCTGGAAATCCAACAGGATCGAAGGGGCCCGACGAATCAGGGATTCCGTGGAGATAGAGGGCCAATCCATCTTCACATCGGCGAATAGATTTTGACCCCCTGCCCGCGCCACAAGTTCATCGAGAAAAGTACCGGGGCCGGATGTCATCAAAGCGGATAAATCACCCGGCGCATGGCCGATGGCGATGAAGACTGGAACCGACTCTCCGGCAGAGCAGGCGGCACACCCTTCCTCCAGTTCCTTCCACAGGGTCTCACCGCGTTCCTCCACCCCGAGGGCTGACGCAAAGGTCCCAATCGCGGCTTGCAGTTCATCGAGCGTATCCAGAGGAACGGCCACAAAGGGAATCTGTTGCGCACGCGCCCAAGAACCCAGTGTCTCTGCCTTCCCCTGCGAGAGAATCAGGGTGGGTTCCAGTTTCAGAATCCGCTCGCGGTTGGGCGAGAGCGCCCCGCCGATCAGCGGTTTGGCAGCAGCTTCCGGCGGCCAGTCGGTGAAGGCGCTGACACCAACCACCTGATCCCCACATCCAAGGGCAAAGACGATTTCTGCCACAGCCGGGGTGCCGCAGATCACCCGCGAGGCGTCCCCGGCGGGCATCGGCGACGGAGCTCTTCCGCAGCTGGCCCCTCCCAGCAGGACCAGCGCCAGGCCCAACCCGAGATGCCTCAGTCGACGACGCAAATCAATCCCTTGAGATATTCGCACTCGGGGGCCTCGACCGGAATGGGATGGTCACCCGGCTGTCCCAGGACTTCCAGAATGCGGACGCGGCGCTCGGCATCGTGCGCGGCCCAGCCGATCATCATACGAAAGTGTTCCATGTCCACCAGCCCGGAGCAGGAGAAGGTCGCAAGAATGCCACCGGGGCGAAGCAGTTTCATGGCCAGCAGATTGACATCCTTATACGCGCGCAGTCCCCGGTCCAGACCGTCACGACTCGTCACCATGCGCGGCGGGTCGAGAATGATCATGTCCCAAGCCTCAGCACGGTCGCGGGCTTCGCGTAGGCGCTTGGGCACATCGGCGACTTCATATTCCGCCGAAACGCCGGAGGGATTCAGTTCAAGATGGCGGCGGGCCTGTACAATCGCGGGCTCGGACGAATCCCAGCCCAGAACCTTCGTGGCGCCCGCATGGGAGGCGCAGACTTCGAAGGCGCCGGTATAGCAATAGGCGCTGAGCACGTCGCGCCCCTTGGCATAGGCCGCGACCTTGCGGCGGTTGTCGCGCTGGTCGAGATAGAAACCTGTTTTCTGCCCACCGGCCAGACCGACCTCAAAGAGATGGCCATTTTCGCGGATGGTCAGCGTGTCGGGCGGAGAATCCCCTCCCAGGTCTTCGGACAGCCCTTCGCGCTTCACGGCTTCGCCTTCCGCTCGAATGGTGACGCTCACGGCGCCGGTGGCCGATTTGAGTTCGTCGCAAATCACCGACAGCCAGGGCTCCCAGACCCGGCTGCCCACCTGCAGCAGGACTACATCGGCATATTGGTCGGCGATCAATCCCGACAGGCCATCGGCCTCTGAAAACAGCATCCGATACGCATTGGTGTCTTTCCAGTCGGCCGGTTTGCCGAACAAGCGATGCCGCAACATAACGGCCTGACGGATCCGCTTCCGCCAAAAATCATCATCGAGGGATTCCTCGGGATTCCGGGTGAACATCCGGATGGTCATGTCGGCATCCGGATGCCACAAACCCTGCCCCAGCCAATCCCCTTCGGTGTCATACACATCCACCGTGGTACCGGCTGGTCCCTCTCCATCGACTTCATCGATGGCCCCAGAGAAGACCCAAGCGCTGCCCCGGAGCACCGGTTTTTCGCGCCCAGGCTTCAATCGGACACGGATTTTTGCACGTTTCGGTCCCTCTTCATCTTGCTTTGCGTTTGTCATGTTCATAGGATTGTGGGTTGATAAAAAGAATTGGTCAAACAGGAAAAAAGGAACTCTCATGCGAATACACGCTTTTAACGCCTGGCGGCCCCGTGCAGATATTGCCGGGCAGGTCGCTTCCACCCCCTACGATACTGTCGATACCGCTGAAGCCCTAGCGCTTGTGGAAGGCAATCCGATGTCGTTTCTTCACATCAACCGTCCCGAAATCGATTTGCCCGAAGGGACGGACCTCTACTCCGACCCCGTCTACGCCAAGGCTGCTGAGAATTTCAAGGCCTTCCAGGAGAAGGGCTGGATCGTTAAAGAAGACCGTCCCCTGGTCTATCTCTATGCGCAGACGATGGGCGATCACACCCAGACCGGTCTGGTCTGCTGTGCCCACATTGATGACTACATCAACGATGTGATCAAGAAGCACGAGTTCACGCGCAAGGACAAGGAAGACGACCGCACCAAGCACACCGCGACGATCAACGGCCAGATCGGCCCTGTTTTCATCGCCTACCGCGATGTGCAGGCCATCAATGATTTCCTGAACCCGATTGCCGCCGGCGAACCGATCTATGATTTTGTAGCCGAAGATGATGTCCGTCATCAGGTCTGGCTCATCGAAGACACCGCCACGGTCGAAAAACTGTTTAAAGGTGTCCCGGTCAGCTATATTGCTGACGGCCATCACCGCTCCGCCTCCGCCGTCCGCGTCGGCTCCGAACGTCGTGAAGCCAATCCGAATCACACCGGCGACGAAGAATACAACTGGTTCCTGTCCGTGATCTTCCCGGCCTCCCAGCTGAAGATTCTCCCCTACAACCGCGCGGTGCAGGATCTCAACGGCCTGAGCGAAGAAGACTTCCTGGCGAAGGTGAAAGAACAGTTCACCGTGACCGAGAATCCGGATCTCAGCCCGACGGCGACACGCAACATCAGCATGTATCTCGGCGGCCAATGGTACGGCCTGAGCTGGCCGGAAGTGGAGAGCGACAACCCGGTGGAGAAACTGGATGTCAGCACACTGCAAAATCGCATCCTGACGCCGCTGCTCGCTATCGATGACCCGCGCACCAGCAACCGAATCAAGTTTGTCGGCGGCATCCGCGGGCCCGAAGAGCTTTCCCGCCTGGTGGATGACAAGGGATTTGCCGTGGGCTTCTCGATGTATCCCACCACGATCGACCAGTTGATGAGCATCGCTGATGCCGGTCAGACCATGCCGCCCAAGAGCACCTGGTTCGAGCCGAAGCTGCGCACAGGCCTGCTTTCCCACTCGCTCGACTAAAGGCAGGCATGTCCCCACGACTGCCCAGCTGGTTCCGCCGTCCTCTTCCGCCCCGTGCGGAAGGGGGCCGTGTGAAAGCCCTGCTGGAGCAGCTCGACCTGCATACCGTCTGCGAAGGAGCCCAGTGCCCCAACCGGACGGCCTGCTGGCATGAGGGTACCGCAGCCTTCCTGATTCTGGGCAGCCACTGTACACGGGACTGCCGCTTCTGCGCCATTCCGCACCATGCAGCACCCGATGCCCCGGATGCGGACGAACCGGCCCATCTCGCAGAGGCCGCTCAAGCCATGGGACTGCGTCATGTGGTAATCACTTCCGTGACCCGCGACGACCTGCCCGATGGCGGAGCCGGCCACTTTTCCACAACTATCGGCGAAATCCGCCAACGGCTGCCGGAGACCACTGTCGAGGTGCTCATTCCTGACTTCCAGGGAAACACGTCTCAGCTGGATGTTGTGCTGGACGCAGCTCCCGATATCCTGAACCACAATCTCGAAACTGTGAAACGGTTGCACCCCATCGTCCGCCCGCAGGGCAGCTACATGAACTCGCTGTCCATTCTTCGCCATGCCGCCCAGCAAGGCGCCCGAACGAAGTCCGGTCTGATGCTGGGCATGGGCGAAACGGAAACAGAAGTGCGGTCCGCCCTTCAGGACCTGCGCGATGCGGGCGTCACGATCCTGACCCTCGGGCAATATCTGGCCCCGTCGGCCGACCACCACCCCATCGACCGCTTTGTCACCCCGGCAGAATTCGACCGCTGGCGCGAGACCGCGCTCACGCTTGGCTTCACCTCCGTGGCCTCGGCGCCCGAGGTCCGATCCTCCTATCATGCCGAAGAACTGATGACCGCCCGGAGCGCCTCATGAACCAGGCTCCCCGCATCCTGATCTGCTATCTAGTCCGCAATAGCGGTCACCATGCCGCCGCGCGCGCGATTGAAGTGGAAGTGAAACGCCAGCATCCCGGGGCCGAAACGCGCTGCCTCGACCTGCTGGAAACGACACACCCGACCTGGAGCGCAATCGTCCAGAATGCATACATGTCGACCATCCGCCGCACCCCGGAACTCTGGGAGGCGCTCTATGACAATTTCTGGTTTGATCTACTGACCCGCTATATCCGCCCGCTGGTCCAACGCGGCAGCAGTCATAAACTCCGTATTCTGATGGAGGCCTTCCAGCCGGATGCCATCATCTGCACGCAGGCCCATCCCTTTGCCGTGCTGTCCGCCTATGCCCGGCGGCAGGAAAAACCCATTCCCATCTGGGGCGTCGTCACTGACTATCTGCCACACCGCTTCTGGTTTGTGCCGCCGAATAAAAATATCCACTATGTGGTGCCAACGGAACCGGCGATGCAGCGGTTCATGCTCCTGGGCATCCCGGCGGAATGCATTCACACGCTGGGCATCCCGATCCAGGCCGATATCCTCGCCGCTCGCCACCGGACGGTCTCGCGAACCAGCGGCGACGACGGCCGCCGTGTGCTGGTTATGGGCGGCAGCCGCGGCCTGGGCGCCCACGTCAAAACCATCCGGCAGCTGGACCGGGCGCAAGGCGACTTCACCATCGATGTGGTCACCGGCACCAATCGAAAGCTGCGCAAACAGCTGATCAAGGCGCGTCATAAATTCTCCCACCCCATCCGCATCCGCGGCTATGTGAAAGATGCCATCGCCCTGATGCACCGAGCCAGCCTGCTGATCGGGAAACCCGGTGGCATGACCTCCGCGGAAGCCATGGCCTCCGGCACACCGATGCTGCTGATCCGTCCGCTGCCAGGGCAGGAACGCGGCAACACCGAGATGCTGGTGCGTCACGGTGCCGCGATTCAGGTGGACCGCGATCGCGATCTGCCCGGCGTGGTCACTTCGCTGTTATCCAAACCTGAACTGATCGAGAAAATGGCGGCCCGTGCCCGGAGCATCGGCAAGCCGCATGCCGCCCGAGACATCGCCGCCGCCCTGTATGACAGTCTTCCACAACAGGACTCTGAATGAGATATTGGTTCTATCGTTTCCTCTCCTTCCTGGTCCGGCTCATGCCGCTCAACTTTGCCTATTGGTTCTGCCTGCGCCTCTGCGACCTGATGTATTTCTTCAATCGGAAAGGGCGCGAAGCCGTCCGGGACCACCTCCGCACCATTTATGCCAGCCAGAGCATTCTACCCTCACACCACGTCATTGAAGGCTGCTCCCGCAAAACCTTTCAGAACTTCGGGAAGTATCTGGCCGATTTCATCCGCTTCCGGAAGCTGGCTCCGGACGAGCTCCGTAAATATGTCAGCATCCAGGGCATGGAACACCTCGAAGCCATCCGCGATTCCAAACGCGGGGCCATCATGCTGACGGCCCACTACGGCAACTGGGAACTGGGCGGTGCCTTTATCGCGGCTACGGGTATCCCCATCAATGTCATCGTCCGCCCTGTGCCCAACCCGGATCTCGAACGACTTTTTCAATTCTTCCGCGAACAGCGCGGCATGAAAGTCATCCCGATGGAAAAGGCGGGGATCGCTACCATCAAGGCCCTCAAGCGCGGCGAAGCCGTTGCACTCGTGGGTGACCGCGATTTCAGCGGCAACGGCATCAACCGGAAATTCTTTGGCCGGGAAACGTCCCTCCCCCGCGGCGCCGCCTGGTTTGCGCACCGGTTGGACGTTCCTCTCTATATCGGGTTTGCCACCCGCCAGCCGGATGATTCCTTCATCCTCCGCCTGCATCCCCCCATCGAGCCGAAGGATTATCCCTCGGAAGAAGCCATTCAGGACAAGATTGTCACCATGATGGAAGAAACGATTGCCCGCGATCCCACCCAGTGGTTCATTTTCGATCCTTTCTGGCCCCAGAAAACAGAATCATCCGACTAGTCTGCCCGCCGGGTCAGGCTTTCACTCCATGATCACCCCCTCTTTCAAAAATTTCCTTTCTGCCAGTCTGGCTACCCTCCGAAGATATGGGTGGCTGCCTATTCTGGTTTTACTGTCGCACGAACTCTGCGCGCATGTCATCGACGGCTATCGCCACTGGCCCCAGATTGATATTCCGTTTCATTTCTTCGGGGGCTTCGCCATCGCGTATTTTTTGAATGGCGGGTTGGTCATTCTGGAAGAGCGCATGATCCTGCCACCGCTTCAAGCTTGGGTGAAACTGGGGCTTCTCTTGGGTCTGGTGAGCACCACGGCTCTCTTCTGGGAGTTTGCGGAGTATCTGGCGGACACCTTATTGGGCACCTTCTGTCAACTGAGCCTGGAGGACACTCTGCTGGATCTCCTTCTCGGGATGTTGGGCGGGATGCTTTTCCTACTGCCACAATTCATCCGGGCATGCCGCAGTCTGTTTCGGGCACCGGAGGCGACTTCATGAAACCCCAGCTTCTTCTCTTTGATCTGGATGGCACGCTGATTGATTCCCGGGCGGATTTGGCGGCCGCAGTCAATCGGATGCGGGCGCTTCACAAGCTGCCGCCGCTGTCCTTGGACACCATTGCTTCCTATGTCGGCAACGGGGTCGGGATGCTAGCGCTCCGGGCCCTTCAAGGGGTGGAGATCGACCTGGAGCTGGCCACGACTGAAATCGCCGCCGCCTATGCCGCCCATCTCACGGATGCGACCACGGCCTATCCGGGAGTCGATGAAGGGCTCCGCACCCTTCAGGGGACAGGTCACACACTGGCTCTCATCACGAACAAGCCGGGCGTTCATGCGCGGGCTCTCTGCGAGCACTTTGGATGGACCGATCTGTTTGCTGTCCTGCTGGGCGGCGGCGACATCGATGAACTGAAGCCGTCCCCCGTTCCGCTGCAGCTCGCGATGGACCGCACAGGATTCACCCCGGACAACACCTGGATGATC
This sequence comes from uncultured Verrucomicrobiota bacterium, assembly GCA_964526745.1. Lineage (GTDB taxonomy): Bacteria > Verrucomicrobiota > Kiritimatiellia > CAIQIC01 > Lenti-01 > Lenti-01. Next base: position 14,244 of record CAZGMQ010000078.1, read on the forward strand.
GGGGACCACCACACCGATCTGGAAGCGGCCCGGAATGCAGGCGTCCGCTCCATTTTTCTCCAGAACGGCATCGGACACCCCGGCGACGAGATACCGGACTTCACCTATCCCGATTTCAGCGCCTTTGTCACCGCCTTCTGCGCGGAAACCTGATTTTTCACCCAAAACGCTTTTTCAGCTTGAATATTGTACATTTTGGGCCTATTGGGGGCCATTTTTTCTATTT
>CAZGMQ010000079.1:0-14460 GCA_964526745.1 uncultured Verrucomicrobiota bacterium
CTATTTTAAGACAACAAAGGCCGAAGCTCTACCCGCTTCAGCCATAAGGTCTGGGTGCCGCGCGGCGGCGCAAAATCGCATGAGCGGGCAACGGAGTTGAAAAGCAGACCTGCACCGTGGTTCCGCAGAGGGCGCGGGGCAATGCTTTGCCGGTCTCATCTTTGATTGCCAGAACTTCCACGGTCCCGCCGGCTTCGCCCGGCGCAATCCACTCGACGGTTTCGCCTTTATCGAATGGATTCTTGATCGACAGTGTGATCGCCCCGTTCTCCTCGCCTTCGGAGAAGGCCAGAATCTCACAGGTGCTGACCGGGCGGTTCTGTGCCTGCAGCGACGCAGGATCCTGCTCGGGATATCCAAAGGCAAATCCTTTGGCATAGGGTCGATGGCTGACGGCATCCAGTTCCCGCAGCCAGGCGGGGTCGAGTTCGTAACCGTCCGGGGCGGCGGCGTAGCGGTCCAAGGCGGCGCGATACACGCGGGCGACGGCCGAGACATAGTATTCGCTCTTCATCCGCCCCTCCACTTTCAGCGCCCGCACCCCGGAACACACCAGTTCGGGGATATGCTCGATCAGGCAGAGATCCGTGGAACCCAGAAAAATAGTTTCACGGCCGGTTTCGAAGACGGGGAAGGCTTCCCCCGGGCGGGCCGATTCCACGAGCTGCCACTCCCATCGGCAGGTCTGTTTGCATTGGCCTTTGGAGCCGCTCTTCCCGCAGAGGTGAGCCGACAGCAGGCAGCGGCCGGACACCGCCATGCACATGGCCCCATGCACAAAGACTTCCACTTCCACCCCGCTGTCGCGGGCAATCTGTTCGGCATCGGCCAGACTGCATTCCCGGGCCAGCACCACGCGGGCAGCTCCGCTCTCTCCCCAGAAGCGAGCGGCGGCGGCATTGGCCGTGCTGAGTTGGGTGGAGATATGCAGATCCAGTTCGGGACGCAGGGTTCGGGTCAGAGCAATGGCACCGACATCTGACAAAATCACGGCATCCATGGGAATGTCGCGCGTGGCCTCCAGCCACGCTTCCAAAGGCGCCAGGTCTTCCTGACCGATCAGGCTGTTGGCGGCAACATAGCATTTTTTGCCGGCTTGATGCGCCAGCGCCACCCCCTGCGCCAAATCCTCGACACTGAAGGACGAGACATCCGGGCGCATGGACAGACCGGCCGCGCCGACATAGACGGCATCGGCCCCATAGGCCAGCGCCATGCGCAGTTTCGACAGGTTGCCTGCGGGCATCAGGAGTTCAGGTAGTTGTGTTTTCATGAATCAGGACTCATCCTGCCAAAAATATCAAACCCATCAACGCCATTCTGACTCCCACGTCCTCCGTAGCCTTGGCGAAGGAGGATGACTACTAACTACTTCTTATGCCTTCCGGACGGAAAGGCGGCCGATGCCCTTGGATTCGATGTAGAACTTTTCGAAGTCGGTCTGTTCGTCCTCGTCCGGCACAAATGGATCTACCGGCACAAACCGTTTATCGCCGGCAAACACCTCGAAGAGCTGTTCGAAGTACGGCGCGTGATCGGTCGCAATGTGCGCGATGCCGTCTGCCGTCATCGTACGGTGCATAGCATCGAGAAACTTCGGATTAAAGAGTCGGTGTCCCTCATGCTTGGCCTTGGGCCACGGGTCCGGGAAAAAGATGTAATACGTATTCACGCTCAGTGACGGCAGGAGGCAAGACACGGCATAGTAGGCTTCGATCCGCATCAGGCGGATGTTGTCGAGATCGAGCCGCCGCGCGCGGTTGTCGATCTTGCGGATGCGCCGGAGCATGCGGTCGATGCCGAGCATGTTCACCTCGGGATGCCGGGCGGCGTGCGCCAGCAGGAACCGCCCTTTTCCGCAGCCGAGGTCCACCTCAAACGGAAGATCGGGCTTCGCATACAGGCTCTTGACCGGAATCGGCCCGAGCCATTCGGCTTCGGTGACAGGTTCTCGTCGCAGGCTCTCCGTAATCATTGTAAGCTTTCCTGTCCGCCTAGGAACAACACCCGTTGAGGGTGGGGCTACTCGGCCCCTCCTCTTGGTTCTCCTGATCTATGGTGCCGAAACGGGTTCCGGGTTGAGTTCCGACAGTGCTTTCAGATCCAATGCTTTCACAACAGCGGCCAACTCATCGAACGAACTCAGGCTCGATCCGTTGATGGACACATTGAATCGTTTTCCTATATACACTTCGATTTCTCCGCTCTGATTCGTCTTGTCATAACTTTCCAACGCCTTGAATCCCTGGTAGGTCGTGGTCCGTTCAAATCCGGTGCGGGTTTCCTTATCTACTTCCGCATTGGCAATCCCCATCATGGCCATGGTACCCAGACCGCCCATGCCCCCCATGTCCGAAATCTCAACTTGAATCGTTTTTTCGCCGGCCTCATAGACGCCCGTAGCGATCACGGCGCTGATACCCAATACGCTTTGTTTTTCGGCACCGGCTTCGACACGCTCCAAACCAGGCAGTTCTTTGGGCAGCGCGTTCTTCAGCGCCTTCACCGAAACCATGCTGGGAGCAGCGGTCGCCTCCTGTGACTGGGCTGCACCCGCCATAGCCTGCATCATCGCTCCAAAATCGGGTTGTTGAGCCCCACACGATCCCGCCACCAACACCACTAAACCAATCATCAGACTTTTTGACATATCATTCCCATTCATTCACTTGTTATTTCGAAGTTTTCGCTCCATCCGGAACGCCATATTAAGAATAGATCATCGCGACGGGATTGCGCAGCGTGCCAATGTCTTCGATTTCGCATTCCACAACATCGCCGTCATGCAGCACGATGGGCGGCGTACGGGCGGAGCCGATACCGCCGGGCGTGCCGGTGGAAATGACATCGCCGGGTTCCAGCGTCATCATCCGGCTGAGTTCGGCGAGCACCATCTCGATGCGGAAGATCATGCGCGAGGTTTCGGACTCCTGCAGCACCTCGCCGTTCACGCGCTGGAAGATATCCAGGGCGTGCGGCTGTTTGATTTCATCGGCGGTGACGAGCCAGGGGCCCATCGGACCGAAGGTATCCGCGCTCTTGGCCAGAAACCACTGCAGGCGCGACTTCTGCACATCGCGATTCGTGACATCGTTCAGGACGGTATAGCCTGCCACATAGGAGAGCGCCTCCGTCTCCTGCACATCCCGCATGCGCCGTCCAATGACCAGCGCCAGTTCGGCTTCGGCATCCACGCGCTCCATGCCAGGGCGCAGATGGATGGGATCGGTCGGGCCGCAGAGCGTCCCGGGACTTTTGGAGAAATAGACGGGATGATCCGGAACCTTGGAGTCGAACTCTTCGGCGTGGTCACGGTAGTTCTTTCCGAGACAGATGATCTGGCGCGGACGCGCGACCGGCGGGCCCAAACGGACGCCTTCGGCGGGCAGGGTCTTGAGCGCCATTTCGTCCAGCAGCCCCTTCAGGCGCTCGACACCATACGTCGTCCAGAAGCGTTGGTCATAGTCTTCGATATCGAAGACCATCGCGCGCACATCCACAATGCGGGCGGGTTCCTTTTTCGTGGCTTCCAGCCAGATGCCCGGGCGTTCTTCGCCGGGCGCGCCAAATCGAACCAATTTCATTTCGAGGGTCTCCGCACATACACTTTTCGCTCCGGAGCCGGCGGCAGGCCTTCTCCTTCGCGCGTCTTGCCCAGCGGGCCAAGCACATCGTCCGTGGTTTTAAAATGGCATTTGGCGGTCTCAAGAAACACGGTGCCGCCATATTTGCCGACCAGCTCGCCGGCAACCGACTTGACTTTGGCCGAGGCGCCTTTGGGCAAGGTCTTCACGCCGTAGCGATCACCGAGCTTGTCCATCTGTGTCAGAAAGGCGGAACGCGCCAGAATGGAGGCGGCGGCCACGGCCACATCGCTTTCCGCCCGGTGACGCTGCTCCAGCTTGATTTTGCGCCCTTTCTGCTGCAGGGCGCGCTGGATCTGCTGCTCAGGACCAAATTGATCGCTCAGGGCGCGCGGACAATCCGGCACTTTCTCCAGCAGATTCTCAATGGCCTTCGCATGGCCCCAGGCCAGGATGCGGTTCACGCTCTTCATCGTGGGATAGAGCCGGTTATAGGCGGCCGGACCGATGGAGACCACCGCATAGCGGTCGCCCAGCCGCGTGCGGATTTTCCTGGCCATATCCTGCATGGCCTTGTCGGTGGTGATGGTTTTGCTGTCGCGCACATTCATGGCTTTCAGATCGCGGGCGATGGGTTCATCCACATAAGCGGCGGCAATCACCAGCGGTCCGAAGAAATCGCCCTTTCCGCTTTCATCCACGCCCATGTGCGGAGTGTGGGCATCGGGATTCAGAACGTCCTCATAGCCCAGACGGGCCTCCTTGAGGATCTCTGGCTCCAGCGTAAAGGTGATCCAGTTTTCAGCCCCCTTGCCCTGCACGAGACATTTCCCGCTCTTGTAGATGGCAATCTGGCAGTCCTCGCCCTGCGCGGCGGCCAGCGTATGCTCCAAACGGCGGAGACGATAGTTCCCCTCCCGCAACAGCTTCGCTGCGGCCTCCATCTGATCCGGGGTCAGTTTGATCGTGTATGAATTTTGTTTTGCCGTCATGCCATCGCACCGTATCAGAACCGGCCCGCGCTGGCAACCGCCCGCCATTGACAACCCCCCTCCCACAGCCTAAAGTACCTGTATCTTGTTTTATCCCCGCATGTCGATTGATCGGCACAAAACCATTTGGAGAGCCCCGATGAAAAAACTGCTCACACTGATCCCCCTGATGGCGGCCCTGCTGTGGACCGTGACCGGCTGCACCTCCCTCAACGGGGAAAGCCTCGCAATCGATTCCACCACCGATGAAGGTGCGGAAGCGCTCGCCAGCGGACGCCTCTCGAACGACCCCATGGTTGCCAGTGCCACGCTGAGTGTTTCAGTCGAAGACGGCCTAGGGATCCTCTACGGTATCGTGCCCAACGAAACGGTGCGCATGCGCGCCCTGCAGATTCTCAGTGGAACCCCCGGTGTCTACGAAGTCCTGGACCGTACCCGTAAACGCTAGTTTTCCCGGCCATGCATTGCCCCTTGTCCAGCCCCGTCCGGCCCCCCCGCCGATGGGGCTTTCTTCTGGCCGGACTCCTTCTCCTAAGTCTGGCGGCGGGGTGCGCCACCGTGCCCGGCCAAAAGAAGGGAGACGCCCGGCGCGCGCTGCGGTCGGTCCCCGCCGTGCCGGACGGGCTCCGACGGGCGGACCAGGCGATTGTCTCAGCCTTCTTCGCCGCCAACGGCGCCCCTCTCTCGCCTGGCCAGGTGAAGACTATCATTGCCCCCGCCGCGCACCAGGGCCGTCTCAGTCGCCCCGCGGCCCGGCGGTTGGCCAAGAAGAACAACCGCCTGCTGGTCGTGGTGAAAGCCGATGAGACCTTTCTCTGGGAGCAATTAGGCCGCAACCGGCCACTGCTGGTGCTGTTGCCCCCCGACATCCGTTACAGCCCGGTTGCCACTCCCTACATCCCCATTGCGTGGGACCGCGAGGCGCACACCCTCGATCTGCTGGACGGAAACGGTGAAGTCCGGACCCTGTCCGAAACCGAGTTCTTCGGGCGCCGCGAACCGCTGAAACAGGCCGCCCTTTGCCTTATCAAGCCCAGTGGCTTCAGACATTTCGAGCCCACCCGCAAGCAAAAGCTCCTGCTGGCCGACTTCTGGTACGACAAAGGCTATTATCGCCGCGCTCAGGCCACCTATAGCGGCATCCAGCTCGTCTCGCCAACCGGAACTGATGTGGATGTCCTTCTCGGACAGGGCAATATCCTTGTCCGAAAGAAAAAATATGCCGCCGCCATCCCTGTGTTCCGCGCCGCCCTGGCTCTGGAGCCCGATAACCCTAAAATCCTCAATAATCTGGCCTATGCTATGCTATGGGGAGGTGGCGAGATGATGGTGGCCCTGCGCCATGCGACCAAAGCCGCCACCCTTGATCCGAATAACCCGCTTGTGCTGGAGACATTAGGCAGCATCAACCTCAGGATTGGTGATGCCACCGCCGCCGCCAAATACCTCGAACATGCCTGGGGGCGGGCGCTCAAACGCTCCCCGGAAATCCAGATCGCCATTATGGATCAGCTTGTCCGGGCCTGGCTGGCCGCCGATCGCGAGGACCTGGCCTGGCAGGTGGCGGAATACCGCTATCGCACCTATCCCGACTATCGCTTACCGAAAGACATTCTGGCCAGTCTGCCCATGCTTCGGAAAGTCCATCGCCCTTCGAAGAAAAAATAAGATTTTATCGAGCATGGGGGTTGACTTCTCAGCGTTCACTATTATAGTAACAGCAATAAATCGGGGAACGAGCATTCCCTATATGATCTTTGCAAACACAATTTTAACAACTTGCTGCTAACCACGCAGCAAGCAGATGGGATTACGAGGACCCCCCCATACCTCACCCGTCTGCATTCATCCGTGCCAGGCTACCCCCCCCCGATAATGCCTGGCACGGACCTTTTTTGCCCAAAACACATTTCGCCGCGAGAAGACTCGCGGCGAAAAAGGGCCAAGGGTTAACAAGATCTGAATAATTAGACGTGCGGATCCTGCGGGACCAAGGGAATCTGAAGAACGAATGTCGTCCCTTCTCCATCGCTCTGCTCCAGCACGAGGCTCCCGCCGTGGGCGCGGGCGATCTCCCGCGACAGGCTCAAGCCCAGACCCGCCCCTTCCACTTCACGGGCTCGGGAGGAGTCACCCCGATAGAAGCGCTCAAAAATCCGGGGCTGGGCATCAGCCGGAATCGGACTCCCGCTATTGCTCACCGCCAGACGAACCCAGTCAGGAAGAGATTCCAGCTCCAGGCGGATCCATCCCGATTCACGGTTGTACTTGATCGCGTTCCCCACCAGATTCTGAACCACTTGTGCCAAGAGACCCGGATCCCCCGGAACGGTCACCCGGGAATCCGCCTGAACATCTACGGTCAATCCCGGAGCCAGAATACCGACATCCTCCGCGGCATTTCCCACGAGGGCCTTCAAATCAACCGCTTCCCGCTGAACGCGCAGTTCCCCGGCATCCGCCAGGGAAAGCAGCAACAGCTTCCGGACAATCCCCTTCAGCCGCTGGACTTCCTCCAGCAGGCTGGCACACAACTGCTGATGCGCCAGATCCTCCTGCGAGTCACGCAGGGATTCCTCGAGCTGCCCCTGCAGAATCGCCAGCGGCGTCTTCAGTTCGTGTGCCGCATCGGCACTGAAGCGTGTGGCCTGTCTAAAACTTTTCTCCAGCCGGTCCAGCATCTGATTGAACACCTCGGAGAGCCGGTTGAACTCTGCCGCCTCGCGGGTCAGCGGCAGGCGCTGATCCAAACCGCGAGCCGTGATTCCTTCCGCTGTTCTCGTTAACACCCGAACCGGGCGCATCGCGCGGCTGGTCAGAATCCATCCACTGATCGCGATCAGCAGCAGTCCTGGCAGAAAGGCAATCAACAGGACTTGTGCCAATTGGCGCATCTGCGTTTGCAGCGGCTGCAGAGTCACGCCAATGACCACCGTCAAATCCCGCTGCCCCATGACACCGAAGCGCCAGTCTCCATCGGCAAGTTTCAGAGAAATGAAGGGCCCCTTCTCCAGCGGTGGCGGCTCGAATTTTTCACCGGGCTGTGGCGAATCGCCGCCGAACGGCGGCGGAGGCATCCCGCCCTCTTCCAACTCGGGTGGCGGCGGGCGATGCCCGAACAGACCCTCCCGGTCTTCGTGAGGCGGCGGGCGGCGCCCAAACGGGCCCTCCCTGTTTTCGAGGGAAGAAGCCTGTTGAGAAAGGGGCGGATCCGCAAACTCGCTGGCGCTTAATTCCGAAGACCAGGCCTCGCTCTGCAACAGGACATTTGTACTGACCCGCTCACGGATCAACAGCGCCAAGGGGACCTGTTCAGGACCTCCCCCATATTCAGAGCGCCAGAGGGGAGTCGCCCCCTCCCGAAAGTTCGCATGACGGGCATTGCGGAATTCCCGGCGGGCGTTTTCTTGAAGATCACTGTCCAGCCGCTCCAGCCCCCCCCGATAGGACAGCCCCATCGTCAGCGCCCCGAAGGCGATCAGTACGGCGCCGGTGAGCAGTACATTCCACAAGAGAAAACGGACACGGAACGAACGGATGAGCATCAGCCTCACCCGTCCTTCCGGCAGCGGTATCCAACGCCGCGCAGCGTTTCAATTAAGTCCACTTCCCCGTTCGGCGCAATCTTCTTTCGCACGCGCTGGATATACACATCCACCAGATTGGTCTGGGGATCGAAGTTATAGCCCCAGACATGCTCCAGGATCTGCGTGCGAGTGAGCACGCGGCCCGGCGAGCGGAGCAGATATTCCAGCAGATTGAATTCCCGGGCGGTCAGCTCCACGGCCGTTGCCCCGCGCGTCACTTCCCGGGTCAGCAGATTCATCACCAGATCCTCGACCTGCAATAGACTGAGCCCCTCCCCGCCGCTGCGGCGGGTGATAGCCTGCAGCCGGGCAATCAGCTCTTCCATATAGAAGGGCTTCGTCAGATAGTCATCCGCCCCCTGGTTCAGGCCGTCCAGCCGCTCGCGCAACTCGGACCGGGCGGTCAGCAGAATCACCGGCACCGGATTTTTCTTTTCCCGCAGACTGCTCAAAATGCTCAGGCCGTCGCGTCCCGGCAGCATAATATCCAGCACGATCGCATCGTAGGATTCATGGGTGGCGCGGCGGTATCCATCATCCCCGTTGTGCTCCACATCCACCGTGAAGCCAGCCTCGGTCAGGCCTTTCTTCACAAATGCAGAGATTTTCTTTTCATCTTCGACAATGAGAATTTTCATGACTTCACTGTACCCGTCTGCCCTGCGGCAGGCAACCGTTGTTCAATTACAGAACTGTCATTTCCACACACCCATTCCCGCCATGTTCATGGTGTTACCTCTTTCGTGAAGAGCACGGATAGCATCCGGCCTCTCAGGAGAACAAAAATGAAAACAGCAACAACGATTCAAGCCTCCATTCTTTTCACGTTAGCTCTCATGCTGACAGCGAGTGCACAGGGTCCTCAGGGCCGGGGCGGTGGTGGACAGCGAGGTGGACAGCAGGGCGGCCCCGAAGGCATGGGCCCGCCGGCTACAGCAGAAGAAATGGTGGTCGACCTCCTGGATGAGTTCGATCTGGATGAGGATCTCGCTCTCAGCGAGGCCGAACTGGAAGAGGCAATTGCCGCCCTCCCCCAGGCGCCCACCCCACTGAGCGAAGCCGCCGACTGGATCGCCGCCTATGACACCGACGAGAGCGGAACCCTTTCCGCAACCGAACTGGCTGTCGGCCTTGAAGCGAACAAGCCTCAGAGGGGCCGCGGCGGCCCCCCTCGGGAAAATCAGTAGCCAAGTCCTCCCGGCAATCCCGCCCGAACCGGCGGGACTTGCCGGGGGCCTTCGCCCCCTTCTCATGGCCAACGTCCCCCATTACAAATCTGTCATCTTCAAACAGGGGTTCCTGCCATGTAGATGGAGTTCAGTAGATCATGAAGACGGAAACAATATTTTTGAATAAACAGGAGAAAGAAAAATGAAAACATGGATCACAATCATCATAATGGCCGTGCTGATGCTGACGGCCTTAGTGAATGCCAACGCCCAGAGCCCTCAAGGCCGTAATCAGAGTGACCGGCCGGAAGGCATGCGCCCGCCCCCGCCGCCGCCCGAAGAAATCGCAGCAGACATGCTGCTGGAGTTCGACCTCGACGGAGACAGCAAACTCGATGAACTGGAACTCGAAGAGGCCATCGCGGCACGACACCAGCCCCCGACACCAGAAGACATCGCCGCGAAATGGACGGAAGAATTCGATGCCGACGGCAATGGCGAGCTCTCCCCCGAAGAACTGGCCGAAGCCCTCGTCGCACACCAGCCGCCCCACGGTCCTCACGGCCCCCAGGCGGACCGCTAAACAAGGCCCCGCGAAGCTCCCGCCTGAACCGGAAGGACCAGCCAAGAGTTGCGCAGCCTGACCCATCTACAAGGAGGAGCCCAATGAAAAATCTGTTTTGCACGTGTCTGTTGATTTTGAGTATCCCCTTTGCCGCGGCTTCCGCCGCCACCCCCGCTTCGGACACCACCGCCGACAGCGCCTATGACGCCGACTGGACCGATGCCTCCAACGGAGGCACCGGATTCGGCCCATGGCAGCTGACGGCCGCCGAGGCGGGGGGGTATTTCACCGGCTCCTCCTCCGGCAACGCCGGCGGCGGGAGCGGCGGCATTGACACCTCCGGCCGGTCGTGGGGCCTGTGGGCCTCCACCGGCGTCACCGAGGCCATCCGCACCTTCGATGGCACTCTCGCCACCTCACAGATTTTCAGCGTGGATTTCGACAACGGGTACGTCGCCACCGACCGCTCCGCCGGCATGGGTCTCCAGAACAGTGCCGGTGAGAATCTGTTTGAATTCTACTTCTATGGCGGCGAAAGCCGTTACTCCATCCAGGATGGGAACGGCAGCAAGACCGCTCCGATGAACTACACCGGAGACGGGTTCACCCTGGAAGTGGAAGTGACCGGCACCGACACCTATCGGGCGCGCCTCACCGAGTCCTCTGGCAACGAGCGCTGGTTCCTCGGGTCGCTGATCTCCCAGACCGATCAGGGCATCGCACAGGTCCGGTTCTGGAACTACGAAGCCGGAACCAACAGCAATTCCGACTTCTTTCTGAACAGCTTGTCCATCTCCGAAGGCAGCCTGGAGCCGCCCACCGTTTCCGGCCCCTTCCCCATTGTGGATACCGGCCAGACCGCCTGCTACGGCGACGCGGCAGACATCACGCCGCCCGCCCCCGGCGAAACCTACGCCGGCCAGGATGCCCAGTACGCCGGCTTATCGCCCAGCTTCACCCTCAGTGCCGATGGCCTGACCGTACTGGACAACCGCACCGGCCTGACCTGGAGACGCAGCCCCGACCTGGATGACGATGGGGATATCGATGTGGATGACAAGCTGAGCTGGAGCGAAGTCCAGACCTACGCGGCCGCCCTCAACAGCGGAAACTACGGCGGCCACAGCGACTGGCGCATCCCCTCCATCAAGGAACAATACTCGCTGATCGATTTCCGGGGCACGGATCCGAATGTGGAAGGCACCGACACCACCGGACTCATTCCATTCATCGACACCGGCTTTTTTGACTTCGCCTATGGCGACACCGATGCCGGGGAACGGGTCATCGACTCCCAGTATGCCTCCACCAACCTGTATGTGGCGGGTGACCTCCTGTTCGGCGTCAACTTCGCCGACGGCCGCATCAAGGGCTACGGGCTGACGGCATTTGGCGGTGGCGATAAAACTTTCCTAGTGGTGGCCTGCCGCGGAAACACCGACTACGGGAAAAATGATTTCACAGACAATGGCGATGGCACCATCGGTGATGTGGCCACCGGCCTGACTTGGCAGCAGGATGACAGCCTCGTCGGCATGAACTGGGCCGATGCCCTCGCTTATGCCGAGAGCCTGGAGTTGGGCGGATACAAGGATTGGCGCCTGCCCAATGTGAAAGAACTCCAGGGCCTCATGGATTACTCCCGCTCGCCGGACACCACCTCTTCGGCGGCCATTGATGCGCTGTTCCCCTGTTCCAGCATCACCAACATGGGCGGGGTACTCGATTACCCCTTCTACTGGAGCGGCACCACGCACCTCGGGTTTGACGGCAATGCCGGCCGGGCATGCTACGCGTCTTTCGGCCGCGGCCTGGGTACCATGGATGAAGGCGTCACCATCATCGACATCCACGGCGCCGGCTGCCAGCGCAGCGACCCCAAGGACGGCGATGAAGCCGACTACCCCGACGCCGGCAACGGCCCGCAGGGCGATGTGTCGCGCGTCTTCAATCACGTCCGCTGCGTGCGCGGCGGTATCGCCACCCCGCCGTCAACCGATACCGACGGCGACGGCCTGAGCGACTGGGACGAATACAGCTACAGCGACAGCGTCACCGGCCTGCCGGCCGAGGGTGACCTGGATAACGACGGATATTCCAACATCTCCGAAATCGCGGCGGGCACTTCGCCCTCCGATGTCTCCTCCTATCTGGGAATCGAGACCTTTGACTATTCCAGCAGCACCGACCGGATCATCTCCTGGCAGAGCGTCCTAGGCAAAACGTATCGGGTTCAGCAGACCACCAATCTGATGACCCACGGATTTGAGACGACCGTAATCAGCGGGGTTACCGCCACACCGCCTCTGAATACCTATACCGCCACCGTCCCGGAGGGACTCACCGCCTTTTATCGAATCGAAACAGAATAAATCCAGACGGAGAAAGAAGAGAAAAATGAAACCAATCGGCATCACTTCTATTATCCTGATGAGCCTGATCGGCATCAGTCAGGGACAACCCACCTATCCCATCGTCGATACCGGCCAGGAGCGCTGCTATGACGACACCCTTGAGATTGCCTATCCCAGCAAAGGGGCGGCCTTCTTCGGTCAGGATGCGCAGTTCCAGGGAAATGCGCCGTCTTATCGGGACAACGGCGACGGCACGGTCAGCGACCGGATCACCGGTCTGATGTGGCAGCAGGACCCCGGCGACAAAATGACCTATGCCCAGGCCGTCGCCAGCGCCCGCACCTGCCGCACGGGCGGTTATAGCGACTGGCGGCTGCCCACCATCAAGGAGCTCTACTCCCTGATTCAGTTCAATGGGGATGACCCATCAGCCACCACTTCCGAAGATGGCATGCAAAAACCCTTCATCGATAACTCGGTCTTTGCCTTTCAGTACGGGAAGGAAGCGGACGGCGATCGCATCATCGATTCGCAGTTCGCCACCTGCACGAAATACGTGAGCACCACGATGGGCGGGAACGAAACCATGTTCGGCGTCAATTTCGCCGACGGCCGCATCAAGGGGTACCCCAGCGGGAACGTCGGTCCCCGCGGGGCCAAGAAGTTCTACGCACTCTATGTCCGCGGCAATCCCGCCTACGGTCAAAACGACTTTCAGGACAACCGTGACGGCACTGTCACCGATGCGGCCACCGGTCTGACCTGGCAGCAGGCCGACAGCGGCAGCGGCATGGATTGGGAAGACGCCCTCGCTTATGCCAACAAGCTGAAGCTGGGCGGACACAATGACTGGCGCCTGCCGAACGCAAAGGAACTCCAGAGCCTTGTCGACTATTCGCGCTCGCCCGACACCACGCAGTCGGCGGCCATGGATCCGGTCTTTTCCTGCACGGCCATCACCAATGAAGCCGGTCAGAAGGATGCCGCCTGCTCCTGGACCGGCACGACCCATCAGCGCGGCACCGGACAAGGTGTCGCTGCGGTGTATATCGCCTTTGGCCGCGCCATGGGCTCTATGCGAGACCGATGGATGGATGTGCATGGCGCCGGTGCCCAGCGCAGCGACCCCAAAGCCGGCGATGTTTCGCAGTATCCCCAGGGCCGCGGACCGCAGGGCGATGCCATCCGCATCAACAACTTCGTCCGCTGCGTCCGGGGCGGCACCGCCACGCCGAAGACCTCGGGGCCGGCCGTGGAAACCCCTGCCGCCCGGTCAGGACGTCCCGGCCCAAGCGGCGGGTCCGGCGGATTTGTGACCCATCTCGACAAAAACGGTGATGGCAAAGTGTCTCGGCAGGAATTCGATGGCCCCAGCCAGCATTTCCCGCGGCTCGACAAAAACGGCGACGGGTTCCTGGATGAGAGCGAAGCCCCTCCCCCACCCTCAGAAAGCCAGATGCGCGTCCACAAACCCCGACAGGGATAAAACGAAAAAGAGCATTTTCCACACGATGGATAAATATTTCCATCGTGTGGACAGTCGCGAATGGGTTACCGCTTGGTCGCCATCCAGGTTCCTCCGAACCCAGTGGAAGAATTAACCCATGTCCCGCTACCCGTATTCCCCGTAATAACACCAGCCACGGTGTAAACATCAAAAGTCGAGGTATTGTTTGGACTGTAGCTCATTGCTACAGCGTTGCCCATCACTGAGCCCGAAACGGTTCCCGTGTTGTCACCCCCGACATTGGAATAGGTGCCGGAAACGGCACTCCCTGACTGGCTGAGAATCATGGTACCCGGCTCGGTCCAGGACCCGGTTGCGTCGGTCCCGACATACACCTCGTCCCAGGTTCCTGTGATATTCACAGCTGGAGAGTCATTGTTATCCTCATCGCCTTCGCATCCGGTGAGGGGAATCATCAGGCTCACCACGACCAACAGTACCGCCAAACGCCATACCCATGTGAATGATTTCATTGTGCATTTCCTCCTTCGCCGCTCACCCGCGAACGGCGATGGCTGGCCTCTTGGCCCCGCCCTGAGGACAATGGAAAAGACACAGCCATGGCATCGCTTCCACACGAGCATTATCCGCCCAGCTAAGCCTTTATAGCAAATCATTTCACAGGAAAAGAAGCACAGCAGAGGCCGGGCGCATTGCCTCAAAATAGATGACACCGAAGGCCGAGGGTGGTGAGGGAGAGAA
>CAZGMQ010000080.1:0-14220 GCA_964526745.1 uncultured Verrucomicrobiota bacterium
AAGTTCTCACCGCTCAATCGTGGCCCCCTGTTGCAATAGCCACTGGCTAACAAGGATCTAATTCAGCCAATTTTGTCTCCTTTTTGAATCCGTTTTGAGTTCGGTCACGCTTGTTGAGCGGTTTCACCGTTGACCCTTCGGTTTTCCAGGCTTAATCTTGAAGACGTAGCGAAGGGCGTAAAGAACAGGAGAACGATCATGAACCGTATTGTTTATGCTTGGGTATTGAGTCTTTTCATTGTCATTCTCACATCGGCCTCCTGCCGTGCCGATGGGGCGGGAACGGTCGAAGAGCGGATGAATGGCTATCTGGCCGGGGCCCGGGTCTCGGAAGGTGTTCAGGAGCTGTCGGCCGAATTGATTGGGACGCCGGAGAACGACCAGTTGCGCTTGGCGACGGGGTTTCTGCAGTTTGCAGAAGCGGTTCAGACTCTGGGGCAGTCTTGGTACCGCTATGGTCTGCGAACGGATAGCGAATTCGCACGCTCCATTCCATTTCTGCGGATTCCGGTCCCGCATAATCCGGATCCTAAGCCGATCAGCAACGGGGAGGCTCGACAGATCCTGGCGCGGTTCGTTGAGGATTTGATGGCTGCAGAGAAAACCCTGTCTGGCATAAACAGTGAAGCCGTCAAGTTGGGGGTCCATATCGGTCGAGGTCATCTGGATTTCAATAGCAGCGGAGAAGGGGAGGAAACGGAGGCTTTGTGGACCATCTATGCCAAGCTGAACCGGCGTGTGAAAATCACGAAGGAGCAGGCCGACACCTTCCTCGTACGTCTGGATGCCGGAGATGTCTACTGGCTCCGCGGGTACTGCCATTTGCTTACGGCCCTGCTCGATTTCTATCTGGCCCATGACGATTCCCAGTTGTTCGACCATACAGCCCAGTTGTTTTTTAGCGATCCGGTGACGTCTTATCCTTTCCTGCGGCAGTCGAAGCCGGGGCGGCATGACTACACGCCATTCATCGATGCTATTGCGCTCATCCATCTGTTGAATCTGCCGGTGGCGGATGCCTCCCGAAGCGAAGCCGCGCTCGGTCATCTGGAGCAGGTCGTTTCGCTCAGCCGGACTTCCTGGGATCTCTATGAAAAGGAGACGGACGACGACTGTGAATGGATCCCGAATTCGAACCAGACCGGCGTGGTGCCCGGCGTGAACGTCACAGAGGACATGGTGGTGCAATGGCGGGCCTTCCTGGATGAGGCCGAAAGCTTGCTGGCCGGCGAAAACCTGATCCCGTTCTGGCGGGGCGAAAAGCCGCTGGGCGTGAACCTCCGGCGCGTGTTTACAGAGCCGGAGACCTTTGATCTAGTCCTCTGGGTTCAGGGTACAGGCGCTGTCCCCTATCTGGAAGAAGGCAGGCTGACGGATCCCAATTTCTGGAGTCGCCTGATGCGGACCTTCAACGGCCAGTTTGTCGGATTCGCCCTCTGGTTTAATTAGAGGCCGGGAACCGGTTGGCCGTCGCGTCCTGTCGGCAGATTCTGAATCCCGGGACGGAGGGTCTACTGGTCGGTTTCTGTGGGGACGGGGATAGCGGCGGGCTTGGGCTGCCAGGGCCAGTGGCCATCCACTTCCAGTTGCAGGGTCATGCTGAGGAAGGTTCGGATCAGGACAATCAGACCGAGCGTCGTAATATTCTCCAGCGTGGGGGCGACGACGACTGTCCGGATGATGTCGCCGGCCACAAGGAATTCTAGTCCAAGCAGAATCGATTTTCCAAGCCCCTGTCGATAACGCTTGAAGGGCGGCACCGTGGCCTCTTTCCGGCCAAATAGATATAGGAATGTGGAAACAACCGCGCCGATTACAATAACCATGACCCCGACAAAATCCAGGCCTGATCCGACCATATCCATCCATTCACTGTAGTTGTTCATCGGGGGTTCCTCTGGGGTTTGGTATGGGGTTAAGCGATGGGCCAGCGTAGTTCCAGATCGAGTCCTTTCGCCGTCGGGAAGCGGAAGGTGTCGCCATCGAATTCCAAGCTGGCGGTGTCGCCGGTGGCCCGCAGGGTGAAGGGAACCTCCGGTTTACGGGCATGGAGCACGGCAGCCAGCGTGGTCACTTTTTCAAATCCGTCTCCTCGTCGGCAGTTCCAGACTTCGTCGGGCTGAGCCAGGCGCGTTTCGTCGTAGGTGGATTCGTTGGGCATTTCGCGGAGACAGGCGGCAACCATGGCGTCATCCAGCGTTCGGGCGGCATCGATGCAGACAGGGGAGCGTTCAATCGCGGCCTTGAGGAAGGGGCGGGGATCGACCCGCGCCAGATCGCGGGCGGCATAGAAGGCCATATCAGCTGCTGGATTGTCAGACCGCTGGGCTTCGAGGCTGGCAACGATTTCTTCCCGTGAAAGACCATTGGCCAGTTCGATCCGGGGGCCGGGGATGAAAGTCTTTGGGCTGTCGGCATCGGGCCAATGCGGATGAAGGCGGCAGAAGGCGCGGAGCTCGTCAATGATTTCACAGGCACCGGTGTGATAGCAGTTGAATTCACGGCCAAGGGTCAGGCAATCCGCTTCCTTGTCGAGATCGATATGCTGATGGTGGAAAAAGTGGTCGAATTTGTTCAGGGGAATGCGATCCGTCAGAGGTTCAGCGAAGAATTCATCCTCTTCGATTTCATTGAGGAGTTTTTTCCGGGTCTTGTCTGAGACCTTGAAGGAACAGGAGTTCTCGAAGGCGTAGGCATTCTCTGCGGGGATCCAGCGCCGCTTGCCGAAGATTTCGTGCTCGAACTGGAAGCATTTCTGCCGTTCCGGGCTTTGGCGCAGGAAGTTGTAGAGGATCTCAGGGGTGACGGGCGTCTGCACAAAGGCACCCAGCTTCTGCTGAAAGCGCGCGTAGGCCTCGGGATCGATTCCGGTTTCCGGATAGACCGTGTGGATATAGCCGGAGGCATGGGAGACAATCGTGATCTGCTCGTTCTCCATGGCGCGCCGGGCTTTGGTGCTCAGCACCGTGCCGTTGAACCACATCGCTTTGGTTACGAGCCGCCGATTGTTGGTCAGAACCCCTTCCTTCACATCGATGAAGTTCTGGGAGTGCAGGGGGGTGGCGACCAGAAAGATGTCCTCGAGCGGAATGTCGCACAGAATGTACAGCGCAGCCGCATAGAGGGTGGAGAGAGAGACGCACTCGCCGGCACCTCGCTGGTGACCGGGCTGATGGCGGAACGAATCCATGGCTTCCACGGTTTCGGTTTTCCAATAGGGAATAGTGTCGCTGGTGTATTTGTCCAGGCCGAAGTGCCGCCGGATATCGAGGTCGAAATAGAACTGATCGCCTTCGTAGCCGAACAGCGCATTGCTTTTGGCGATGGTCTCCGGATCCAGATAGGGGGAAAACCGCTCCATTTCTTTTTCCTGCGTCGTCAGACCCCAGGTCTCCAGGTCCAGGTTGAAGGCATAATGATCCATAATATACTGCTTGAGACGCAGGATCCGGCGATAGGGCGTCAGCTTCGGGAAGTTGGAAAACCAGGGGTCCTCGCGCCATTTCCAGATGCGGGGCGACATGATATTGGCCAGCACCAGCGGGTAGAGAAGGCTGGGAAAGACAAAGATCTCCATGTCAGAAAGGGTGAAGGCCGAGGAGTACTCTTCCAGGCGCGAATCCGGGATGTCAGGAAAGGATGTCATATTCATACAGGCAGTATGCGACAGCCCTTCCCAGTGGGCAACCATTTTGAGATTGCGACATGCTCCCCGTTAGGCGAAAATCATCCGCTTATATGGAATCTCAAGAAAAACAAACTGGCGGCCCCTGCCGGGCCTGGCGTTGTGGTCACATCATCCTGCTGCTGGCGGTCGTCGCCAGTTGGCTGATGCTGTCGGGCCTGAATCTCTGGATGGGCGAGCTGAACCAGGACGAAGGCTGGTATCTCTATGCCGCAAAGCAGATGACCGAAGGGTTGATGCCTTATCGGGATTTTGCGTTTACGCAGCCGCCGATGCTCCCGCTGGTCTATTCCTGGACCTATAGCTGGGTGGGGCACTTCGGGCTGCTGGGAGGTCGCATGGTGACCTGGCTGTTCGGCGCGCTAGGCCTGCTGTCGGCCGTGTGGCTGGCGATGCGTTCCGGCCCCCGAAAGGCCCAGCGACTGACCGCAGGGCTCGCTTTTATTCTCATCGGGGTCAATCTCTATCAGTCCTACTTCACAACGGTGGTGAAGACCTATGCCCTGTCCGGCATGTTCCTGTGTTCGGGATTGGCGCTACTGTCTTTTGTGAATCGCAAGTCGGCCTTCCGCGCCGCCTTTGCTTCCGGCTTTCTCCTGGCCTGCGCGGCGGCGACCCGGATTTCTCTGGGGGCGGCTCTGGCCGTGGGGGGGCTCTATCTGCTGCTCTTTCGCCACCGCCTCAAGGCGTGGGCGTGGCTGGACTTTGCGCTGGGTGGATTTCTGGGCTTGGCGGTAACGCTGCTGCCCTTCATGGCAATGGGGAGGGAGGGATTCCTCTTTGGCATCGTGGAATATCATTCCCTTCGCGAGTCGGGTCCGCTGCTCGCCCAGATGGCCTATAAGATCGGATGCCTCTCTCGTTTGGCGCAAGCCTACCTGCCGGCAGCGATCGGCTGCCTGTTTTTAGGCCTGGCCGCCTTCCGTCATGTGATTCGTCGCGGTGCGCCCATCGAGGGCATCGAACTCGCTCCGCCGGAGCCCTCGCCGGAGGACATCGCACCGGGATTCAATTCCTTCCTCTGGGTGACAGCCTTGGTGCTGGGCCTGGTCCATTTAGCGGCTCCATTCCCATATGATGATTATCAGGTGCCCATCTATGCGGTGCTGTGCGCCGCGCTGGCGGCCACGGGAACCCGCTGGTGGCTTCGGGTGGAGAGTCGCCGTTTCGCCGGGTGCAGTGCCGAGTCGCGCAGCGCCCGCCGCCTTACCCTGTTGACGCTCACCTGGCTGGTGTGCGGCCTGCACGCATTTTCCTCGCCTTTGGCACAGGGCTGGTTCGTGGCCGGTCGCGACCGCATCTGGTGGCGCCTGCGCGATCAGAGCCCGGTCGCCCAGTTGCAGGACATGGGCAAGTGGGTGAAGGACCTGTCGCTCGCCGAAGGTGGGACGGAACTACTGACGCAGGACACCTATCTGGCAGTCGAGGCCGGCCTGCCGGTGCCGCACGGCCTCGAAATGGGGCCGTTCAGCTATTATCCCGACTGGACCCGCGAGCGCGCCGAAAAGATCGGCGTCATGAACCGCGACATGATGCTGGAGATGCTCTCCTCGACGACCAATGCCTCCATAGCCGCCCTGAGCGGTTATAGCCTCAGTATCCGTTCGCCGGAGGTGGAGGAAGTCTCCCGCGAAGACCGTATGGCTTTTGATGAGGTGCTGGAGACCCGGTATGAGCGCGTCGAGTCCGTCCCGGGATTTGGCCAGGCCGGCACTACGCTGGAGATCTGGCAACTGCAGAAGGAACTGGAGGGTGATTCGCCCCCCGCAGAAACGGTTGAGGAATGAAGCTGTCGATCGTCGTCCCGGCGTATAACGAGGAAGCCCGCATCGGGCGGATGCTGGAAGCCTATCTGCCGTATTTCGCGGCGCGCTATCCGGGTGATTGTGAGGTCATCGTCTCCATCAACCATTCCAGTGATGCCACTGAACAGATTGTTCGGGCCCTGATGCCGCAGTATCCCGCATTGCGGGTGATCGTGGATCCCGATCCCATAGGGAAAGGCGGGGCGATCATGGCAGGCGGGGCCCTGGCCCGGGGCGATTGGATCGGATTTGTGGATGCGGACGGGGCCACGCCGCCCTCGGCGTTCAACAATCTTGTGGGGCAGATCGGCAATGCGGGACTCATTATCGCGTCGCGGCGCCTGCCCGGCGCACAGGTCAGTCCGCGACAGCCCTGGAATCGACGCCTGGCCTCGCGGATTTTCAACTGGATGGTGCGCTCACTCTTCAAGCTGAGCATCACAGATACGCAGTGCGGTGCCAAACTGATGTCCGCGGACGCCTGGCGGGCGATCGTTCCCCACATCGGTCTGACCCAATGGGCCTTCGATGTGGACATGCTGTTCCAGACCCGCCGGGCCCAGTATCCGATCAAGGAGATCCCCACGGTCTGGAGCGATGTGGATGGCTCCAAGGTCGAAGTGGGGAGGGCCTCTTTCCAGATGTTATTGGCCATCAGCCGCCTGCGCCTGCTGTATTCGCCGTTCTGCTGGGTGGTCTCGCTCTATGACCGCTTGTTCGGCCGCGTCATTGTACTGGATCCGGTAGGAGGATGAAGGTCCCCCTTCCATGGAAAGACGAGTCGGGTCTGTTCAAACACGGCTCGATGATGATGGTCGGCACCTTTATCGGTGCGCTATGCAATGCGGGATTTCACATGGTGGTAGGCCGCACGCTTGACGGTGCGGAATACGGTTCTCTGGTCGCGATGCTGGGCATCATTCTGGTCGTCAGTACGCCGATGCTGGCCCTGCAGAACACCTTGGCCCACTATACATCCAAACTGATCAAGGAAGAGAAGCGGGATGAGGTGATGACCCTGTTTCTACATTGGGTGGAACTGTTTCTAGGTATCAGTGTGGTGATTGGGGTCGGGGGCTTCTTCTTCCGGGAGCCGCTGGCGGCCTTCTGGGGCGGGGTGGATCCACGATTGATTGTCACGACGTTCTTGGTGCTGGCCATCAGTCTGTGGATGAATATTTTCTTTGGCCTCCTGCAGGGGATGCAGGCATTCAGCTGGCTGGCCTGGGCCCCGCAGGCGTGGGGCGGGTCGCGGCTGCTTCTCGGCGGTCTGCTGACGGCTACGGTGTCCGCGACGGCGTTGGCTGCGCTGGGAGCTCAAGGGGTGGGGGTTCTGGTGGTCCTGGGCCTCTGCTTCTGGGGCGTCCGCACCTTGCACCTGCCGCCGCGCCGCAAGCGGGTGAGCCCGCATGAAACCTATG
Source organism: uncultured Verrucomicrobiota bacterium (assembly GCA_964526745.1). GTDB lineage: Bacteria > Verrucomicrobiota > Kiritimatiellia > CAIQIC01 > Lenti-01 > Lenti-01. Next base: position 6,912 of record CAZGMQ010000080.1, read on the forward strand.
GATATCTGGGGTCCTCCCTTTTCTGTCTGGCGGGCTACGCCATGCTGATGAATCTCGACACGACCCTCGCGAAGCATTACTTCGATGCGGATTCGGTCGGCCTTTTTGCCAAGGCGGCGATTATCGCCCGCACCGCGGTCTTTCTCCCGGTGCCCATTGCGATGGCCTTGTTTCCCAAGGTGACCTCGACCGGTTCCCTGACGGATGAAAGCTGGAGACTGTTGCTTCGCGCGCTGGCATTTGCCGGCCTCATCATTGTGGGCGTCGTAGGCGTCTGCCTGGTGATCCCGCAGCTCCCCTTGCGGATTCTCTATGGCTCCGCTACGGCCGCATCAGCGGAAGTCATTCACCTGACCCGGGCCATGGTGCTGGCGTTGTGTCCGCTGGCGTTTGCCTATCTCCTGCTGAATTTTGAAATGGCCCAGCAGCGCTTCCGCTGGTGCTACAGCTTGGTGCCCTGTGCCATCGCCTATGTGGTCGGTGTCATGGTGTTCCATGACAGGCCGATCCAGATCGCGATGGTGCTGGGAGTCACCAACACTCTGGCGGCCCTGCTGCTGCTGGTCGGTGTCATCACCCGGCGCGTTCATAAAGGCGGATAAACCTTCTCCGGCCATTTCCGCTTCCTTTTCGCGGAAAGAAGGAGAGTGGGGTAGTGTTCATCGCATGATGTATGACAATCCCCCCCTGATGATTTCTTTCAATCCCTGTCTGCGAAGTCCCTTCTGGATCCGGCCGGGTATTCACCGAAGACCCTGCGCCACTGGATGCAATCCGACACACTGAGCGCCCTGTTCCGCCCCCGGTCCACCGCGCGTAGAAACCTGGAGACGGTTCGTGCCGCGGGAACTCAGTCCGTTGAACTCGCTCTTTCTCTTGGAATTACGGTATCGCTGTTCACCGATCCGGTCCGTCGCTTCGCTCCGGACTTATGGCGCGACAGCCTAGCGGAAGGATTCTGTTCCCAGGGGCATTTGGGCGGCATGATGATTACGGAGCCCGGCTGCGGAACGGATCTCATGGCTTGCCAGACGGAATTCCGAAAGGTGGACGGCGGCCCGCATCTCACCGGGATGAAACATTGGGCGGGGCTGACGGCTCTTGCAGACTACTGGCTGGTGTTGGCAAGGGAGAAACCGACCGGCAAGGGGTTTCGTTTTCCATCCCTTAACTTCTATGTATGCCGGTCGACCCCTGAATCGTTTGAGCTGCTTAAGCGCTTTGGAACTGCGGGGCTCCGCTCGATCCCCTATGGTCTGACCCGTATTCAGGCGCGCGAGGAAGTGCTGGCGCCGCTGCTGTCCGGAAGCAAAACAGAGCGCTTCCGGCAGATCCATTCGATTCTGCATCGCAGCCGTATCTCCATTTCCGCCATCACCTGCGGCGCCTGCGAACGGATGGCCGACGACATCCAGGCGCATGTCCAGGAGCGCATCGTATTTGGCAAACCCCTCGAAACGTACGGGCAGGTGCAGAGTCGGGTGGCGGAGATTCTCGCCGCACGGGAGATTACCCGCGTGCTGTTTGAGGTCGGCTGTCGGGAGGCCGAAGAAGCCGACCGTCCGGGCTCGGATGGCGTGCCGGCTCAGGTGGCAAACATCGTTAAAGTGGTGGCCACCGATCTCGCGTTTGCCTCCGCCACTTCGGCCTCCCAGCTCCTTGGCGGGGACAGTTATCGCACCGATACCTATATCGGCCGCGCCACGGCGGACCTTCGTCCGTTCCGGATTTTCGAGGGATCCAATGACGTCCTGTGCGATGCCATCTGGCAGGCCGCCGAAAAGACAGCCAAAACGGGCGGTGAATCGGTGGTGGATTGTGTGAGTTCCGCTTTTGAATGGGCCGGATGGCCGGTGCCGGACCTCCAGGTGTTGGCCCCGGCCTCCGTCGCCGGCGGCCTCCCGCAGGGCCTCCGGTGTCTCGCTGGCCGGATGCTGGCCAATGCCACAGTTCTTCGCTGGTGCCTGAAGGCGGGCCTGTCAGCGAGCGCCATCCAGCCGTTGCGCTCCCGCATCACTCGGGACCTTCAAGCCGTCGAATCCGGATTGCCGCTCTCCGGGCTGATTGAATACTGATCGATGGGCACAAAAAAGCACCGCGGCATGCCGCGGTGCTTGCAAAGCTCAGTTGAGCTCTTGATTTTTAGTAACGGCCGCGTCCGCCGCCGCCGCCACCGCCGCCGCCGTAGCCGCCGCCGTAGCCGCCGCCGCTGCCGCCGCCGCCGCCGCCACGAGGGCGATCTTCACGAGGCTTGGCTTCGTTCACGGTCAGGGCGCGTCCACCAACGTCTTTGCCGTTCATTTCCGCGATAGCCTTCTCGGCTTCTTCTTCGGAAGATAACTCAACAAACGCGAAACCGCGTGAGCGGTCGGTCATGCGGTCCATGATCAGGTTACAGCTGGTGACTGAACCAAATGCGGAGAACATATCACGGAGTTCTGCCTCACCGGTGTCAAACGACAGGTTACCAATATATAGCTTTGTTGCCATAATGTTTACTTTTCCTTCTGCTGCGGGGATGTTTTCATGACTGTCCCGACTCGTTCGGGTTAAGATGATCCCCCTGCCTGCACTAGCAAACAATGGACTACCTTCCAACTCAAGCTAACTACTCTCTACAACTACAAGTGCGGTTTATAGAGGGTGGGGCAACAAATAGCAAGCCCTGCTTTGAACTATTTTTCAGGCCTTCTGGCGGCAGGTCTTGAAGGGGGGGGGCGCCCCGCTGCCGGCCACCCGCGTGGGCCCCTCGGTTCATCGAATCCACGGGAAAGGCTTTCCTGTGCTGCGCGTTACCGTTATCATGCTGTCCCATTAGGATCGAGTGACTCGTTCGGGCGGGATACGATGAATCGGCTTCCCGCCGCCCAACTGGAGATTAGATGACAATGGTGATGCCTTCCATACGGATGTTCCGCTCCCTGGCGGGCGCCGCCCTGGCCCTGTCGGTCGGCTGCGGTTCGCTGCCTCAATCCGAGCCCGTCCCGCCGGGTCGGGATCTGTTCATGGCTATGCAGGTCGCGACCGCTGAGACCGCCGACTCGGTCGGGCCGTGCCTCGCCCTGGTCAAGCGCCAGTCGGAAACATCGAAAAAGGTCACCCGGGAAATCGGCGGGCGGATGGTCCAGACCCGCAGTTCCGAACCGCTTCCGCCGATCAACGGGATTGTGCTGACGCCGCAGGGGCATGTGCTGGTTCAAAAAATTCTCGAGCCGGATCAGGATGACCGGATCGAGGTGTGCGTGGGTGAGGAGGAATATCAGGCCCGCGTCATCAAAGTGGACAAGGAATTGGGGATGACTATCCTGAAAATGGACTCGGACACGTTCTTCGAGCCGATCCAGTGGTCTGGTTCCGGGGAAGTCGCGATTGGCGAATGGGTGGTCGTGGTGACCCCCAGCGACGAAGAGAAGGACTTTGAGCGTTTTGTCACACTGGGCATGTGCCGGGGGGTGGAAGCCGGCCGATACCGGAACTTCAAGACATCGGGGATTTCCGACTCCTCTGAGGGCGCGCCGGCCGTGAACCTGGACGGCGAGGTGGTTGGAATCGTCAAATCGGGCGGTCTGGTCTCCATCGCGGACCTGCGCGAGGATCTCGATCTATTTTTGGCCGAAGCCACCGGGGTGCGCTCTCCGGAAGAGGAGGAGCGGAAGAAAGCCTGGCTGGGAGTGGCCACCTCAGCGATCTCCAAGCCCTATGCCCGCCTCAAAGGACTGCCGGCCAGCGGGCAGTGGGTTCATAATGTGGCCCACGACTCCCCGGCCGAAGCCGCGGGGTTGCAAGAAGGGGATCTGATCGTCCGGGTGAACGGAGCCGATCTCCGCTTCACCGGGAGCCGCGCCCGGGCATATTTCAATCAGACCCTGCGACCGCGTAAAGGGGTTCCCTTCACCCTCACCGTTTGGCGGGATGGGCAGGAGGTGGACTGTAGCGGGGTGTATGAGAAGAAGCCGGAACTCCCTGAACTGCGGGCGGAGGATATCGGCGTCTCGCTGACCGACTTCACGGCGCAGACGGCTTTTATCCGGAACTTATTCTCCGAGACCGGGGTGCTGGTGACGGATGTACATAAAGGGAGCGCCGCCGCCACCGGCCAGCAGTTCGGATACGGGCTGCTCCTGAAAAACGACATCATCGTGGAACTGGCGGGGCAGGCAACCCCGGACATTGAGACCTTTTCCCAGGTGCTGGACCAGGTGCGCCGGGAACAGCCCCCCGTCCTTCTGGTCAAATATATCCGCGGGCCCGTAACGGGGTATGCGGGGCTGAACCTGCACATCGGCGCCCGCGACAATGGAGGCCGGAAATGAGCAGAACCACTACACTCCTGATTCTGGTGCTGGCCCTTTGCACCTCCCTGACACAGGCCGCTGAAAACATCGGGGGGCAGATCTCCGACGCCATTGTCGCCAAAGTTGATCCCTCCGTGGTCGCCATCAAGCACGAGAAGGCCGGCGGCAGCGGGTTTATTCTCACGGAGGATGGCTATATCCTCAGCAATGGGCATGTGGTGCGGGGCTCCGATGAGGAAGATCCCACCCAGCCCGCCGACTCCATCACCGTCATCCTGAGCGATGAACGGAAGTTCCCGGCCCGGGTCATCGGGTTCTCCACCGATCCCGATGTGGCGCTGCTGAAGATCGAGGCGGGAACCCCCCTGCAGCCGGTCGAACTGGCTGACTCCACCCAGGCCCAGATCGGGCAACCCTGTTTTGCGGTGGGCACGCCGCTGGGGCTCAAGCGCACCTTCACCAGCGGCATTCTCAGCAGCGTGGACCGCGCGACCTTCGGCACCTTCACCACGGTGCTCCAGACGGATGCCGCCATCAATCCCGGCAACAGCGGCGGGGCCCTGTTCGATCAGGAGGGGCGGGTCCTCGGTGTGAACACCTATTCTTCCCACGGGTACAACAACCTGGGCTTCACAATCCCCATCCATGTGGCCATGGTGCTCAAGGATCATTTTCTGAAACACGGCCGCTTTGTCCGGTCGGATCTGCCGATAGCCAACCTGAGTGAACTCTATGATGAACTGGCCCTAGCCTTCGGCGTGCAGCAGGGGGTGCTGATCTCCTACGTGATGCCCGGCAGCTTTGCCTGGGAGGCCGGCCTGCGCGACGGCGATATCCTCGCGGCGGTCGATGGCATCCCGGTCCGGGCTCGCACGAGAGCCCAGCTGCTGGATCTCAATTGGGCCCTGACCATTCGACCTCCCGGTGATCCCATCCAACTGATCGTCCTGCGCGGCGCACCGGACAAGACGAAACGGATCGTCATTGACACCCATCTCGTTGAAACAGAACCGCTCCCGCAGGTTGGCTGGCAGGCCGGCGAATTGCTGCAGTACCGATATGAGTGCCTGGGGTTTGGCTATCAGCAGCTCACCGATCTGTCACGGCTGCTCCGCGGCTGCTCCGCGGCCGAGGGCGTACTGATCACCCATATCGCTAAAATCGGACCGATCAAAAAAGGCGATCTGAAAGAGAATGACATCATTACCCATGTCGGCGGGGTGCCGGTTTCCGATATCGCCTCCTTCCAGACCGAACTGGAGAAGCACCTCGCGGCACAGGAAAAAGCCGTGGAACTGCAGCTGGTCCGGGGCCGGGTCAACAAGCCGATTGCGCTGGCTCCGTATTATGACCTGAAAGGGCTGACCGTTTTGCTGGTGAGCCCCGACGGCGGAAGCAAACATCTCCCGCTGTTGCGGCGCGAACTGATTGCGGATGGAGCTGAGGTGCGGGTGGTGACGCCCTCCGGCGGCGAGGTTCCGCTGGATGAAGGCCGGACGATTTCCGCCGATGCCGCACTGGATGAAACCGACGCCGAAGGGGTGGATATCCTCCTAGTGACCGGGGATTCCCAGGACCAATCCTTCTGGAAAGATGAGAACGTGCAAGATCTTGCACAGGCCGTGTACGATCAGGACGGCATTCTGGCCGGGGTGGGGTCGGCCTCATTGGCCCTCGTCGCCGGCAATCCCGATCTGGCGGATACCAAAATGACATTGCCGAAGGAATTTTCAGCCGTCGCAATCGAGCAGGGTGCCAACTACACCGGCGCCGAAGTCGAAACGGACGGACGGGTGGTGACCACCACCGGCTTCAACCGCAAGACCGTGCGCTCTTTCCTCAAATCCCTCCGCCGCATGGGCCGCAACCAGAAGTAGCCCCTCCGGCCGCCCAGCGGCGGCATGAGGGTGTGGCAACTTCAACCCTGGGAATGAGTGTCAAGTTCCCGGCGGGTTTTTTGCAGACTCCAGCCAATTGTTCGGGGTGATTTGGCTCTCGACGAGGATCTCAGGGTTTACCTTCTGAAGAGTAGAAGCCATCTTGTTGATCGTATCTTTTGAAAACCCCATGATTTGTTCTGCTTTTCCTGATGTTAACTCTACTTGTAGAAAATAGATCATGCCAAAAGACATCACCACTTGAGACGGGGATACGGAAGAAATATCCCCTAGACGAATCCGAACTTTCCTCACGCCCAGAAAATTGTGAACACTCAGCTCTTTTCCCGTAATGAGACAGGTTGGGTCCGAAAGAAGAAGAATCAGGGAAACCACGATAGGCGGGACGCCAATGAAAAGCAGAAGAACGGGATTGCCGCCGAACGGGACCCCGGCAATGAACGCCATGCCCCCCAAAAAACAGTACAGTGCTTTCCTTAGTAATTTTTTATCACGGTAACGATATTCATGTCTCATAATTTTATACTCGAACGTCACGGATCAGGCTGAGCCGCTTCTTGGCGGGGATAGCCTGGAACCGGGTGTTGGGCTCTGTCAGTATTTTTCCAGAAGTTCTCTTATGGCGTCTTTCACGTTCTGATCCTCAGACGGGGAGGGATGTTCTCTTCTAAAGTCAGCAAGAACTCTGAGGCTTGTGCAGTCTTCTGTTCCTATGACAGACTGGAAGAAATCTTGTATCGATTCATTCTGTTTTTGAATATCACGGGGAAGACGAACATTGGCTAGGTGCTTTTCTGAATAAAGAGCGACGACAATGGCGCTGTCAATCTCAAGCTGGAGCATTCTGGCAACACCGTTGTAGTTTGTTTGCTCTAGATTCTCAAGAGTTGCAATTGCACTCATACCGTTGCAGAGGTCGGCACTTTGGATACCGTATATTGATCCATCCTCAAATCCGGATGAATAACCCTTCGAACGTCCGATCGTATAGGTGGCCACGATAGCACCAAGGATCATGATGATGGAGAGAACTGCTTTTTTCATTGCTATTCTTTCAATGCCCAGACCTTATGGCTGAAGCGGGTAGAGCTTCGGCCTCCCTTGTCCTAAAATAGA
>CAZGMQ010000081.1:0-14134 GCA_964526745.1 uncultured Verrucomicrobiota bacterium
AGATTCTACCTTAAATTAGTCGCTCCGTGGTCTAAGATTGGGGGTAAGCGCAGTGAGAACTTCTTTCCGGAGCTTAGCGTTCGAGCGGGAGCCAGATTTCGGCGCGGCGGGCGCGGGAGAGGAGGGCGGCTTCGCGGGTGCCGGGGGTGTCGTCGGTATGGCTGTCGCGGATGGCGTGGGCGGCCGCAACGATAGCGGCATTCTTGATGGCCTGTTCCTCCGGGGTGAGAATCAAGAGGTGCCAGTCGTTTCCGGATCCGGCTTCGGCGTCAGGCAGCGTGGGCCACTGGTCGGGATGAAGGCCGGTGGGGGTGTTGGGCCAGGGGGCGGGTTGGAAGAGCTTTGTGGGGTTGAGCGCCTCAATGGAGTCTCCGGGGGAAAAGACGCGGATTTCCGCCCCGATGGAGCGGGCGCGCTGGACCAGGCCGAGGGCATCGAACGGTGGAACCTCTTCCGGGACAGGGATAAAGATGGCCAGGCGGTCCTGCGAGGTGAGGGGCGGCAGCTCGGGCAGCTCGGGGCAGGCGGCGGGTAGAGGAAAGAATACCACGCCGCCAGCAAGCACCAGCAAGAGAAGACCGGTGGTAGCGAGGACAATGGATCGGAGGTTCATGGGGAATAGCATAAAGTTTTTTGGGCTCAGGGCAAGAGACTCTTGTCCGAACGCCTTGGGAAAGGCATACTCCTTGGCAAAAGAAAACAGTAACCCCCCAGGAGAAACCGGTCATGAGCAACGAAAACCAACAATCCATCATCGGCGCAGATGTGGAGATCATCGGTACGATTAAAAGCACAGGAAGCATCCGTCTGGATGGCAAGCTGGAGGGCGAACTGCTCTGCGGCGGCAATGCCATTCTGGGCAAAGAGGCGGAGATCAAAGGCAACATCACCGCCACCTCTGTTTCCATCGAAGGCAAAATCAACGGCAACATCCTCGCCAAGGACAAGATTGAAATGAAGGCCACCGCCACGGTCAATGGCGACATCAAAGCGCGCCGCCTGGCTGTCGAAGACGGCGTGACCTTTGTGGGCCGCTCGGAAGTCAATCCAAACGCCTCCGCGCAGCCGACCCCGCCGTCCGCTCCGCAGCCGCCGCAGCAGGGCGCTCCGCAGAAATAGGATTTCCTTTTCCGGTCTGGAGAGCGCATGAGCCGTTCCGCATTCGCGGAACAGCTTCCACGCGCGTACCCGGCCGCAGGGACCTGAGATGGCGGGAAAAAGAACAAAAGTGATGGACGGATACTCCGTCGTGCGTTCGCTTGAAAAAGCGAAGCAGGACGGCGTGTTGACCAAACCCGGTGCGCTCCGGGCGAAGGAAGACCGATCATCCCATCTGAAACCAACGGCCAAGCCGGGGGACAGCCCGCATATCATCAAAACCATTCAGCCCACCAAGCGGACCGTCCGTTGTTTCGAGTGCGGCTATGAATGTCAGCTCTCTGGAATCACCAACGCCATCTACTGCTCGAAGTGCCGAGAGCGAATCGACATGGGCGACTATGTGATCGATGGGCCGTGGTCTGAGGAAATCAAAACCGGAGGAAGTGTACTGATCAAGCCGACTGGGCGGCTGGAGAAGGTGCACGTGATGGCCGGAAGTGTGATTTTCGAAGGATCGATGGATGAGGATTCGACGCTGGAGTGTACGCAGTGGCTGGAGATCTGTGGAGACGCCGAACCGGATCCGCGGCAGATCACGATGCGCAATCTGCGCATCTCGGCGGGCACATCGATGAAATTCAAATACAAGCTGCAGGTGAACCATCTGGAGCTGATGGGCACGCTGGAGGCGGATATCGAGGCCGCGGGGCTGGTGTCCATTCGTGAAGGCGGTCACCTGAAAGGGACGGTGCGCGGCGCGCACCTCGAGGTGGAAGAGGGCGGCGGGTTATCCGCCCGGGCGTTCATCTGGCCGCAGGGCAATCCGGCCGAACTGGATTCGTAGCGGTGCCCAGGAGCGGGCACATCCATGTAGCGGGGGTCGCGGGGGTCGGCATGAGCGCGCTGGCGCAGGCGTTGACCTGGACGCATGATCGCGTCACCGGATCCGACCGCTATTTCGATCAGGGGCTTTCGCTTCCCATTTTTGATGTGCTCCGCGCTGCCGGCGTGGAACTGGTGAAGCAGAACGGGGCCGCTGTGACGGCGGAAACCAGAGCGTTGGTGACCAGCACCGCGATCGAACCCGACAATCCCGAATGTGTGGCCGCGAAGGCTGCCGGCGTGCCGCTGCGGCATCGCGCCGAAGTGCTGGCCAAACTGGCCCAGGGTCATACGGTCCTGGCGGTGGCGGGAACCGCCGGCAAGACTACAACGACCGGCATGCTCGGCTGGACTTTGGAACAGCTCGGGGCGGATCCCACGGTGGTCAATGGCGGAGCGCTGGTGGATTGGGCCTCGCCGGATCGCGTCGGCAATGTGCGGCGCGGCGGTGCCGAATCGGTCTGGGTGGTGGAGGTGGATGAGAGCGATCGTTCGCTGCTGCAGTTCCATCCGGAATGGTCGGTTCTGACCAACATCTCGCAGGATCATTTTTCACTGGAAGAAGTGCAGGAGCTCTTCCGCGCCTATGCCGCGCAGGTGAACTGCGGCCTCGTGTGCGGGGCGGGGGTGTCCGATGTGCTGGAACCGCAGAATGCCGGCCTGATCGAGGTGCGGGCTGAACCGGAGCGCACGGAAACTGGATGGGCGGTGGAGTGGCGGGGTCTGCACCTCGCCGTGCGCCAGCCGGGTGCGCACAATGCGCTCAACGCGCTGCTGGCAGCGGAACAATGCGCGCAGCTTGGATATGAAGAAGACGCTATTGTGGAAGCGTTGTCGCGGTTTGGCGGCATCCAGCGCCGCCTGGAACGCGTGGATGCCGACGGGGGGGTGCAGGTTATCGATGACTACGGGCATAATCCGGCCAAACTGGCGGCGGCCTGGGCGGCCGTGGTTGCGCCGGGAAACCGCGTGCTGGGCGTATGGCGTCCGCACGGATTCGGCCCGCTCCGCACGATGATGGACCCGTTGGTGGAGGCGTTTGCATCGGAATGTCGTCCAGAAGATAAGGTATGGATTCTGCCGGTCTATGATGCCGGGGGAACGGCCGACCGCACCATTCAGTCGGATGCGCTCGTGGAACGGCTGCAGACCCGCGGTATCGCGGCGGCCTTGGCTCCAGACTATGAGTCGCTCGAAGCGGCTCTGCTGTCCGAGGCGAAAGCGAATGACACGATTCTGGTGATGGGCGCGCGCGATCCGCAGCTGCCTGTCTTTGCCCGCGAACTGGCAGCCGCCACCGCCGACCGCTGATTTTCCAACTTTTTTCCCTCCGGAGTTGACATTCACTCCCGGTATTCTGTATTACGTAGTACATAAACCGGAGTAGCTATGATTGAAGGATGGATTACACAATTACGCAAGGGCCTGCTGGAGTACTGCGTGCTCCTGGTCCTGAGGCGGGGGGAGAGCTACGGATATGAAATCGTGCAGGCGCTGAAGCGCATCGAAGACCTGTCGGTCTCCGAGAGCACGGTCTATCCGATTCTGGCACGTCTGCGGCAGGAGAGCTGTCTCAAGTCGCGGGACGTGCCATCGGCAGCGGGGCCGCCGCGCCGGTATTTCTCTTTAACACCGCGGGGCAAGGTGCGCCTCGCGGAAATGAATGCCTATTGGCCGATGCTGACGAAAGCATTGGAAGAATTGAAGTCCGACAAGGGGAAAGAAGCAGGATCATGAAATGGAATGAAGAAGCAGTGAAGCGGATTGAAGCCTATCTGGATGAAGTGGAGAAGGGCCTGGCCCATAAGCCGTCAGGAGTGCGGGCGGATGTCGTGGGTGGACTGCGCGACCAGATCCATTCGTCGCTGCGGCAGATTGCCGAAGCGGGGGGAGCCGTCGATTTGGAGGCGGTGGAGCGCGTGCTGGCAGAGATGGATGCGCCGGAGACCTTCGCCGAGGGGGAGGAGTCTGCGCCTGTGATTCAGCGTGCCGGGCTGGGTCGCTGGTTCTGGCTGGGCGTGGCCTTTTTGCTGGTCAACATCTATGGCGTGTGGAAGTGGACGGTGCAACCCGCGATTCCGGTGACGCCGGACCCGCAGGGGACGGAAGAGGTTGTCCAGCCGGTGCGTCCCATCGAAAAGATTCTGCGGTTGCGGAAGGTGGAGCAGGTGGATGTGTCGGCGGGGCGGGAAGTGATGCTGCTGCTGAGCTTCAGTGAGACACCGGACCGGAAGCAGTTGACGCGATTCCTGAAGTTTACGGCGGAGAATCAGGAGGTGAAATATCACCTGATGGGGACCCGGGGAAAACGCACGGTCATGATTGAGACCGAACCGGTTCTGGCGGAGAAACTAACTTATCTGCTGCGGGAGGGATTGCCTGCCATGGTGGAAGGGGTTCAGCCGGACAATCGGGGCCGGAACGGGGCGCTGGCCATGGAGATGAATATGCTCCTGAAGAAAGTGGAGGCCAACAGCTCCGCATTTGAGCCGGGGGAGCTTCGAGTGGACTTCACGGCCTATCCGGATGTGAACGGAGTGGAGGCCTTCATTTCGGTGAAGCCGGAGGTGGAGTATACCGTGGAGGGCGTGAACAGTTACCGGGGGAAAGGGCTGGCGCTTCGAGGAGACTTCGAGCCCGGCCATATCTATGAGGTGACGTTTAAAGCCGGTCTGCCGGCAGAAAACGGATCCAGTCTGCCGAAGACCCTCATGCGGCGCATTCAATTTCCGCTTCCCCGTTCGGCGGTTCGGCTGGATGTGCCGGGACGCTATCTGTCTCCGGATGGCACGCTTCAACTGCCGATCAAAGCCGTAAATCTATCGGAAGTCGTGTCCCGGATGAGTCCTGTCTTTGCCAATAATCTGGTGATGCTGGCACAGCGCGAGTCGGATTATTACCGGTATTATGGCCAGCAGCTGCAAAACATGGCTGGGGAGACAATCGTAGTTACCAATATCCTTCCGGCTTCCCGGGAAAGCAGCACGGTGAAGACAACCCTCGATCTGCGGGCCATGACCGATGGAACGTCCCGCGGGGTGTTCTGGCTGGAGTTGACCGGCAAGAAGGCTTCGGGTGAAGGCCGCTTGCTGGTGATCACCGATTTGGGGATCGCTGCGCGGACCTATGAAGGCGGCGCTCTGGTGTGGGTGAATTCCCTGCGGACGGCGGAACCGACTGCGGGTGCTGCGGTATCGGTCTACGCCCGCAACAATCAGGTGCTGGCGCGTGGCACAGCCGATGAGCGGGGACTGGTCCAGCTGAACTGGAAACAGGAAGGGGATTTCGCTCCGTTTATCATCACCGCCGAACTGGATGGCGACCTTTCCTATATGAGCTTGAACCAAAGCGGCGTGTCGCAGGGGAGCGGACTGGGCGGCGCCGCAACTCTGGATCCTGGGGAACTGGAGGCGGCCGTATTCAGCGACCGCGGAATCTATCGGCCCGGCGAAAGCGTGTTTATCCAGGCGCTGGTTCGCGATGCCCAGCTGCAGTCACCCGCACCCTTCCCGGCATTGATGCGCATCCGTCGTCCGGATGGGCGGGTCTTTCAGGATGTCCCGGTCGAACTGGATGTTCAGGGGTCCGCCGAGACCACAGCCGTATTGCCAGACTATTTGCCTACGGGCCGCTATGCACTGTCGCTGGTCATGCCGGGAACCTTCACGAGCTTGGGCAGCACCTCGATTGCCCTGGAGGATTTTGTGCCGCCGCAGATTCGCGTGGAGGTGGAGCCGACAACCAACCGGATTGCGGCAGGAGATCTGGCGATGTTCGACGTCCGCAGTGAGCATCTGTTCGGTCGTCCCGCCAGCGGACTGAAGGTGAAAGCCGGTGTCACGTTCAATGCCGCACCCTTTTCGCCGAGCAATTGGCCGGGCTGGCACTTCGGCGACAAGGAGAAATCCTTTTCGCAGGTCGTCCGTCAGCTGGGGGCCAAACGGCTGGATGCGGAGGGGACCGCTTCATTTGAGGTGGAAAGCCGTTCCGCCTGGCGTCCTCCGGCGCGTTTGCGGATGATCCAGCAGGCTACGGTACTGGAAACCAGCGGCCGCGCGGTTGCGGGCTATGCCGCCTGTTTTGTGGATGCCTATCCCTTCTATGTCGGAATGAAACCGTCCTGGGAGGGGGCCGTTCGTGCGGGGGAACCCCAGCATGTTTCCCTGATGGAAGTGATGCCGAATGGGTCGCCGGTGACCGACGGAAAGCCGCTGGTGCTGTCGCTGTGGAAGGTGAGCTGGAACTCCGTCCTGCGGCGCAATCGCTCCGGCCGGTATGAGTGGAAATCGTCGCAGCAGAAGGTGAAAATTCGTAAAGACACCCTGGCCGTCGGGGGGGCGTCTTGTGACTGGCCCTTTGTTGTGGAGGTGGCTGGCGAATATTTGTTGGTGGCATCGGACCCCGCCTCGGGCGCCTCGTCCAGTCTGTCCTTTCATGCTGGATCTGCGAATTCGCAATGGAATGCCTGGAGCCGCGAGAAGCCGGGCTGGGTGGAATTGGCTTGGGACCGCGAGACCTATCGCGCCGGCGAGACCGCCCGCCTTCAGGTGCGGGCTCCGTTTACCGGTGACGCCCTGCTGACGGTAGAGACCGATCGAGTGCTGACATCACGCGTGGTGACGCTGGAGAAAAACACCGCAGAGTTTGAAGTCCCGGTTCAGGCTGCCTATGCACCCAACGCCTATTGCACGCTGACGCTGATCCGTCCGGCGGAAGCCGAAGCGGTGTGGAGCGCCCATCGTGCCATCGGGGTGATTGTATTACCCGTGGAACGGCCGTCCCACCGCCTGGCGGTGGAATTGAATGCGCCGCCGGTGACGCGACCGCAGGCCCCGTTGACCTCTACGGTGACCGTGCGGGATGCGCAGGGGAATCCCGTCAGTGGATCGGTGACGCTGATGGCCGTGGATGAGGCGATCTGCATGCTGACTGATTATCAAACGCCGGACCCTCTGAAGGTATTGAACAGGCAGCGGGCACTCGGAGTGGGGGCCTATGATCTCTACAGCGAACTGATGCCGGTGACCGAAGACCAAGTGGAAGGTGTTCCGCGGTCCGGTGGCGGAGCGGCGGGCGAGCTGCGCCGCCGCCTGAATCCCATCAAGGCCGATCGATTCAAGCCGGTTGCCCTCTGGAAGAGTGATGTGGCGCTGGACACCAATGGGCAGGCGGCCATCGAGCTGGACCTGCCGGAGTTCAGTGGCGAACTGCGCCTGATGGCGGTGGCCTACAATGCCACCCAGATTGGGTCGGGCGATTCGGCCGTGCTGGTGAAGCGTGATTTGATCGTGCAGCCCTCGCTTCCGCGATTCCTCGCTATCGGGGATACCTGTGAGGCGGCCGTCATGCTGTACAACGAAAGCGGTGCGCCGCTGACAGCGGTGGTTCGTGTCACCTGTGGCGGCCCGCTGCGGGCCGAGGTGGCCGAGCAGGCCATTGAACTGCCGGAGGGCGGTTCCGAGCGGGTCGTGATTCCGCTGGTGGCTGGCCCCGGTCCCGGCAAAGCGCGGTGCCAGATTGAAGTCGAGGCCGGGAGCGAATCCTATCGCGAGGCGATTGAAATCGCGGTTCGCCCCGCATCGGCAACGCGCGTGATGGCATTGAGCCGCCGGGTCGCGGCGGGGGAGAGCGCGACGATCGAGCCGCCGGCGGCTTGGCTGAAGGAATCCTTGTATCTGTCCGGGGCGGTTTCCCCGAGCCCCTCCCTGCAGTTGGGCCGAGCCCTGGACTACGTGGTGCATTATCCCTACGGATGCCTGGAACAGACGGTCTCAGGATCCTTCCCCCTGCTTCAGATCGGCGACTGGACACAGGAGCTGCTGCCATCCAATCAAGCGATCGGCGATGTGGATGCCTGGGTGCCTGCGGCTATTTCGCGGGTGCTGTCGATGCAGCGGCCTCTCGGCAACTTCGCACTTTGGCCGTCGTCGAATGCCGCAGATGACGAGGCATCGCTCTATGCCCTTCATTTCCTGCTGGAAGCCAAAGCCGCTGGGTTTATGGTCCCGGCGGAGCCGCTGGAGACCGCGCTGGACTGGGCCCGGGGTTGGCTGGATACAGCCATCTCTCCGAACGCCAGCGAAGAGGACTGGATTCTGGAGATGCAGTCGAAGGCCTATCTGTGTCACCTCCTGGCATTGGCGGGGCGTCCGGACCCCGGATGGAATGCACGGCTGCGTGAGCAGTCCGCCCGATTGAACTATGCCGCCCGCGCCCAGACGGCCGCGGCTCTGCTGCTGGCGGGGGAGCCGCGGCAGGCGATCCCCCTGATGGAGTCTGTGAACTTGCCCATCTCCCGTCCACGTGTCCCGGGGCGCTTGCTGCACAGCGAAGTCCGCGATGCCGCGCTGATGCTGTCGACGTGGCTGGATGTGGATCCGGAGAACGAGGCGGTGGATCGCCTCGCGCAATATCTGCGTGACAGTCAGCAGGATGGCCATTGGGGCAACACGCAGGACAATGCCATGGCGTTGCTGGCTTTCGGTAAACTGGCCCGCCTGCTTCCGGCCGAAGAGGAATCCTATGAAGGGACCCTGCTGTTGCCGGATGGAACGCGCCTGCCATTTAGCGATTCTGAACCGGTGGAGTGGGATCTCGATCCTGAGACGGCCGGTGCTGTCACGGTAAAGAACGAGGGCCCGGGTGATCTTTACCTGTGGTCGCGGATAGAGGGTGTTTCCACCGAACCGGAGCCGGATGTGGAGCAGGGCGTCTCCATTCATCGTGAGTTTCTGGATATCGAGGGCCAGCCGCTGGACCCATCCGTTCTGCCACAGGGCGAACTGATTGTCATCCGCCTGACGGTGGGTACAAAGGGGCTGGTGCTGGATCAACTGGTGATCGAAGACCTGTTGCCGGCCGGATGGGAAATCGAGAATCCGAATCTGGCCACCTCCCGTCAGCTGCCCTGGCTAAAGAAGACGAAGGGTCAGGCCCGGCACCGTGAAGCGCGGGATGACCGGATGCTGATCTTTACGGGTGGCATCCAGCAGAAGGCGGTCTTCCTGTATGCGGCGCGGGCCGTGACCCCCGGCATCTATACGCTTCCTCCGGTTACGGTCTCCGGCATGTATGAACCGGAAATTCGTGGGGCCAGCGGTGGCGGACAGGTGACCGTCATTCCGTGAGCAACCGGCTTCCATCTCGGATCCTGCGTATGGCACTGGCTTTGGCCGCTTTGGTGGCCGCCGGCCTCATCGCGCTCCGGGTGGTACCGTTCCCTGATGAGAAGCTCGCACGGTTGCCGGCCTCTGTGGTGCTGACCGACCGGCAGGGCACGCCCCTCCGCGTGTTCCTGGGAGTGGATGGGCTGGATTGCCGTCCGGGATATCGTCCGGCGCCGGACCACTGGATCGCGAAGGCGATTGTGGCGGCAGAGGACCGTCGATTCTGGTCGCATCCCGGAGTGGATGGGTGGGCGATCCTTCGGGCCGTAACGCAGAACGTGCTGGGGGGGCATCGGGTGTCCGGTGCTTCGACGCTGTCCACCCAGGTGATTCGGATGATGGAGCCACGTTCCCGAACCCTGTGGACCAAGGGGATTGAAGCGTTCCAGGCCCTGCAGATGGAAGAGCGGATCAGCAAGCAAGAGATTCTGCGTCAGTATCTGAACCGGGCCCCGTTCGGCGGCAACATCGTGGGACTGGAGGCCGCCGCCCGCCGATACTTCGGTAAGGCCGGCGCCGAGCTGAGCCTGGCCGAGGCGGCGATGCTGGCGGGGCTGCCGCAATCCCCGTCCCGGCTGCGTCCGGACCGGCATTTTGATCGAGCCAAGAAGCGCCAGGCCTATGTGCTGGAGCGGATGGAGGCCTGTGGATTCATCACCGCCCGTGAGCGGGAGGAGGCCTGGGCTCAGCCTATACACACCCGTCGCGGGGGCTATCCGTTCCGGGCACCGCATTTCTGCGACTGGGTTGGGGTTCCTGCCCGTACGGCCGGATCATCTGACCTGCAGACCACTCTCGATGGGGATCTGCAGCAAATGGCCGAAGCCGTTTTGCGGCGCCATGTGGATGCCAACGACTCCGATGGGGGTGCCATCGTGGTGCTGGATGTGAAGACCGGTGCGGTTCGCGCGATGGTGGGGTCGCCGGACTATGCCGCGCCGCATGCCGGTCAGGTCAACGGGGCCATCGCACCGCGGGCGGCCGGGTCGACGCTCAAGCCCTTCGCTTTCGCCCTGGCGTTTGACCGCGGACTGATCACTCCAGCCACGGCGCTCCCCGATCTCCCGATCGGATTCCGCGATTTCGATCCACATAACTTCTCGCTGGAATTCCGAGGGCTCGTGAGTGCTCGCGAGGCCCTGGTGCTGTCGCTCAATCTGCCAGCGATCGAAGTCGAGCGCCAGGTGGGGCAGGCGCGCTTCCATGCCGCCTTGTGTGATCTCGGGTTGTCGACCATCGATCAGCCGGCGGCTCATTACGGGTTGGGACTGGTGCTGGGCAATGCCGAAGTCCGTCTACTGGATTTGGCCAATGCCTACGCCTGTCTGGCGCGAGGCGGGCAGTGGCAGCCGGTCCGGATGCTGGAGTCCGATCCTCTTCCGGCCGGGAAGCGGCTTTTTTCACCGGAGGCCTGCTGGCTGGTGGCGGACATGCTCAGCGGCGGGGAGCGGGCGATGGATACGACGGGCCACAACGCCGATGTGCGGTTGCCACCGATGGCCTGGAAGACGGGCACTTCGTCCGGGCTGCGCGATGCCTGGACCGTGGCCTGGAATCCGGAGGTCGTGATCGGTGTCTGGGTCGGGAACGTAAACGGATCCTCCTCCGACGGTCTGGTGGGGAGCCGGGCGGCCACTCCGATCGCATGGGACCTGTTTCGGCAACTGCTTCCGGACAATCAGGGACCCTGGTTTGCACGGCCTGCCGGGATTGTACGGCGGACAGTCTGTTCGGTCAGCGGCTGCGCGCCGGGAGCTCGCTGTCCCCACCGCATCGAGGATTGGAGCCTGGCTCAGGTGTCCCGTGTCTCTCCATGCACTCTCCATGCCGCCCGCCCCGGCGTGAAGGGCCCGGAGAACTCCTTCCCGCGGCCGGAACCGGCAACGGCATCCGTGGAAATTCTGTCGCCTGCCGGCGGTAGTGTGTATCACTGGATGCCGGACAGCGAATCCTTGCAACAGCGCTTGCGGCTGGAAGCGGCCAGCGATCAGGAGGGCGAGGCTCTTCATTGGTTTGTCGATGACCGCCCGGTGGGGCAGTCCCGCGAAGGGGAGCCCCTGTTCTGGGACCTGCAGCGTGGGTCGCATCAGGTGGTCTGCAGCACGGCTCGCGGTCTGAGCGATGGTGTCCAGATTGCGGTCGAATAAACCTGATTTTAGGCTTCTCCCATCCTTTGTTCCGCCGTATGCTCGACAGGCTGAACCGCGCGAATCTTTCCAGCGGCTGCAGGAGGATGAAGACATGAAAAAGAAGACCCCCGTCCAAAAGAAATCCAGGGCCGTCAAAGCCAAGGCCTCCTCGCGCCCCAAGCTCAAGAAGAAGACGTATTTCAAGGAGCTGTCGAAGCTGCAGCTCGAGCTGGTTCGGCTTCAGGAATGGATCAAGGCCAATGGCTTGCGTGTGGTTGTGCTGTTTGAGGGCCGCGATGCCGCCGGGAAGGGCGGCGTGATCAAACGCATCACCCAATGTCTGAATCCTCGCATTTGCCGTGTCGTTGCGTTGGGCACGCCGACCGACAAAGAAAAATCGCAGTGGTATTTCCAGCGCTATGTGAACCAGCTGCCGGCCGCCGGCGAAATGGTCCTGTTCGATCGCAGCTGGTACAACAGGGGCGGGGTGGAACGGGTCATGGGATTCTGCACGGATGCCGAGTACAAGGACTTCCTTCGTGCCTGCCCGGAATTCGAGCACATGCTGATGCGCTCCGGCATTATCCTCATTAAGTACTGGTTCTCGGTTTCTGATGATGAGCAGGAGAAGCGGTTCAAGGCCCGGATCGATGATCCGATGAAGCGCTGGAAGCTGAGTCCGATGGATTTATCGGCCCGGTCGCGCTGGGTGGACTACTCCAAAGCCAAGGACAAGATGTTTGCGGTGTGCGACACGGAGGAATCCCCCTGGCATGTCGTCGATGCGGATCAGAAGAAGCAAGCCCGTCTCAACTGCATTCATCATCTGCTCGATCAGATTCCCTACAAAGACCTGACGCCCGCGCCGATCAAGCTGCCTCCGCGTCAGCGCCGTCGTGGCTACAAACGCCCGCCGCTGAAGATTCAGCACTTTGTTCCCGAAGTCTACTGACCGTTCTGATTATCATCCCTGTTGATGAATCTTGAAGGCTGACCGTCCGTACAAAAAAATAGCGGCAAGACCCGCGCCGATGCGCCGGACTTGCCGCGTGAAGCAGGCCGAAGATTTACTGTGTGGGAGGCTGCATCATGCCGCCCATGGATTCCATCATGATTTCCTGGACGCTTGCGGCTTGGGTATAGTCGGAGGGAATGTCAAACAGGCCCGCATCCGGCGTACTGAAGTTGTAATTCTTGAACAAAATCACGGTTTCGATCGGCATCGCCGGTCGACCGGGTCCGGAGGACATTTCGGACTTCACCGTCATCTTGACAGGCATGTCTTTCTGCTCAGGCGAGAACAGCAGGGTCATCTCGGATTCCATGGGACCCATCTTCATCACCATACTTCTTTTGACGCATTCGACGCCTTCAAATGTCTCGGTGCCGAGTTCTTCAATGACGGGCTTCTCCGGCTCTTCGCTTTCGGGCGGCACTTCGTTGACCGCATACTTCTTTTTTTCCGGGAAGAGCATGTAGGAGATGGGGCTGCTGTCTTGTTGGAGCTCCAGCATGACCATCTTGAGATTCATCATCGGCATGGTCATCTCGGTCCGCGTCTTGTTTCCATCGCGGTCGATGTGGGAGTCCATCGAGGTGCCCATCGACTGGATCGCCATATCGACAGAGTAGGTGGTTTGCAGGCCCAACTCTTTTTCGAAGAGGGCCCAGGGCTGGCTGGATCCCTGGCCTTGTGCGAAGGCCGGTGCGGCCACAAAGGTGAGAAGCAGGCAGAGGCCGGCAATCAGTCGAAGCGCATTTTTCATAGGTTCTCCTTCATGGCCTTCCGTATGGAAGGCCGGTTCATTTAACTTCCCGGCGAGCATACCCGCGGCGGAGCCGCAGGAAAAGAGTTTCTTGCAAAGAAATCTCCCCCTATAGTGGAGCCATGAAACAGCCGACTCTATTGATTCTCGCCGCCGGGATGGGAAGTCGCTATGGCGGCCTCAAGCAGATGGATGCCGTGGGGCCTTCGGGCGAAACCGTCCTGGACTATTCGATCCACGACGCAATCCGCGCCGGGTTCGGCCGCGTGGTGTTTGTGATCCGTCGCGATATCGAAGAAGCCTTCCGTGAGGTGATCGTCGCGAAATGGGAATCGCGAATTCCCTGTGTCCTCGCCTTCCAGGATCTGACCGATGTACCGGAAGGATTCACTGTGCCTGCCGACCGCGCCAAGCCGTGGGGGACGGCTCACGCCATCCGCGCCGGGCGACATGAAATCGACGGCCCCTTTGCCGCAATCAATGCCGATGATTTCTACGGCGCAGATTCCTTCCGCTCGCTGGCAACTTTTTTCGAGACACCCGCGAAGCCGACAGATCACTGCATGGTCGCTTTCCGTCTCGGACAAACCCTGTCAGAGCACGGGAGCGTGAGCCGCGGGGTATGCTTGTGCGAATCAGACCGGTTGCTGACCGGTATTCAGGAGCGCACGAAGATTACGCGTCATGAGGATGGCAGCCTGTGGGATGAGCCCGATGGCGGCCCCGCCGTGCAGTTGACCGGCGAAGAACCCGTCTCCATGAACTGCTGGGGATTCCGTCCCAGCGTGTTTGATGCCCTGAACGCCGGCTTTGAAGCGTTCCTGAGCGTGGAGGGCGGACCCGCCCCCAAGGCAGAATTCACGATCCCCTCGGTGGTGGATGGGCTGATCCGGTCGAAGCAGGGAACCGTGGCGGTGCTGGATACGGCCTCCCGCTGGTTCGGTGTGACCTATCGCGACGACAAGGAAACCGTCCAGGCCTCCATCCGCGCCCTGGTCGAAGCGGGTGAATATCCGGCTTCGCTAATCTAGTCCCGGCGTGTTGCCTCAAATAAGCATGACACCGAAGGGGCGGTGAACGGGGGGCCGAT
>CAZGMQ010000082.1:0-14020 GCA_964526745.1 uncultured Verrucomicrobiota bacterium
TCCGGATACCGGATGACGCTCGCCTCACTCAACGGAACGCCAACACGCGCGGCAATCTTCTCCGCAAGCGGCCGATTCGCATTTCCCGTAAAAATTTTGATGTGGTTTTCCATATCGTTTCTATTTTTCTGTTTTTCACTATCCGGCTGGTGAATTGGTTGCCCGACAAGGATTTGAACCTTGACTCTGGCCTCCAAAGGGCCGTGTGCTACCATTACACCATCGGGCAATGCGACTTCGATGGCACTCCGCAGTCGCGCAACGACAGCCCCGAAGGCGTCATGCCCGACCGTGACAAAGAACAAAGGAGAGGCCGCCCCGAAACGGGACAGTAGTCCTCTCAAAAACCCGCGCACCATACCCAGCCCTCCCTGAAAAGTCAATCCCCTCCCTGCGTTTTATTGCGGCAGAAAGGAAAATGTGCGTTGTGGACAGGATCAACAGGGCAGACTGGATGAACGACAATCGGGTTTGAAATTTGCCATTGGAACCGAAAATCCATTCCAATACAGTCATTTTGTTGGCCTCCCACTAGCCCTGAAAGGGCTGCCGGAATGAAAATTCGGGCCATTTCCCTTAAAAATGACCCTAATCCTGTCTCCTCCCGTTCATCCCGTCAAAATCTTGAAATTCGTTCTTTTGGGGGGGGATTTTCCTATTTTTCAGTCCATTTGGCGCTTCATTCGCGCTGTTCAGCCTCTGCACTCGTCTATTCTCGCGCCTTTTGTCGTGAAAATCCTTCTCCAACTCCCCTCCTGGTTTCTGACCCCTGAATACTGACTTCTTCTCTTCCATATATAAGGACTCAATTCGGAATTGCCGCCGCCGCGGCCCTGGGCTACTCTTCGCCGCAATGGAACTTTCGATCATTTTGACCTATCGGTGCCAGTCGCGCTGCTCCATGTGCCACATCTGGCAGCACCCCACCCTCCCGGAGGAGGAAATCACCCTCAAAACCCTCTCGAAACTGCCGAAGGGCTTCGATTTCCTGAATCTGACCGGCGGTGAGCCGACCCTTCGAGAGGACCTGGAAGAAATTGTCGACCTTCTCCACCCCAAGGCCAAGCAGCTCAAAATTACGACCAATGGGCTCCAGGGCGACAAACTGGAACGCATGATCCAGAAGCATCCAGATGTGAAGGTCCGCATCTCGCTCGACGGCATCGAAATCCGCAACGACAGCATCCGCGGCGAAAAAATGGGATTTGACCGCAAAATCAAAACCATGAAGCGGCTGATGGAGGCCGGGGGCAAAGATCTCGGCTTTGAGACCACCATCCAGGACGAAAACTGCGATCAGCTGCTCGACCTCTATCATCTCTGTGAATCCTTCAGTGGCGAGATGGCGACATCCGCTCTGCACAACGGATTCCAGTTCCACAAAATCGACAACCAGCCCACCAACCGCATCCGCATCGCCCGTGCGATCCAACCGCTGATCACCGAACTGCTTAAATCCAGCCGACCCAAAAACTGGTTCCGAGCGGCCCTCAACCTGGGACTGATGAAAAAGATCCTGGGTCAGCCCCGGCTGATCCCCTGCTCCGCCGGACGCGACTTCCTATTCGTAGATCCCTGGGGAGGGGTCTATGCCTGCAATGTGCGGCCTGACCTGGAAATTGGCGATCTCACCACACAAACCTGGAAAGAGATCCTTCGCAGTTCCGACCTGCAGGCTGCCCGCACTCAGGTCGCGCACTGCACACAGAATTGCTGGATGGACGCATCGGCGGAGACCGCCCTCCGGAGTCCGCACGTTTCGCGCCTCCCAAAGTGGGGCCCGCTCAAATGGATTCTCGCGAACAAACTGCGCGTAAGGGTCGGCCGCCCGGTCGATTTTGATTCGAGGGTCGACTTTTCGGATATCGCCGATACGCCTGTAGCCCCACCGCGAATTCCCTGGCTCGGGAAGACTTTTCAGCCGACGGTTCAGAAAAAGAGTGAAAAGCCCTACGGCGCGTATAATAATGTCGTGAACAAATAACCCCGACGATCCCCTTTATGAAAATTGCCGTTCTAGGAAGTAAATCTCTCCCCGCATTCGCCGGCGCCGACCGCGTTGCCGAAAATATTCTCCAGCATCTGCCGACCGATGATGGGAACCACTATCACATCTATGTGGTGCGCACCCCGGACCAGCCCCGCCCCTTCGACTATGCGCCGAACATCCATGTGATCCCCATCCGCGCCATGGGCGGGAAGCACAGCAAGGCCACCACCTTCTTCCTCTCCAGCGCCCTCCACTGCGCTTTTGCCCTGCGCCCCGATCTGGCGCACACCCATGATTCCGCTTTCGGCCCCTTCGCCTGGATCCTCCGGATCTTCTGTCCGATCATGCCCATTCTCGGCACCTTTCATGGCAACCCCTACGAGAGGGCCAAGTGGAGCCGGTTTGCCAAAGCCTTCCTCCGCTTCTCTGAATTCTCATTCATTCACGCCTGCTCGGCCCTGACCACCGTGGCCCGCGCCAAGGTCGCCGAGGTCCAAGCCCGCTGCAGCACCCCCATCGAATTTATCCCCAACGGCGTGAACCCCGATCCGGAGATCGCAAAAAACGAACTCCTGCAGACGCTGGGTCTCGAACCCGGTGCTTACCTGATGTTCGCGGCGGGCCGTATGGACCCCACCAAAGGCCTCCACCATCTGCTCGATGCCTGCGACCGGTTGAAAATGGACATCCCGCTCCTCGTCGTCGGCGGCTTCGAAGGCCACAACCAGGACTATTCCAAACAGTTGATCGAACGATGCGAAGCCCACCCTAACCTAGTTCTGCTGCCGCACCTGCTGTCGCAGGCCGAACTCTTTGAACTCGTCGCCGGCTGCCGTCTCTTTGTATTCCCCTCCGAAATTGAAGCGATGAGCATGATGCTCCTCGAAGTGATTTCGTGCGGGGTCCCGGTGCTGGCGTCCGACATCGCCGAGAACACCGAAGTCACCGGCACGGACTATCCCTGGCTCTTCCGGAATGCGGATGCCGCCGATCTCGCCGCCAAGCTTCAGCAGTTTCTCCGTGACGGCCCAGGCCCCTCCGTTTCCGCCCTGCGCGACCGCTGCGCCCGCGACTTCAACTGGGATGCCATTGCCCTGCGCTATCTCGATCTCTATAACCGACTCACCGGCACCCCCTAACCCCCGCCGCGCTCACGAGGGCTTACACTTTTCCCATGGGTTGGAAAATCTGTTCGCGCGTTTTCCATACTATGGAAAATATGTTTCCATATCGTGGAACAATTTGCCCGGAATCTATTCCGCGTCCGTCACCGCGCCGAAAGAGGCGCTGCCGACCTGGCGCGCATACTTGGCGAGAACACCGCGTTTTTCTTTGGGCTTCGGTGCCTTCCATTTCGCACGGCGCTTCTTGAGTTCAGTGGCCGTGACTTTCAATGCGATGGTCCGGGCTTCGGCATCGATGGCGATCATATCGCCATTCTTCACCAGCGCGATAGGGCCGCCTACTGCGGCTTCCGGCGCCACATGTCCGACAACAAATCCATGACTGCCGCCGGAGAACCGACCATCCGTGATGAGAGCCACATCGCGCCCGAGTCCCTTGCCCATGATGGCGGAGGTGGGCGACAGCATTTCGCGCATGCCGGGGCCGCCCCGCGGACCTTCGTTCCGGATGACCACGACATGGCCCTTT
Source organism: uncultured Verrucomicrobiota bacterium (assembly GCA_964526745.1). GTDB lineage: Bacteria > Verrucomicrobiota > Kiritimatiellia > CAIQIC01 > Lenti-01 > Lenti-01. Next base: position 3,644 of record CAZGMQ010000082.1, read on the forward strand.
TTTACTCGGCCCTTGAGAATGGCCGCTAGAGCGGTTTCTTCGGACTCGAAGACGAGGGCCTTCCCTTTGAACTGCAGTCCTTCGTGACCGGAAATCTTCGCCACGGCGCCCTCGGGGGCTAGATTGCCTCGCAGGATAACGAGGTGACCATCCTTCTTGATCGGGTCGGACAGCGGGCGAATGATCGTCTGCTTCGCGGGATACGGACGGATGCTGCGCAGGTTCTGGCGCAAGGTTTTTCCGGTGACGGTCAGCGTATCGCCATTCATCAATCCTTCTTCGATCAAGAGTTTCATCAATGGAGCCGTTCCGCCAATGCGAACCAGTTCGGCCATGACGTGTTTCCCGCTGGGTTTCAGGTCCGCCAGCACAGGAGTCTTCCGTCCGATGCGGGTGAAGTCGTCCAGTGCCAGTTTGACATTCGCCGCATGAGCGATGCCTAAGAGATGCAACACAGCATTCGTGGAACCGCCGAGAGCAGTAACTAGAGCAATGGCATTCAGGAAGGACTCGCGCGTCAGAATATCGGAGGGGCGAATTCCTTTCTTCAGCAAATTCAGAACGGCGGCACCCGCTTCACGGCAGTCGCGGGTCTTGGCAGCGGAGATGGCGGTCTGCGCGCCGCTGTTGGTCAGACTCATCCCGAGGGCTTCAATGGCGGAGGCCATGGTATTGGCTGTGTACATGCCACCGCAGGATCCGGCACCGGGAATCGCGCAGGCCTCAATTGCAGCCAGTTCTTTCGCAGAAATCTCTCCTCGGGAGCGGCGGCCGACCGCTTCAAAGACGCTCACGATGTCCACATTGCAGCCGCGATGCCTGCCGGGCAGGATCGTGCCGCCATAGACGAAGACCGCCGGTCGGTCCAGCCGTGCCATCGCCATCAGGCAGGCAGGCATGTTCTTGTCACAGCCGCCGATGGCAACCAGGCCGTCGAAGGCCTCGCAGGCGGCCACGGCTTCGATGGAGTCAGCAATGATCTCGCGCGAAACCAGCGAGTAGCGCATCCCCTGTGTGCCCATCGAAATACCATCGGAAATCGTGATGGTATTGAAAATCACCGGCTTCCCACCGGCGCGCTCAACGCCTTCCGCTGCACGGCGTGCGAGGCGGTCAATGTGCATATTGCAGGGGGTCACCTGGCTCCAGGTCGACGCCACCCCCACCTGCGACTTCTTGAAGTCAGCTGAGGAAAACCCAACGGCATGCAGCATGGCTCGACTGGCCGCGCGCTCCACCCCATCCGTCACCGCTTTGGACCAGTTCCGCTGCAGCGGGACCTTCTTCTTCGAACCCGTCTTACGTGTTGTCATACCCATACCTCCTGTTCTCTCGTTCGAGAGATCAGTCTACCCCGTCTTCATGCCGCAAGCAAACGCGCCCAAGCCAAAGAGGCCGCCCACGGCGGCCTCTTTCTTCGATCCCTCTGACCCGCCGGTCAAAATCGATAGGTGCAACCGACCCGGGCGAACCAGGCCTTCATCTGATTGGATTCCGTTCGGGTACTCCCCAGAAGATCGATTTCGATTTCGGGCTGGAGCAGATCATACTGATAGCCGCCGCCGATATAGAGGGCATACATGTCGTTGAGCGGATATTCGAGATCGACACCGGCCACCGCAATGATGGGCGGGCGGATCTTGACGTCCTGCTCGAGGGTCACCTGCTCCATCGGATTCAATGGATTGGGCATGGTCACCGTATACTTGACCTCGGAGACGACCGGAACAAAACGGAGCCCCAGTTCGCCGGTCAGAGACAACGGTCCCAGTGGCAGTCGACCCAGCACCGATCCCCCCATCGGAATATTGAGGCCATAGCCGGACACCTTGTGATGCATCGGGATGGGGTAGCCAGAGGTGGGGTCTGTATAGGTGTCATCCCCCTCATAATTCGCTCGCCACCGTTGCACGCCCAACGCCGCCGCCACACCAAAATTGGGATTGAGCCAATGCGCCCATTGGACTTCGCCGCCGATGGCTTCCTGCCACGGCTGATCCGCCTGGGGCCAAAGATAAACCGCATAGGTCCGCAACTCATTCCCGGCACCCGCTTCGACTGGAGCCCCCCAGACCGCAACAGACAACGACAGGAACAGAATCAATACGATGAGATACTTCACAGGGCCTCCTTACAGACTCAGAGTTGGTTTTCTTTATGCTCGCGAATCAAAGACATTTTGTAGATCTGCACACAGGATGTCAATCGCGAGAAAGCGGTATCCCGCATTTTCCCGGCAGCGACTCCCGCGGGTGCTGGCTTGCACTTTCGACGCCCATCCGCAAGAATCGCCATCATGATGAATCGATATCTTCGTTTTGTGATCCTGGCGCTCTGTCTCCTGCCGGCCCTCGTGCAGGGCGGGGCCGGACCGATGAACACCCTGGTCGTGGTAAACCGTGCCAGCCGCGATTCCCGCGCGCTCGGGGCCTACTATGTCGAACAGCACGGCATCCCCGCCTCGCACCTGTGCAGCATCCAGGTGGACACCCCTTTCCCCACAATCACGCTCAGCGCCTTTGAAAGCGATATCCGCAAGCCGATTGCAGAGCACATCGCCAGGCAGAAACTCGATGGGCAGATCCACTTCATCGTTCTATGCATGAATGCCCCTTCGCGCATCGCCGGCGGGAACAGCCTCACCGCCGCTCTTTTTTATGGATTCAAACCCATTGATCCCAAAGCACCGCAGTGCAACATTGCCTCCAACTCCGTCAATCAATACTACGCCGCGGAAACGGCCTACTCCTCCACCGCCGGATGGAATCAGATGCACGCCCCCATCCCCTTCCTCCTCACCGCCGAGACCCTCGAGACGGCCAAGCAGGTGGTCGATCGCGGCGTGGCCTCGATCGCCGCCTTCCCCAACGGGGTCTTCTGCCTCTACGGCTCCGCCGATGCCGCCCGCAACATCCGTCACCGCACCTATCCGGTCGTGGCCCGCCACTTCGATCTGATGGGACTGAGCGACCGGCTCGAGGTGAATCCCACCGGCGGCCGCATCCCGGAACGCCCCATCCTCGGCTATCTCACCGGACGCGCCTATCTCCCCACCAATCTCGTGGAAGCCGCCTTCGCCCCCGGCGCCATCGGCGACCACCTGACCTCTTGCGCCGGCATGATCCCTGACCCCTGTCTGGGCCAAAGCAGTGTCTGGGACTGGATGAAGCTCGGGGCCACGGCCTCCTACGGCACCGTGGCGGAACCCTGTGCCTTCAATGTGAAATTTCCAGATCCGATGCTGTTCTTCTGGGTGATCCGCGGCTTCAGTCTGGGAGAAGCGCTGGCCATGTCGGTCCGCAATCCCTACCAGGGCCTCTGGGTCGGCGATCCGCTGGCCGCGCCTTTTGCCGCCCCCCCGTCCGTGCAGATCAAGTCGCCGGCACGCAATGCCGAGTTGAGCGGCGACATCACCCTTCAGCTCGCAGTCAACGCCCACGAAAAAGGGGCACCCCCAGTCTTTATCGACCTCTATATCGACGGCCGCCACTCCGCCCCCATCGTCCGCCCGTTCGCACCGGTCGGCAATAATTTGTTCGCCCAGATCGGACCGCATCGGTTTGAATATACCGTAGCCCCCGGCGAGGATCTCGCCGCCGCCGCGGCGGGATTGGCGTGGGCCATCAACTCCAAGGGACGCGGAGACTTCACCGCTTCGACCCGGTCGGACCGCCTGGAGATCTCCGTCCCATCCCCGCTCGATGACGACAAGCAACCCCTGAGCTTCTCGGTCGGCTCCGAGAAGGGATTCGCCAAGGCCCTCTATATCGGTGCGCATGCCGGGACGGACCACCTTCGTGTCGGCGAGGACGGCATCGGCCGGGCGGCGGCCTCCCTCCACCTTGGAGATGCCCGATCCTATGAGATTCCCTATCCCGTGAACCTGTCCTCGCTGGCCCCCGGTTACCATACGCTCACGGTCGTCGTCCGTGACGGCACGGCCATGCAGTGCCAGTCTCAGGCCAACCTCACCATCCGAATTCCTGAAAGTTCCTTATGATTTTCCCCATTATTTCCTTTCTGGCCGTTCTGTCCATTTCGCTGATCGTAACCCGTCTGGCCGCGATGGCCCTGACCCTGACGGGTATGTCACGGGAATCCGCCCGCTTCCAGGCGCGGTCCGCGCTGACCGGTGTCGGCTTCACCACAAGCGAGTCGGAAATCATCGTCAACCATCCAGTGCGACGGCAGATCATCATGGTGATTATGCTGATCGGCAACATCGGGATTCCCACGATGATTGCCACCCTGGCGGTCTCCATGATCACGACCGCGCAGGCGGAGCACTGGTGGAACCCCGTCCTCCTGATGGTGGTAGGCCTCGGTGCCTTGATTTATGCCGCCCGGAGCCAGTGGATCGAGAAGCATCTCAACAAGATTCTTGCCAAAATACTGAAGCGATGGACCGATCTGGAGGTCCGCGACTATATCTCCCTGCTTCAACTCCAGAACGGATATGCCGTGAATGAGATGGTGATCCAGCAGGGCGACTGGATCGATGGGAAAAGTCTGGAAGAAGCCGCCCTTCCCCACGAAGGCATTCTAGTGCTGGGCATCCAGCGGGAAGATGGAAAATATGTTGGCGCCCCCCGCGCCACGGATGTCATCCGGCACGGCGATATTCTCGTCGCCTACGGCCGGGTGGACCGGCTTGAGGAGCTCGATCAGCGGACGGGGCCGATCGGAGATGCCGCGCATTGTGAAGCCGTTAAGGAACTCGCCAGAGAAGAATCCTGAGAGAAGCGTCCATGGATGCGTTCCAACATCTGGTCAACACCATCCTCGTCATCGTAGCGCTCTATGCGCTGGCCGTCTGGTTGCGCTGGAAAGGAACGCTCAAGGAAGAACACTCCATGACGCTGGCACGGATCGTGACCGATCTGTGCCTGCCTGCCGTCGTCTTTGCCGGTCTCGCGACACAAACCATTCACCTGAGCCAGATGAAGCCCGCCGGCGTCATGCTCGGCCTCGAGCTAACCTGTATTGCACTGGCCTGGGGGCTCAGCATCGCCTTAAAATTCAATAAGGCCCAGCAGGGCGCCATCGTCTTCTGCTCCGCCTTCGGCTCGTCCACCTTCCTCGGCTACTCCATCATCATGCAGATGTTTCCCAGTACCCCGGCGGCTATGAGCGAGGCTGTCCTGATCTCCGAAATCGGCGTGGGCTATCCCATCTTCATCCTGGGCCCGATTCTCGCCGCCTATTTTGGTTCGGGGAAGGGCGGCGAAGAGCTGAAATGGAAAGCATCTCTGGCCTTCTTTAAGTCCCCCGTCTTTTTTGCACTGATTCTCGGCCTGTTGTGGAGCAAGTTTCGGCTGCCCGGTGAAGAAAACGTCTTTCTCGCCCCCGTCTTTCAGCTCTGTCATGTCCTCACCGCCGCGCTGACACCTCTGGCCATTCTATCGGTCGGACTGATGTTCAAACCGATCCATCTGCGGAAGGTGCTGCTGGCGCTGGCTGTGGTCGTACTGCTGAAACTCATTCTCAAACCACTGCTGGCCGGATTCATTTCGACTCAGCTTGGATTTCCGGAGCTCTGGAAAGAGATTCTGGTCCTGCTCGCTGCGATGCCGCCAGCGGTGCTGGGTGCCGTCTTCCTGCGGCGCTATGGAGGCGATGCCGCTCTGGCCTCCACCCTGCTTCTCGCAGCCAGCCTGATCAGTTGCCTGACGCTGCTCGGTGTATTCTGGGCGATTCAGTAATCCCCATCTAGCCAGGCAGCACGCCGCCCAGCACGAGGAACCAGAGGATATACGGCAGTATCCCCAGATATGCACACCGATAGATATAGCGTTTCAGTGCCGCCGGATCCGTCCGCCGGCGCCAGGCCCCCGGCAGAAACAGCATGAGGATTGTCGCAAGCGGAAACGAATAAGACAGGAACCTCGGAGTGATCAGATATTCAGTTGCGGCGAACACCGGCAGCATGAACAAAGAAAGCCCCATCAGAATCACAAACGCTCGCAACGTACCCCGCAGGCCGAGCACGACGGCTGTCGTCCGAATTCCCCGAGCTCGGTCCGTCGGCAGATCATACAGCAGCACCAGAAGCATCAACGCAATCCACCCCAGCACCAGATGCACATACAGCCACCAGGGACTGCCATCCAGAGAGCGAACCACGCTCCAGCCGGACAGTGGAATCAAAAATCCGAAGGGGACCGCCTGGATCAAAACATCCCAACCCGGTCGCCCCTTGCATCGGATCGGGGGAATGGAATAGATTCCCCCCAATACAGCCAGCAGGCACAGATTCAGGAAAAAATCCCGGGAAACAAAAAACGCGAGAAGCAAGGCGGCCGCCTGCAGGAGAAGGCTCCAGAGGAAGACTTCTCGTGGTTGGATGAGCCCCTTCACCAATGGCGACTCCTGGCGGCGTGGATTGGTCCGATCATCCTCCACATCCACGGCATCATTCAGCAAATAGATGGTTCCCGCCCATAAACAAAGCGCCAGCGCGCCCAGCCCGCAACGCCCCCACAGCTCCGGCCAGGCCATCGGATTGAGCTGCCCCGTCGCCATCACCACTCCAAAGAAAAACAGCATCAGCGTCATCGGAATAAACCGAAGCCGCAGAAGGGGAATGATGTAACGAATGCTCATAACAGGAAAGAGACTAGTCTTCTCCCTCCCTCACCGACAATCCAAAACCCGCCCGATATGAATCAGGGGATTTCGGGGATGCGCGCCTTGGCCCGATAAAACTGGGTCGTATATACCGTGCCATGAGTGAAGATCAGGACGCCTCCCGTTCCATCCTCCCAGGTAGCGGACAGATTGGTCCAGGTCAGGCTGTCATCCATGGCTTCCCGTCGTTGCATGGCATATTGGCGACTCCCAGAAGACTCCACACCCACCAGGGTTTCGGTGGGCAGATTGCTCATCCCCGCAATCCGGAAAATGGAGTTGGAGGAAGAGGGATCCGTGTCGGCATCGAACTCATCCCGGTTGCTGGCGCCGTCCGTATCCAGATCCCCCAGAGGATTCCCGGACTGATAGCCCCCAAAATATTCGTCTTCATACCCATCCCCCATTCCGTCGCCATCGCTGTCCAGCAGAATGAAGGGGGAGAATTCCGACGTGTTCCACTGCTCCAGGTCCGATGCCGTGGCTGTAAGAAAATCCGGCGGCGGATCATGCAGAACGATAGCCAGATTGGTGAAGCCAACCATGCCGGACGCATCGGTCATCATATTGGTAACCCGGCCCATCACATATTCACCCTCACCATAGCCACTGGGATCACAGCTTCGGTTATAGAAAAACTCCACCCAGTATTCCTTGCTGGGCTCCGACTCCAGATAGCCGGAGACGAGAACCGCCGTGCCGTTGTTGGTGACCGAAGTCAGAACCGGAAAGTTCTGCAGACCGTTTGCCCCACTGTCGGCATCCAGCGGATCGTTCAATGTTGCCCCTCCTGGATAGAGGTCGATGCCCAACTGACCATTGAAATAGAAGCTGTTTCCGACGATGGCGATTCCGTGCGAAGCACTGTCGACATACAGACCATCCTGACCATTGAAGGAAATCAGATTCCCGTCCGATCCGCTGCCGCCGCCCACCATATTGCTGTTGGCGCCGCCCCCGAAGCGTATGCCGTAGGTGCCGTTTCCGAGCGCGTTGGTTTGATTAATGTCACACCCGATCCAGTTTCCCTGCAGTCCATTGCTGGTGCTGGTGGCCCCATCCATCAGCACGCCCTCCTGTGCGTTACCCGAAATCAGATTCCCCTCCATGGAGTCATATCCGCCAATCCGGCAACCCCGGCTATTGTAAACATAGATGCCGCTCCAGTCATTGCCGACCGCCGCCGCACCGGTGGCATCGGGGCCAATGAAGTTGTTGTAGATCGTATTGGCATTCCCTTGTATTTCGATGCCGTACTGGGCATTGCCGGAAATGAGATTCTGCCCTCCGCTCGCCGCCACTCCGATCTGATTTGACTGAGAGTACTGGATCCGGATTCCGCTCTGGCTGTTTCCCACATCCTCGGTCCCTGTACTGTCCAGACCAATGATATTACCGGCAATCGTCATCTGCACGCAATTGGAGCCAGAGAGATAGATTCCGCTTCCTCCGTTTCCTGAGATAATATTCCGGTCGAGCAGGTTGGTCCCCCCGATCTGCCCTTCGCCCACTCCAGAGAACAAGATACCGCCCAATCCGTTGCTGAGCGCCGATAGAGAGGCGTCATAGGGACCAATCCAGTTGCCGAGAAAACGAGTATTCCGTCCCTCGTCCTCGACCCTCACGCCATACCCGGTATTCCCGGCAATGACATTCCCCGCATTCGGCCCGCCCACGAGCGTGTCAGAACACTGGATTTTCAGCCCCGCCTGCCCCTGGTTTGGCACCGGCAACAGCCCCGTCACGTCCGTCCCGATGAAGTTGCCCTGCACCACAGTGCCGGTCGCCCCGTAAGAACCCGCGAATCCGAGAATTCGCAGGCCGAAACCCGTGTTGCCGGACAGCAGATTCCCTTCCGCCCCCGGCCCCCCAATCCGGTTGTTCGGTGCATCCGTCACCAGAATGCCATCGTCCCCATTCGGAACAGCCCGGATTCCACCGTTGTCCGTTCCAATAAAATTCCCGATCACCCCATTGCTGTAGCAAAGCGTAGTGACGAGACTGATTCCATTCTGGCCATTCCCGGACACGGTGTTCCTCATGGAAACCAGCGGCCCCCCCATCACATTGGAGGAACCCGCACAGTAAATGCCATAGTGATCATTAGGCAAGGCCGACTGGCCCAGATAATCCGTACCGATCAGATTCCCCTGAATCTGATTTTGCCCGTCCCCATGGGAATAGATATTGATCCCGTACCGCCCATTTCCCGAAATAAGATTGCCGGGGAACAGAGTTCCCGGCACGGTATTCTGCCCGCCCACCAGGGTATGGCTTCCGGAGTATAGCTCTACGCCAGCGGAGATGTTCGGCCAGGCATTTGTCCCTTCCTCATCGGTACCGATGTAATTCCCGCTGATCTGATTGCTCACGCTGTTTCCCGTTATCCGCACCCCGGATGCCGCATTCGCCGAAATCGTATTTTTCTTCGCCGCCGCATCACCACCGATCAGATTGTGGAGACCGGACAAGATAATCACGCCATAATCATTGCTGTAGAGGGTACAGCGCTGGACGGTGTTGCTGTCTGCGGAGTCAAGATACACCCCGTTCGCCGTAAAACTGTAGATACGCAGCCCCTGGATGACGCACTCAGCGGTATTCTGAATGTGCAGCCCCGAAACGCCAGCGCCTGCCGAGGAACCCTCCAGCGAAACTGTCGGGTCCGGAAATCCGATCGCCGCATTGATGTCCACCTGATTGGTGATCGTCGGCAGAGCGGAACTTAACGAAATGATATAGGGCGAGCCGATCGTGAACACAATCTCGTTCGGCGGCGTCGCACTGTTGGCATCCAGAATCGACTGGCGCAGTGTATTGGGTCCTGAATCGGCCGAACTGCTTACCGTAAACGTAGCGGCTCCAACCCCACCCGCACCCATCAGGAACACGACGAACAGAATCAGACTCTTTTTCATTTCAGCAACCTCCTATGGGCTTGATCTGATGTCACGCCCTTTGCTTGTTTGAGAGTAGGCCAATTCCAGTAAAAGCAAAAGCCTCGGTTTATGAATATTTCATAAAGCCCCGGACGGCTTTCCCCTTGACCCTTAGCTCCACCGCCACCTAGCGTATCCCCATGGACAAGATCGATCTGAAAAAGCATCTGAAACATCTCTACGGCCCCAACGCGAAGAAAGTGGTCGCCGTCGATGTACCCGCGATGAACTTCCTGATGGTGAATGGCATCGGCGACCCCGGAAAATCGAAATCCTTCAGCGAAGCCATCGAGGCCCTGTATCCCCTCGCCTATACGCTGAAGTTCAGGGTCAAGCGCGGCGGCATCGGCATCGACTACGGCGTCATGCCGCTCGAAGGCCTCTGGTGGGCCGATGATATGACGGCCTTCACTTCCGGTAAACGCGACGACTGGAAGTGGACGCTGATGATCATGCAACCGGAGTGGATCACCGGCGACATGGTCGAACTGGCGATCGCCGAGGTCGCCAAAAAGAAGGATCCGCCAGCCCTCCCCTTGGTCCGCTTTGAGACGTTCAAGGAAGGCCCCTCCGCCCAGATTCTGCACATCGGGCCCTTTAGTGAAGAAGGCCCGACTATCGAAAAGGTACACGTCTACATCCAGGACAGCGGCCATCCGCTGCGGGGCAAACACCACGAAATCTATCTCAGCGACATGCGGCGGACGGCCCCGGAACGGTTGAAAACCATCCTTCGTCAGCCGATGGGTTGAAACCTTTCCATGGTATGGCGCCACCGACAAAAGTATTTTGTGTTGCAACCGATTATCAC
>CAZGMQ010000083.1:0-13914 GCA_964526745.1 uncultured Verrucomicrobiota bacterium
TCCGGTGGTGTGGAAGGGTCACGGGGTGCAACTCCCCGTGACCCCATCCGATCATCTGAATCCATAAATCTGTTTTTGAAAGGATTCACGGGATGTTCCGAATCATGGGAGTACAGGGGACCCCTTGACAAAAAACGATTTAGTGGAGCGTTTTATCTGTCCTGCGCCCCGCGCCCGTGGCATGCTTTCAGTGTAGCGTTGAGTGGACCCAGATCCCTTCGCGTTCTTCCGGTTCCATGCGGGCCGGTTGAGGTGCAGAGAATCTGGCGATGATCAAGAGCGGAACCGGAGTCCAAGGAGAAGGATGAGGCAAACGATGAACAGGTGTTTCAGAAGGTGGGTTTTAGTCGCTTTGTTCCTGCTTGTGGGGTCGGCGGGCCGCGGCTTCGCTGGCGAAGTCATCCTCCAGTATTTCAACACCTCCTGGCCAGAGCTGACGCGCCGGATTCCCGAGCTGGCCGAAGCCGGATACACCGCGCTGTGGCTGCCGCCGCCCTTCAAGGCGGGGGGCGGGCTGTCCGTCGGGTTTGACAGCTACGACCGCTTTGACTTGGGAAGCAAGGATCAGAACGGGACCATCACCACCAAATACGGCACGGAAACAGAACTGCTCCAGCTCGTCAAAGTGGCGCACCGGTTCGGGCTGCGCGTCTATTTCGACAATGTCATGGCGCACAACGGCGGACCGATGTCGTCTGGCGCCCCGGGCACGCTCCAGCCCAACGGATTTGTGCCGGAGGATTTTCACCTCAAGCGGACCTCCGATACCACCTATGAAAACTACGGCTGGCCCGACTGGTCGGACGAGTGGCAGGTGCTGAACCGCAATCCGTTCGGTCAGGACATCGCGCAGGAGACTCCCAACGACAGCTTCGGATGGAGCGAAGGCGACGACTACCCGAAGTGGTCCGGTGTCCGCCATCCGGACCACCCCGAGTACTACCTCGACACCGACCTGCCGATTGAAGTGGTCAACGGCGGCATCACCTCGAGCGTCTTCACCTTCGCGAACAAGGAGCCCTACGAGGATACGAATGCCAACGGGCGCTTCGATTGGACCGACACGACCCCCAACGGGCAGCACGACGCCGGCGAAGCCAGCGAGCCGTTCACCGACACCGGAATCGACCCCGGCCGGCCGGATCACCAAACTGCCGCCTGGGGCTATGGCAACGGCCGCTACGACATGGGTAACCCCGTTGCCGAGGACGTCAACAGTCTGCTCTATCGCGCCATCCGGTGGTTCACCGACAAGGCCCACGTGGACGGCTACCGTCTCGATGCGGTGAAGCACGTGCCCTCGTATTTCTTCGGCAAGATGGACAGCCCGAAGGATGACTCCAACTGGGGCTATGGCGGACAGGTGCAGGAGCAGTTCAACATCACGCGCGGATTCAGTGACTGGGGCAACCATCGCGACACCGTCTTCAACAACGAGCAGCCGCGCGACGACGCTCTCCTCTACGGCGAACATCTCGGCGATCCTCCGTGGAAGATGTATTATGTGGATGCGGGCATGCGGATCGCCAACGACGACTTCCTCAACGCGGTCAAGGGCAACGTCGGTGTCAACCTCGGCGGCATGGACGACCCGTCCTACGCCGTGATCAATCCCAACCAGTCCATGCACTACGTCATGAGCCATGACAACAACTACCTCTGGGACGGGGACCGCGAGCAGGCGCACGCCGTTCTCCTCGAGCGCGAGGGGCTGCCCATCGTCTACACCGACGGCTACAACCAGAGTGGATCGCCGGATTGGTTCCCGAAACCGGCGGAAATCCCGTTCCTCGGCGAGTTCGGTCAGAGCTACCTCCCGAACCTGCTCGACATCAACCGCCACTTCGCCTGGGGCTACCAGAGCAGCCGCTGGAGCGCATGGGACTTCACCTCCTGGGTGCGCTACGATCCGGACGCCACCGACGGCGGCCTCAACGGCCACGGCGTGACCCTGATCTTCATGATGGCCAAGAACTACCTGGCGGAATGGCCCTCCAAGGATGTCGATGCTGTCTTCCCCGAAGGCGCGCGCCTCTTCAACTATTCCTATCACGACGGGCCGTTCAAGGTGAAGGTCAGCGGCGGCAAGCTTCGCAACATGGATGACACCCCGATCTACGTCGCCCCCGGTAAATACTACGCCTTCTCCTGGCGCAACCCGGCGATGCCGCTGGCTTGGGGTGAAGGGCTGACCGAGGAAGTCCAGCCCATCCAGATCGTCGAAAACGGCGAGCTGGCCGGAAGCGTGACCGTGACGCGCACGGACGGGCGCGACGGCGATCCGGCCTTTAATCCCTACGGCCTCGCCGATGGAGACTCCTCAGACTACAGCTACAGCCTGGCCATTCCCCGCGTGACGCAATCCTCCAACCTGACCTTCATCGCCCGCGCGGACGGCTCGGCCGAAAACATCCTCATGAAGCTCGACGGCGGCATCGACCTGAATTCCCAGATGGACATCGTGACCCAGCAGCCGGGCGACCGCGACAACCCGCCTGCGGTCGCAAAGGACAAATTCCTCGGCTACGAGCAGATGAAATACGTGAGCCGTGTCGCGGAGAAGTTCGCCGCGGCAGACACCGCGAACAATACCATCGGCTCGCCCGGCGCCGAGACCTATGCCTGCACCATCGGTTCGGCTGGATTCACGATCAACACGGGGGAGGGGCCAAACCTAGTTGATGGACGGACCGTCACATGGGATTTCCACGAGCCTGAACAGGACAACCAGATATCGACGAACCTCCAGTTCAACCCCGAGCCGCTGCTGGCCGCAGATGAACCCGTCACGATCTGGACGAAGATCGGTTATGCCCCGGATGTGGAGGCCGCGTGGCTCTACTACACGACCAATGGTGTCGACAACCCCGAGGGCAGCGCGGGACTGGGCAAGGGCGCCACGCTCGCGGCTCCCTTGGCATTCGTCACCGACGGAGGCGTCGATAGCACCAGCACCTCCCAATGGTGGTCCGCCACGCTTCCGGCCATGCCTGCGGGCACCGTGATGCGCTACAAGATCGGTGCCGTCAAACTGGATGCCGCCAACCTTTTCCCATGGACCGACGACGACATCGATGTGACAGCCCGGATGGAAACGGTGTTCGAAGTCACCCACTTCAACGCCGCAACAATCCCATACTATCCGCATAACGACTGGGGCAGCATGGCCACCGGCCTGCCGGAGGGCTTCCATGTCCTGCGCACGAAGGCGCTCCTCGGCCGCGCCGAGGGCGACACCCCGATCTATCGGGAACGCACCCAGACCTTCTACTACGACACGCAGTTGCCCGAGGGCTCGATTCAGAATCCGCCGACCAACGATCTGATGGTCACCGGTTCCGTGGTTGCCGTACAGGCCCGCTCCGACATGAGCGTGACAGAGGCCTGGTTCAAGATTGAGGACATGGACCCGAGCAACGACGACTCAGCAACCGGCGTGGCCAATGGAAACAACGCCTGGGTGAAGGCGCTCAAGGGCCTCGTGCCCGCGCCCCTGTCCGGCACTGCCCCGGACCAGCTGTGGGAATTCAACTATGTGCTCATTCCGACCTCCGGCACCGCCACCATCAAGGTTCAGTTGCGGGAACTGACCTCCTCCACGAATCCGGAGTTGAGCGATGTCGACGGCCACTTCACGACGTTGATTCGCACTATCGACACCGGCGGCAACGGCGTGCGCCTGTTCATCCACGAGCCGGCCGCCGACAGCCTGACCGTGGGCGTGGGTAGCAATCTCGTCGCCTACTTCAGCCGGGACCTCGCCACCGGACTCGACGATGTCGAATTGGTCCAGCACTTCGTCATTGAACTCGATGGCGTGGAACAGACGAACTCTGCCTACATCATCGAACGCGACGCCACCGCCATCGAGCACGCCATCCGCCTGGTCCTGCCGAACCTCCACAACGGCGATCCGGGCTTCCTTCACCTCCTCGATGTGGCCTTCGCGCGGGACGGCTATCCCACGCTGCTGGCAGAGCGCCAGGTCTATGCCGCCCCCGATGACGACAGCAACGACGATGGCATCCCCGACTCCTGGGAACAGAAGTGGGGCATCCCCGTCGGCGACCTCGTCGCGACCTTGGACGACGACTCCGACGGCTATAGCAACCTGCAGGAATACATCGCCGACACGGATCCGCGCGGCAGCAACGATTTCCTCGTGCTGGAGTTCCCTGCCAGTGCAACCAACGGTGTCGCCCTGAACTTCCTGTCGAGCTCTAACCGCAACTACTTCGTGTGGTATCTGGATTCCATGCTCTCGACCAACTGGCAGCTTGCGACTCCGCTGACCGATCCCATCGAGGGCACCGGGCAGCCAAGCCAGTTCATCGATACGTTGCCCAACCTGACCAACCGGTTCTATCACCTGCGCGTCGACATCCCCGGCGCATAAAACCGGGCCGTTCAGCTGCCGCATGAAAGTAGATCGAGGTTCACATATATGTGAACAAGTGGAATAAACCAGATACGGGGGAGGAGGGGGGCGGGGCGGGTCGGGTGGGGGCACCTCCATTTGGATAACCACGGGGGGGGATTCTACGGATTCGGATGATCGCCCTTCGGGTCCAGTTCTGCCAGCCGATAGCTCGTGCTGCGGCCGCCGCCCTCGTTCTGCACCAGTACACCCAGTTCGAGAAGCCCCCGGATGTCGCGCAACGCCGTGTCGCTGGAGCAATTCGTCAACTGCCCGGCCTTGGAGCTGGTTAGTTGGCCCTCGAACCCGTCCAGCAGGCGATTGATGAGGCTCCGCTGGCGCTCATTGATGGGGCCGGAGCCGATACGCTTCCATACCCGCGCCTTGTGCAGGACAGCGGCCAGCGTCTCTTCGGCTTGCTCTAGGGAACGCTCCAGACAACGAAGAAACCAATCCAGCCAGAGCGTGATGTCAACCTCACCCTTTTGACAGCCTTCCAGGATGGAGTAGTACTCGTTCCGCTCGGTCTCGATTTGTGCGGACATGCTGTAAAACCGCTCGGCCTGGCCATCGGCCCGGGCCAGCGCCAGGTCCGCAATCGCCCGGGCGATACGTCCATTCCCATCCTCGAACGGATGGATGGTTACAAACCAGAAATGAGCCAGCGCCGCACGAATCACAGGATCTTCGCGGGGTGGGGCATTGAACCAGCTCAGGAACGCATCCATTTCTTCTGGAACCCGAGCCGCCTCCGGGGCTTCAAAGTGAACGCGCTGGCGGTCCGACGGACCGGATACCACCTGCATGCCTTTCGTGCGCCAGGCGCCAATCGCAATCTTGCGTGGTCCAGACCGACCGGTCGGAAACAGCGCCGCATGCCAGCCAAACAAACGCTCGGGCGTCAATGGGTCGTTGAACTGTCGTGTCGCATCCAGCATCATCTCGACCACGCCATCCACCGAACGGCTTGCCGGGGTGGAAACCGTTTCCTCAATCCCCATGCGGCGCGCCAATGAGGAACGAACTTCGCGGTCATCCAACTGTTCGCCTTCAATGGCGCTGGATTTCACGGTTTCGGCCGTCATGACCGTCAGGTCGGCATCCCGGCGCAATTCGAATCCCAGCCCCTCCATTCGCCCGAGTAGCAGGCCCTGCGCATAGCGGGTTCGGGCCAGGAGTGGACCGATGGCCGAATCATCCCAGCGAAATGCCGGCCAATCTTCCCGTAAATGAATCGTGAGGCGCTCTTTCATCATGCCTCCAACGTACTCACAGGAAACGAAGCCGTCAAGCTAATCTCCGCATAAAATGCGGCGATAAAGCCTCGAATCGCCTCAAAACTAGCACAAAAGTCTCAGGAGAGCCCCAAAATCACTAAAAATCATCAAAAACAGGCCAAAAATGCGCAATAATCACCATTTTCCTCCTAATCGCCGCACAATATGCACCGATTAAGCCCCAAATCGCCGCAAAATCCAATTTTTGACAGGATTTACAGGAGGGACTGGATCCAGGGGCCGAAATAACCCAATGACCCGCTCAGCCCATTTTGCGGCGCCAAAAGCCAAATAATCATCAAAAATGGCATTTTCCTGCACTGCTGTCCGGTAAAACCCATAATTTGCTATTTCTAAGAAATAATTGAGTTTTGAGCATCAAAATCACTAGGAAATTTGCGTCTGGGCCTTCTTGATCAGAAATTCAACAGGAGCCTATCCCATATCGACCTCCCACAAGGCCTGGCAAAGGCCTTGAAGGCTCTCATATTGGCAAAAACAGCTAATTTTCGATGATATTTATGCTGTCCGGTAAAAATCAATGGTCTCAAAATAGCCTGATTTCAAAATGTTTACCGAATCAGCATCCTTTTCTACTGCGGGAAGCTTGATCTGCTTCCACGATAATCAGCGAAGAACCCTTCTGAAGCCCCAAAGCCATCAAAACCGACGTTTTGCCGCCTCCCGCTGCCCAAAAGGGCCGGCAGGCTCATTCCCCTCTAAAATTAACAAATTCTTAGGCCAACATAATGTTCTTTTCAAAAACGTCCCAATAATGCCCCAAATCGTGATTTTGGTTCGTCTGGACGGGGTTGGGGCGTTTTGTTGCGGCATGCGGGGGAATCGCTACCGGCAATATCTGGCCTCTTTACGGGTTAAAAATTCATTGCTAGAGAAGCAGAACACGCTGGCCTTGAATATTCTTATGACTTACAATGACTTTGCAATTAAGCATCTATTTTAGATGGTTAGGCATAAGGAGATCAAAGGGATATGAAACCAGCTGTTCTACTTGTTATTGCAATTCTTTTCCTGGCATTTGTGGGGATTTCAACATATGGACAAAAATTGGGTTCAGGATTTGAAGGATTTATGAATCGCATTGGTAATTCGGTGCAGAGAGCCGTTGAATCCGATCATGACGAATCTTCAACCAGTAGTGACTTGGCAGAGCTTTCAGGGAATGAGTTGGACGAGCGCTTGAATCAAGTTCCTGTGATTGACATTCAGAATGATGAGTCACTACATCAAGAGGATGAGGCTGTTCTTCCTATCCCTCTTCCTCCCTTGCCATCTTATGTGTTGACCATGTCGTCCATGCTTTCTGAGCAGAAATTAAACTTCCCGAAGATTAAGATGTTTGGAGCCTACTTGGGGATGGATATAGAAACTCTACCTCTGGAACAGACAGTTAGTGCTGATTTGGGCGGCTCGTGGAGTAGATTAAAATTGATGGAAACGAGTCCGTCTTTTTATTCCATTGTGCCGCGCCGCGGTGCGAGATCAACGGTCATGGCGTCTTACTCTGTTGAGAACGGGCGGATTGTTTCTATTTCCGCAGAGTCAGGGATGTGGGGACTTCTCGATAGAACCTCAGGAATGTCTCAAGACCAATTGAATGAAATGATACATAAAAGATATGGCATTGAATTCAACCTTTTTGGAGAAGCGGATGCCGCTGGGCCCCAAGTGGAAATTGAAACCACATTAATTACAATGTCCATGCCTAAATCCAAAGGGAACGACCTCATCACAGAGGAGAATGAGCGTGTTCAGGGGTATTTCGGGATCGTAAGGCGAACATTAGCGCAATCATTTCTTGGCCTCAATCTAGGCGAATCTGTTGAAAGTGTCATGGCTAAGTGCGAATTCAAGCGGCTGCAGCCGCGAGTTGTGGATGAAGTGGTTGCTGGCGATAAGTATGGGATTCCCAATCGCCGTATTATTATTGAGGGCAATCTTGCCACTCGTGAAGTGTGTGATGAAACTGTTCTGCTTTTTATGATGGATAGGTTAGTGCGAGTAAATTGCAACCACCTCTCCCCCGGTATTGCGGAGAGTATTCGTAATAAATATGGATTACAGCCCAACGAATATGGACAATTTAAGATCAAGGCTGATGGCCAGAGTGTGAGCGTTTCATTGGATGAGCAACTCGGATTAACCTACACCTATGATAGCCTGAACCAGCTTGGCATAAGCTATAAGAATTCACTGGAAGAAAGTATTCTGAAGCATAATCTAAAATCTAGGCAAAAGAATACAGGTGTACTGGATATCTGAATCAATGTTTTATTCTGCGTATAGGAAAGAGTGGAGCAGCATTCAATCTGGAGGCACCATTCAGGGATCGGTGGGCTCACTTGCAGGCCATCTTAGGAAAATCGGGAGAAAATAGATGAACGAAAATAATGACCATAAGAATCAGCAACAGTCACAAGAACAATCCAAAGAACCGGTAGGGGAGTCGGCATCGAATCATTCTACAAAGGCGGGAAATCTTGCCCGCAAAGCTATAGAAAGTGCAGAGAAGGGCATTCAACAGGCCTCCGAGGCCTTTAAAAATGTTGGAGGAACTGCGGGGATTAAAAGCAAGGTGGCAAGTGTTGCATCTGAAGCTAAGAATAAATATGAAGCGGCGGATGGAATGAAGGGGATAAAGGGGCGGGGGGGGAATATCATCAGTCAAATCAAAAACGGGTTTTCTCCAGACGAGGAGAAAACCTCATATAAAAAGTTTTTCTCACGGTTTAAAAATTTATGGAAAAGCGGCATTCCTGGTAAAGCCGTACTCCTTTTTGTGGCGGCTATTCTGCTGTTATTTGCATTCAGTGGAAATGACGAAAAGCGGGCCAGAGAGTACCTCGCAAAGGGTCTCGAATTAGGTAAGAATGGCCAAGTGAAGGAGGGGGCTGAATATATATTTAAGTCGGCTGAACTCGGGAATAGCGATGCTCAGTTCAGACTATACGCCGGTTACAAGAAGGGCGACATTGGGGAAAAAAACATGGAGAAAGCCATCTTCTGGCTAAAGAAATCAGTTGAGCAGGGCAACGATAAGGCGCAGTTTGATTACGGTACGCTATATATGGCGGGTGATGGAGTAGAGAAGAGCTATTCAAAGGCATCCAAACTCTTCGAGCCTGCCGCCAGACAGGGCCATACAGGAGCAATGTATAATCTAGCCATTATTTATAGAAAGGGTGATGGAGAGATTGAGAAAGATCTCACAAAGAGCATGGGATGGGCATTGTTGGCGTCTTCATTAAACTTCTCCAGAGCTAACGGGATAGTGGATATGAATAGAAACAATATGTCTAACAGTGAACTCGAGGAGGCTCAAGCCTTTGCAGAAACTGAATATGAGGACTTAATGGCCTACGCTAAGAAATTGCAGGCTAGCGCGAAGGCAGATGGAGACAAAGCGTCAAAAAGCGATACTAGCGGCATGCGATTTGATGAGATTGGGGTATCTTTTGGACTTCCATTAAATAAGGCCAAGCGGGCTCTGAAATCCTATTTTGTGGGGCAACGATGTGTGGTTATGCCAATGAAGTCAGAGGGCAAAGATCTGTGCGTGATCGGCGAGGGAAATTCGGTATTTGCTAGAGTCTACGCAGATGAAGGCAGTGGCATTAATAGGGTGAATATGGATCCAGGGCTTTTTAATTATGATATGCCCGACGGGGTCAAAGACGCATTGCTCAACAAGTACAACATGAAAGAAGTCAGTCCTTATACCTTGGAGAATGATGAAATGACTGTTGTGATACCGACCCAATTGGGTGAGTGGATAAAATTTACAAAGAAATAGAATCCAAACACGAAGCGCGCGTGATCGGCCGGACCCAAAGCTTCCGGTGCCTCAGCGAAGCACATTCTGACATTCTTTTCTTATAATCTCAAACAGGTCAGCCCCGCATTCTAGTAATTTTTGCGAAGGCTCATGCCGCAAGCAAGCGGGATGAGGATTCGAAAATCTCTGCGTGCTCTGTGGCTAATCCGGAATCGGTGGCCTCTGCGAACCATGCCTCCGGCTTGGCGAGCTCGGCGGATAAAACGCTTCTCCTGATTTTTTGAATTGGGGGCTTGGGCGCTTGCGTGGCGGGGGTGGGGTATGGCAAGATTCGGGCTCGTGCGCTCGGGTTGGTCCGGCGCCAGACAGATTGCAAGGAGTTACCATGTCAGATCGTTTTCAGCCAATGAGCATCAGTCAAATCGCCCCGTGGGTTTTCGGGGAACTCGAGAAGCGCGGCAGCGTCTTCGGTATTCCGAAAGAACTCTTTTTCCGCCCGCAGGCGAGTGATGTCGTCCGCACCTCTTTATATAGCCAGCCCCTGGATACACCCTTCGGCGTGGCGGCGGGCCCGCATTCGCAGATGGCCCAGAACATCGTGGCGGCCTGGCTGACGGGTTCGCGGTTCATCGAACTGAAGACCATTCAGACGCTGGATGAGCTGGACGTTGCCAAGCCCTGCATCGACATCCTCGACGAGGGCTACAATGTCGAGTGGTCGCAGGAACTGAAAATCGACCAGTCGTTCAACGAGTACCTGATGGGGTGGGTCCTGGTGCACGCGCTCCAGCACAAGCTGGGATTCGAAGGCGCCCCGGGCATGATCTACAGCATGAGCGTGGGCTATAACCTGGAGGGGATCCTGGAGGATAACGTTCAGAGCTATCTGGCGCGGATGGATAATGCGGGCGAGGCACTCGCCGCGACCATCGCCGAAGTGGCGAAGGTGTACCCGGCGGTCAAGGACTTGGATATTCCGTCGCGCCTGTCCGACAACGTGACGCTGTCGACGATGCATGGTTGCCCGCCAGAGGAAATCGGCAAGATTGCGGCGTATCTCATCGAAGAGCGCGGTCTGCATACCAATGTGAAGATGAATCCGACCCTGCTCGGGCCGGACGACCTGCGCGGTATTCTGAATGGTGATCTGGGCTTCCGTCAGGTGACGGTGCCGGATGAGGCCTTCGGTCATGATTTGAAGTATCCCGATGCGCTGGTCATTCTGAACGACCTGCGAGCACGCGCGTCGAAGAAGGGCGTGCAGTTCGGTGTGAAGCTGTCGAACACGCTGGAAGTGATCAATCACCGGACCGAATTCTCGGCCGACAATAAGATGATGTATCTGTCGGGCCGTCCTCTGCAGGCCGTGACCGTGAATCTCGCTGCTAAACTGGCGACTGAGTTCAAGGGCGACTTGATGATGTCCTACGCCGGTGGCGCGGACTGCTGGAATGTGGCCAACCTGCTGTCCTGCGGCATGACGACCATCACAGCGAGTTCCGATCTGCTGCGCCCGGGCGCCTATGCGCGCACCTTGCAGTATATTTCCGAGACGACCGCGGCAATGGAAGCGGCTGGTGCGAAAGATCTGCCGGCTTGGATTCTGGCGAAGGCCGGAGCCTCGGATGGCGATGTGAAGGCTGCGGCACTTTCGAACCTGCAGGCCTATGCGAAGGAAGTGAAAAAGAACCCGCTGTATGCGCGGGATACCTATGAGCGGATCACGACCAAGACGGACCGCCCGCTCGGGCTGTTTGATTGCGTGAAGGCACCGTGTGTGGATATCTGCCCGATCAGCCAGGATGTCCCGGCCTATATGCAGGCGGTGAAGGATGGCAAATTTGACGAAGCGGCCCAGATTGTGCGCCGCGACAACATGATGGGCGCGTCCCTCGGTCGTGCCTGCGACCATGCCTGCGAAATGCCCTGCACCCGCGTGCATTATGATCTGCCGCTGGCGATTCGTGAAATGAAGCGGTTCATTATGGAAACGGGCAAGGACCCGGCCATCCAGGTGGGCGAGGCGCGTCCGGGCAAGGTGGCGATCATCGGTGCGGGCCCCTGCGGCATCTCCACAGCGGGTTTCCTGCGCGAGGGCGGCGTTGATGTCACGATTTTTGATGCGCGCGTGCAGGCGGGCGGCATGGCAACGATTACCATCCCGACCTATCGTCTGGTGCCGGTCGCCGTGCAGCAGGATGTGAAACGCCTGGAAGATGCCGGTGTGAATTTTGAGTTCGGCAAATCCGCCGGTGTGGATTTCTCCCTCGAAGATCTAAAAAAGGATGGCTACGACTACATCGTGGTGGCCGCCGGCGCCATGAAGGGCTCGGATCTGGGTATGGACGGCGAAGACGCCGAGGGCGTCATCGACGGCATCAGCATGCTACGCGAAGTGTGGGATGACAAGATGACTTCGTTGAAGGGTCGCGTCGGAATTATCGGCGGCGGCGACGTCGCCATGGATTGCGCGCGCGTGGCCAAGCGCCTCGGCGGCGATGTCACCGTGATCTATCGCCGGACCCGCGAACAGATGCCGGCGCATCACGAAGAACTGATGAGCCTCCTGCATGAGCAGATTCCGATCAAGGAACTGACCGCGCCGAAACAGATTCTGGTCGAGGACGGCAAGCTGAAGGGCCTGCTCTGTTCGACGATGGAATTGGGCGAGCCGGATGCCTCCGGACGCCGCCGCCCCGTCGAAGTGCCGGGCGCCGACTTTACGATGGATCTGGATGTCGTCATTGCGGCGATCGGGCAGAAATCGCTGCTGGGCTTCCTGGAGGGCAGCGGTATTGAGTGCAACCGCAAGGGCTATATTGTGACCGACGATAAGGGAATCACCTCGGCGGACAACATTTTTGCGGGCGGCGATGCCGTCAACGATGGTCCGATCTCGCTGGTCAAAGCAGAAGGCGATGGCAAAGCCATCGCGGCTGAAATTCTGCACCGGATCGCCGATGTGCCGGCGGTTGAAGAACCGATGCGCTGCACGGGCGGTCTGGATCTGCCGGCGGAACTGCTCAAGCAGGCCACGCGCTATCCGCGCGTTGAGGTGCCGGAATTGCCGTTCTCGAAACGCGGCAGTTTTGAAGAGGTGCTTCACACCATGACGCCCGAGGTGGCTCAGGCCGAAGCAGCCCGCTGTCTCCGCTGTGATGAGTTCTGCTCCCTATGCACGAGCGTGTGTCCGAATCAGGCCTTCATTACCTATGAGACGCAGCCGTTCTCGGCAGACCTGGCGGCTTGGTCGGTACAGGGCGGTCAGCTGGTCGCCGACAAGCCGATCCGGTTTGCCGTGCTGCAGGCCTATCAGACGGCCGTGCTGGCGGACTTCTGTAATGAGTGCGGCAACTGCGCCACCTTCTGTCCGACGGCGGGCCGTCCCTATATGGACAAGCCCCGCCTATATGTTCAGATGAGCGAATTCGAAGCGCAGGAGTCCAATGCCTTCCGCTTCACCGGTGCCGGCGAAAGCCGCGCGATTGCCGGACGCTTTGAGAATGCGACGCATACCTTGACGCCGAAGGGTGCCGGGTTTGTCTATGCAGTGCCGGGATTGACTGTGGAATTGGATGCGGATCTCAAGCCAGTCGGCTCCCCCGAGGTGTCGGCGGCCGAAGGTCAACTGCTGAGCCTCGTGCCGGCGGCGATCCTTACGGTGCTGCTGCACGGTGTATCTCAGGATCAGCTGCCTGTCGTGCCCTCCTGATCGATTAGAATTCATCAACTGTTTCTGCTCACGGCGGAACGGCGAAAACCGTTTCGCCGTTTATTTTAGGGTATCCTTGACCCACGGATTTATCCCTGAACCCGCTGTCTGGATAATACATGTTTATAAACAAGTATTATTTAGGAGTGGAAGAATCGGTGGGCTCAGGTGGATGCGGAGCGGGGTGCCTGAACCAGTTTGATCAATGCCTTAGCCAATGGGTGACGAGGCACGTCGAGACGAGTCTGGTCGGCTGTTCTGTGGCTGAATCCGTTGTTTGCCAGAATCCGCAGATGTTTGGTCAGAGAGACCTCAGGAATTCCGCTTCTTATTTGAATCTGCTTAAGTGTCAGAGGACCATCAAGCAGTTCTCGGATAATCCGAATGCGGCGTTCGTTTGCGAGATTGGAGGCGATGCGGCACATCTCAAGGTCGCGATCCGGAGGATAAGCCTTCAGGGCGGACTGAATGGCATGCAGAACGGGTGCGGCAGAAGGGACTTGAGGATCGGACTTCATGGTGTAAATCAGCCGGACCCCTTGGCGTCTGGAGGAAAGGAGCCCTCGGGATTGAATGCGGCGAAGTTCCTGGCTCGCATCTGATCTTTTGATGCCAACCGCTTCTCCAAGTTGCGTGACACTCCGTTCGGCATCTGTGTAGTGCGCTTAACCCCGATTTTAGGACCACTAGCTTAAGTAGAATCTGCGTCCCG
>CAZGMQ010000084.1:0-13449 GCA_964526745.1 uncultured Verrucomicrobiota bacterium
AGCCAGCTCATTGGCGAGATCTGCCTTTTGGCGGCCCCGCCATGGTATGGAAAAAATGTTTCCACACTATGGAAAAAGGGGGGGCGGCGATATGCCGCAGCTGCACCGCGTGAAGCCTATTCAGGAATGAAGAGCTTCTGGCCGGCGTAGATGGCGTCAGCGCTCTTGAGGCCGTTCTCTTCGACGAGAACGCGGGTTGTGACGCCATAGGCGGACGCGATCTGCGACAGGGTCTGGCCGGATTTCACCACATGCTCGATCCCGCTCTGGGACCCGGTGCGGCGGGCGCTGCTCCGGGACGAAGATCCTGAAGAGGAGCTCTTCAATAGCTTTGAAATCTTCTTGGTGAGATCGTCGTAGATTTGTTTTTTGTCTTTGGTGCGGGCGGCATCCACGGCGCGGATCTGGCGCTGGAGGTCATCCACTTCGGTTTTTACCGATTGCAGCTGCGAGGCGGAGGCCATGGAGGGCTGGCTGGACCGCGAGGCCATCAGGTCTCCCTGTATGCGCCCCAGTTCGGAGTCGGTGGCATCCAGACGGGCATTGAGGCGGCGGATCTCTTCACGGAGATAGCCGACATCCGCCTGAGAGGCCGGCGGGGGGCCGGCGTCCTGCGTGGTGACACAACCGGTGCCGACCAGGACCAAGCCAAGAGCGAGCGGAAAGAGGTGCAGAAATTTTTTCATGGGCAGAGAATAGAACTTCCGTTTCCTTCACGCAAGAAAATGAGGGCGCCGAGACAAAATCGACCCCAACCTATTTTCTATGTCTGAGCGAAAAAACGGAAAATCCGGGGGTAAAACGGTCTTCATCAAAACGTAATAATTCTTGCTGTCGGGAGGGGAGCGTGGTACATTCAGATTGTTGAAAGTGACCGACTGATCTTTGAGTAAAAAACAATTTGAATGATTTCCCTGCCTTGTACGACAGGGGCAAAATTCTCCTGCCCAACACTATCAAATCGGGAGTTGGTGTTCATTTGTGGACGGCACGTCCGTTCTCCGGAGATCCGGCTAAGCAGATGACAGATTCCCACCTTATGCAAATAAGGCCAGGAGATACGCCCTACCGGCAAGGCGGGGTTTTTTTGCATCGCAAAGGGGTTCCGGAAGGTGTTAGGGTCTGCTCCATTATGAATTTTATCCAACGAGTGAAAGCCGCTTTCAACGGCAAAAAGGGCTCTAAATCGGCTCCGGAAGTTCCGGCCAGCCTGAAGTCCAAAAAGAAGCCCCATGCCCAAAAGCCGAGGCGGGGACCCCGGTTCGTAGATGAAGCGGGTAAGGCTGTCGAACCCGCGAAGGCGCGTGGTGGCCCGCACAAGAAGCGGGGACCGCACCATCCGCCCGCAAAGCCGCATGGCCATCATGGTCCCGGAAAAGCCAAGAAGCCTTTGCCGCCTTGGGATCCCTCCGACTATCAGGTGCCGGAAGAGGATGGGAAGACACGCTTTCAGGATCTGGATCTGTCGGAGCCGCTCCTTCATGCCCTGTCGGACCTGAATTTCCGCTATTGTACCCCCATTCAGGCCAAATCCCTGCCGCTGTCGCTGGATGGCGTCAATGTCAGCGGCCGCGCCCAGACGGGAACGGGCAAGACGGCGGCGTTTCTGCTGACGATTTTCAAGTATCTGCTGGATAACCCTGCGAAGCCGGACCGCCGCAAGGGCTATCCGCGTGCCCTGATCATGGCCCCCACACGCGAACTGTGCATGCAGATCGCCCGCGATGCCGAGGACCTCGGCAAGTACACCGGATTGCGGACGCTGGCGGTCTATGGCGGAATGGATCTGCAGGCGCAGCGCAGTGTCCTGCGCGAAAAGCATGTGGATGTCATTGTGGCGACGCCCGGCCGTCTGCTGGATTTCCGCCAGCGGCAAGATGTGGAATTCTCGAAGGTCGAGGTGCTGGTGATTGACGAAGCGGACCGGATGCTGGATATGGGCTTTATTCCCGATATGCGCCGCATCGTGTATGGCTGTCCGCCCAAGCAGAACCGGCAGACAATGCTGTTCAGCGCCACGCTTACGCAGGAGGTGACCCGTCTGGCTTCGCAGTGGATGCATAACCCCGTCACCGTGAATATCGAGAACGCTACCGTGGCCGCCGATACAATCGATCAGCGGGTCTATATCGTGACCGGCCGGCAGAAGTTCACCATTGTCTACAATATCCTTCAGGCCATGAAGCCGGAGCGCGTCATTATTTTCGGCAACCGCCGGGATACGACGGAGCAGATTGCGGAGAACCTGAAGAATCAGGGGCTGAGTGTCGCCCTGTTGTCGGGCGCGGTGGATCAGCGCAAGCGTGTGAAAGTGCTGGATAACTTCCGCAGCGGCGACGTGCCCATCATGGTGGCGACGGACGTGGCGGGCCGGGGGCTACACATTGACGGCATCGATCTGATCATCAATTTCAACGTGCCGGAGCAGGCGGAGGATTATGTCCACCGCATTGGCCGGACAGGCCGCGTAGGCGAGAAGGGGATCTCGATCACCTTTGCCGATGAACTCGATAGCTATTATATTCCGGCGGTCGAGGAATATATGAAACAGCCGTTGAAGTGCATCCAGCCGCCCGAGGAATGGCTGGAGAAGCTGCCGCAACCGATGCTGGCCACCAAGCGTCGCCCCCGGCCGCCGGCAGGCGGGTTCGGCGGACGCGGTGGCCCTCGCGGCGGAGGCCGGGGCGGCCCGCGCCGGCGCTAAAATAAAAGTTGCGCGTCCTCCTTTCAGCTGGTAGGTTTCGCGCTCGAAGATTTGCCTAGGATACGCCCATTGGGGCGGTAGCTCAGTTTGGTAGAGCACCACGTTCGCAATGTGGGGGTCGAGGGTTCGAACCCCTTCCGCTCCACCAATAAGCGCGTTTCCTGAATTTCCCCGTGGTGGGGTAGCGAAGTGGCCAACCGCAGCAGACTGTAAATCTGCCCTCTACGAGTTCGATGGTTCGAATCCATCCCCCACCACCATTTTTTAAAAGCCCTTATTTCTTAACGAAATGAGGGCTTTTTCTTTTCTCTGGCAATGAGTTGTGCAAACAGGCCTTCGATCCACTTTGTTCGTATACGTGGGGGTGTCCCTTGGTGACCCTTTCTGTCCTTCCCTCTCCCAAGGGGCTCTCGAGGGTACCAGAAAGGGGTACAGTCAACCACCCATAAATAGGGATTTTGATTAAGAATCCAGCCTTCTTTTAGCCCAATAACCCATAGGTGGGGCGGCGGTGCCTCTTTTGCTCCACAGAGGCCTTGGTTCTCTCTAACAGGGCTTTTGGAGCCCTAGGATGACCCAAGGGGACCTCAGTCGTGTGGGGCTATCTGCTTCGTATATGCTCCACACTAGGGAAAGCTCGTGGCAAGATGGGAAACGCCATGGAAACAGATCCTCCTTCAGAAACTCACGAATGGCCCATAGACGGCGTTCTCGACTTGCACCTGTTCCGCCCAAAGGAGGTGGGGGACCTAGTGCCGGGGTACTTGGACGAGTGCCGGAAGCGAGGCATCTTGGAGATCAGGATCATCCACGGCAAAGGAACGGGCCAGCTGCGCGAACGCGTGCACGCCGTCCTGCGCCGTCTTCCAGGCATAATCTCATTCGGGCTGGCGCCTGCAAACCTTGGCGGATGGGGCGCCACGATCGTTGAATTAACCCCGGACTGCAGGCCACCGTGATAGGGCTAGGGATCGGCGACCGTCTTAAAAGGTCAAATGGGCAGATGGGGCGGCAAGAAGGTTTCGGGTAGGGGGCACACTGTCCGGCATCCTTTGCATTGTGTAACCGTCCTGCTGAATCCAGCGACTTCATTTAGTATGAAGAGCGATATGCCAGCGAGACGAATACGGCCTGCCAATTCCCCCGATGCAGCGAGGGTCATCAACCGTCCAGGAAAGGCGAAATGTATGAAAACGACGATGTATGCTTGTGCATGAATTTTCGCAGTCCTTTGCCTGTGCGGCTGCGAGGAGGATCGCCCATCGGGAACAGTAGCCGTTGAGATCGTTCCAGAATCCTATGCCACCCCATATTACATTCCTGTATCCTATGAAATGGAGTATGCGTTGGAGATCATTGTACAAAGCAACTCGGGACTTCCGCTGGCCGGAGCATGGGTTCAAGTGGTAGCGAATGATTGCTATGGCAATGACATTCAGCAGGCGAATACGGACGAGTGGGGTCGGGCGTACTTCTATTTCTGCGTCCAACCAGGCAGCTGGGTCTACATCGATGTCGATTCACCCGGATTTGTCCCTTCAGCGGTGGACCTCCTGACGGGTGATGATACGTATCCAACCGTGCCCCTTTATCTGTCGCCACTGGTGGTGTACGGGGCTCCCGGCTGAAGCGCTGTATGCTTCAGTACGGCCTATCGCCTCTAAGCCTCTAAGGATACATCGCCGGCATTGTAGACGAGGATGACATCTCCAGGGAGATCGATGGTTTCCTGCAGGTAGGAGACCAGGACGCCGGCGGGGTCTTCGTCGGCGGGCTCAAAGCCGGCAAACAGCACGGCGGAGGGCTGCATGGCGTCTCGGACAGCTTTCAGGGGGTTGTCGGTGGGGATGACGACCAGATCGGCCTCAATGCGGGCTTCAGCGAGGGTTTCGGCCATTTCCTTGGCGACGTTCTCGACATCGGCCTTGGGTGCAATCGGCCGGATGATGCGGATTTTGCGGCCCCGCCATTCCCTGTTTTCTTTGAGAATGAAGGCGAGCAGGAGCATTAGGGCGCCGTTTTCAGGGTGGCTCCACCAAATGTGGATGGCTCCGTTGGGGACATCGCCTTTTTCCCGTTCTTCTTCGCAGCTGACAATGACCAGACTCCGGTGCATCTTCTTGGCGATGCTAAGGGATTCCGAGAACACCTCAGCCTTGGTCGGATCTTCGCTCCAGCCCAGCAGGAGGGTGTTGGGGCGCATGCCGCCGATGCCGTGGCACTGCAGGAGGGCCTCAACGGCGGTGCTGATGCTTTCTTCGACCACCACCACCGGAAAGGCCGGGAGTTCCTTTTCAATAATGAATTTACGAAGGAGGATTTCGGCTTCGCGGCGCCGGTCCAGAAGGTCTTCCAGTTTGCCGCGGATCACCTGTCCGAGCGTAACGATGCCGTAGTCGGCGGAGAGCCAGCAGGCATACTCCGCCAGATGCAGGCGGGACCAGGCCCCACCGCTGAGAGCGAGGATCGAAGGGCGCCAGTTCTTCGGATGGTAGCGCTCCTGTTCGAGCCGGAGGAGCGCTTTGCGGGCGCGGTGGAAGGCCAGTCCGCTGTCGACATCTCCCCACTGCACCAGAATTTCCGCGCGGGCGATGATGGCGTAGAGGGCGGCAGCCAGTCCGATGGCAATCGTGGCCCAGACGGGGGCGATCAAGAACATGATTCCGACACAACCCAAGGCCCCCAGGAGTGCCAACGACCAATGGTTCAGACGAAACGTGGGGCGGAAACTGGGGTTGCGGGAGATGATTTCATAGAAGCAGGCCAGGTTGGTGGTGCCATAGGTCAGGAGGAAGAACATGGTGATGATGGGGGCGATGGTGTTGAGGTCGCCGGCCATCACACCTACTTGGGCAATGAGGAAGGTCAGGATAATGGCATGCCGCGGTTCTCCGGAGGGGCCGCTGCCTTGTCCGAACCACTTGAGTTTTTTGAATACATTATCCCGCGCAAAGGCCTGCAGGATGCGCGGAGCCCCCATCATGCTGCCCAGGGCTGAGGAAAGGGTCGCACTGATGACGCCGGCATAGATCAGGGCGCCGGACCAGGCCTTTTCTTTAAGCACGAAGCCGTCTCCAAGCAGTTCGCTGCGGGAGGTGCTGGCGGCCAGAAGGAGGGCGATGCCGCCATAGATGACAGCAGAGACCCCGATGGCGGCAAAAGTGCCGCGCGGGATGGAGCGGTCGGGGGCCTTGAGATCACCGGACATATTAACGCCGGCCATGATGCCGGTGACCGCCGGGAAGAACAGGGCGAAGACCACAAAGAAGGAGTGTCCTTCGAGCCAGTTTGTAGAGAGGTTGGCTTGAAGAAGGGCTGGTGACCAATCCATCCAGGCCCCAACGCTGAAAGAGACGATCGAGAGCAGCAGTACGGCTAGGATCCCGTATTGCAGTCGGATAGTCCAGCCGGCCCCGATGTAAACACACAGGAATACCCCGATATTGGTCAGGGTTCCAATCGCCTGATGGGAGAGGGGGATGGCCGGAAAAGCAGAAAAAAGGGCCTCCGTGAAACCAATGACATACAAAGTGACGGCCACGGCTTGTGCGATATAGAAAAAGATGGCGATGACGCCACCGAATTCCACGCCGAGGCTGCGGCTGATTAGATAATAGGCTCCGCCGCCCTTGACGCGCATGTTCGTGGCAATGGAGGAAATCGAAAGCCCGGTGATGACCGTGATCATCTTGGCCAGCAGCAGAATAATCAATGTTCCCCAGAGGCCGGCATAGCCCACTACGGGCGCAAAACGAAGGAACATAATCACGCCGAGAATGGTCAGCAGGCTCGGGGTGAAGACGCCGCCAAACGTTCCAAACTTGGTTGCGGCTTGCGGGGCGGGGTTGGATGGAGATTTGCTCATATGCGCTTTTGTTTACATTCAGGAGTCTACGGATTGAAACGATGCAATGCAAGTGGGCCCTCCTGCTGTTGTTAGAACAGATGCTGCCCGCCTATCTGAATTCCCAGCATGATTCTTATCAATTAGGGCTTGCTCTCCATGTCCCTAGGCGTCAGATTTTTACATAGCAGGTGCTCCGCAGAGATGGGCCTAAGCAACCCAGGCCCGGCTTGTTATCTCTCGGGCCGCTCGCAGAGCAAAAGGATCAGGAGCCATGTCCGAGCATATGCCGAAGCCGGAACAGACGGAAATCGATGAGAGCAGGTCTCTCGAGACCATCGAACGTTTGCGCAAGCTGGCATATGAGGATCCGATGACAGGACTGTTGAATCGCCGCGGCTTTGACGATGCCCTTCGGCGCGTATGGGTCCGGGCTCAGGAGGACGCTACCTCGATTGGATTGCTGATGATTGACATCGATCACTTCAAGTCCGTCAATGATTCCTATGGCCATGCCATCGGGGATCAGGTGCTGAAGGAATGCGCCGGCTTGATCAAGAGCTGTGTGCGCCAATCGGGCACTGTTTGTCGGTATTATGGCGGAGATGAGCTGGTTGTTATCCTTCCGGAATCGAGCGGGAAAGCCACGCGAGAAGTAGCGGAGCAGATGCTGGAAGCATTCAGGCAAAAGCGAATCTGTAAGTTCACTCATGATCTACAGATGACCATTTCGATAGGCGTGTGCAATATGATTGCCCGACCGGGGCATTCGGCGGATCGGTTTCTGATTCTGGCCGATCGGGCACTGTCCCGAGCCAAGCAAACCGGGCGTGATCGCGTTTGTTTTGCAGAGGATACTGATATGCCACTTGAAATCGATGAGTCGGAATCTGTGCCGGTGGTGTCGGCAGGGATGCCCGCACCACAGCAGGTGGTTCTGGTGGTGGATGATGATCAGACCCTATGCACGCTGTTTCAGCGGATTCTGTCCCGTGAAAAGTTTGATGTGCGGGTGGCGGATTCCTCCGAAAGCGCCATGGCTCTCGTTGAGGAAGAATGCGGTATGATTGATGTGGCCCTGGTGGACCTCCATTTGGGGATTGAAAATGGCCTGGATCTACTAAAAAAGATCAAAAGCATGGACGAATCTATCATCGGGGTGGTGATTACAGGGCAGGCTTCAGTGGAAAATGCCATCACTTCGTTACGTTCGGGGGCCTATGATTTCCTGCAGAAACCGGTTTCCAGCAGTCAGCTGATTGCCGTCTTGGAGCGTGCGACCAAATACCGCCGACTCGTCCTTGAGAATAAACGATATCAACTCCATCTGGAGGATATGGTCCGAGTGAAAAATGCAGCCCTTTCCCGAGCCCTGGAAGAAGTGAGCGATTCCTACCAGTTCACGCTGGAAGCTATGGCGGATATGCTGGATGCGCGGGAGCAGCAAACGGGGGCTCACAGCAAACGGGTTTCCCGCATGTCGCGTGTATTGGCAAAAGAAATAGGAGTCTCCCCCCCTGAAGTAGAAACGATTGAAACCGGAGCCCTGCTCCATGATATTGGAAAAATTGCGATTCCGGATTCCATTCTCCTTAAGCCCGAAGCCCTGACAGAGGAGGAAGTGCGGGTGATGAAGCAACATCCCCATATGGGATATAATATCATCAAAGCCGGACCGGGGCTGGAGGAGGCCTCGGAAATGGTCCTGCAGCATCAGGAGCGGTTTGATGGCAATGGCTATCCTCGGGGGCTCTGCGGAGAGGAAATCTGTTTGGGGGCGCGGATTTTTGCGGTGGTGGATACCTATGATGTCATTCGCTCCGGCCGGCCCTATTCCAAGGCGCGGACAGCGCAGGAAGCCATGGCTGAAGTTCTACGGAACAAAGGAACTCAGTTTGATCCGATGATGGTAGAGGCCTTGCAACGTTGTCAGGCTGAAATCGAAAAAGCAGGGAGTTGGAAGAACCTCTGACCTCCTGCGCTGCGGGCAGGTGCAAAAAAAACCCGCCGGGAAAACCCGGCGGGCCGTGTAGGAATCAAGTCCTAGTTCTTACCGCGACCCTTGACACCGGTGGTGCTGGTTTTGGCCTTCTCGTGAGGGCGGAGCTTGCGCACGGCGGCACCGGCGGTCCACATCTCAGATTTGCCCATCACCGCCAGTTCGGCGTCGAGCTTCTTCTTGTAGTCCTTCGCACCGCAGACGCGGATCACGCGCTTGGCTTCGGCCTGGCTCTTCACGGCCTTGTACAGGTCGTTGAAGACAGGCAGCGTGGCCTTCTTGAAGCGGGGCTTCCAATCGAGCGCGCCGCGCTGGGCGGTGGCGGAGCAATTGGAATACATCCAGTCCATTCCGTTTTCGTCCACGAGGCGAATCAGGCTCTGGGTGAGCTCTTCGACGGTCTCGTTGAACGCTTCGGAGGGGCTGTGGTTATTCTTGCGAAGGACATCGTACTGCGCTTCCATGATGCCGGCCAGGGCTCCCATGAGCACGCCGCGTTCGCCAACGAGGTCGGAGGTCACTTCGCCTTCAAAGGTGGTGGGGAAGAGATAGCCGGAACCCACGGCGATGCCGATCGCCAGGGTGCGGTCCTTAGCGCGGCCGGTCGCGTCCTGCGCGACGGCAAAGCTCGAGTTGATGCCGACGCCGGCGAGGAAGTTGCGGCGCACGGAGGTGCCGGACCCCTTGGGGGCCACCAGAATCACATCCACGTCCTTGTTGACTTTGATTTTGGTCAGGTTGTTGTACACCCAGCCGAAGCCATGGGAGAAATACAGCGCCTTGCCGGCGGTGAGGAAGGGCTTCACGCGGGGGAAGACCACCTTGAGGGCGGCGTCGTTCACCAGCATCATGATGACGGTGCCCTTCTCGCAGGCTTCTTCGATGTCGAAGAGCGTCTTGCCGGGCTTGAATCCGTCCTTGATGGCGCGGTTCCAGTCCGCTTTGAAGCGCTTGTCCTGGCCGATGATGACCTTGAAGCCGTTGTCCCGCATATTGAGGGACTGGGCTGGACCCTGGACGCCATAACCGATGACGGCAAGGACTTCATTCTTCAGGGTCTTCTGCGCTTTCTTCAGCGAATATTCTTTTCGGGTGACGATGTTTTCAGACACACCGCCAAAATTAATCTTGGCCATTTGTATACTCCTGTTTGATACCGGTTCCATGGTGCCGGGCACCCCGACCACAGGGTCGGTGGAACAAAGGGGGGAACTGTAAACCCACGGGGTTGGCGGAGGCAAGCGTTTATTGGTGAAACTCAGGGTTCCGGCCAGCAAATCCGGCGGGTTGGAGGGGGCTATCGGGTTGTCGGGAGACGAGCCGTCGAATTCGTTACGCATTGAATCCGGATGCTGCGTGCGTCAACCGGCAGCCCTGCCGCTTGAATGCGCGGTTCAACCCGGGTTTCCGTTTCCAGATGAAATGGCAAATTTTGTTCGGCAAAGGCCCCGATCCGAATCGCTTGGATCGGGACGCTGGCGGCCGCATCCGGATGGGCATCAAGATGAACAGAAAGAGTCCCGGGCTTGTTCCCGGAGGGGGCGCTGGATTCTGGGATCCGCAGGTCAAAGTGAGCGAGATAATCTCCGGCCGGAAGGGTAAGGGTACGGCCAAAAGCCAGAAGTCCCGCATCCTCCGTTCCGGTCGGCTTCCATTCTTTCAGAAGCCCCGCCTCCGGGTCATCCAGAATTTCACCCACATGACTCAGCATGAAAGCCGGGATCATCTGGTTCTGTTGCAGTGCCTCAAGCAGGGCGGCGGTTTGATCCGACTGGCACCCGCGCTTCAGCAGAAGAAACGGGAACTGCTGAGTGAACAGGCCGAATTCGCCGTTTTCGATGGATGCCATGACGCCGGCAAAGGCGGACGTTTGCAGTTCATGCACATCTGTGACTATCCATTCGGGAGACTGCTTCTCTGGATTGAAATAGTGAAGCACCATGATCTCCGGTCGCATGGCAAAGTGGGTGGCGAGACGCTGGTTGCACAGCAGCAGGCCGTTTTTAGGCGCTTCTTTCGCGAGGCGAAGAAGCGGAAAGACCATGGGGTGGAGGCCCGTATAGACCCGATTGGTTTTGGCTCCTCCCAGAAAATAACCCCGCTGGGTATGGGCCAGGACGGTCAGAAAGATCAGCGCCATGGCCGCGAACTGCTGCAAAAGTGACGAGGAAATCTTTCTCGGTCGAAGCCGTCGGACGGAGGCGGTCCAGACCATAGCACAGACCAGTGCGGTTGTGGCCGCCGCCGGATAGTGAAAATCAAAGCTGTGCTGGCGGTGCATCGCGCTGCTGAGACTGATGAAGATGGCTATAAACGGGAAAATCACAAGCACCCGCCAGCCATTGCGCAGAATGAGCCCCAGCACAGCGGCCGGGAGAAGCAGCCAGAAACCCGCTTGCCATCGGCATCCCCAGTGCCCGCCCATAAAGGAGTGGAAAATGGAGCCGGAAGACGCTTCAGCCCCCCGGACTCCGAGCAGGGAGATGCCGTTGATCCAGGGATAGAGAACGGTGATAGCCAGCACGACATAGAGCAGACTCAGGGCCGTCAGCACATATCCGCCCTTCCATCGGTCTCGAACGCTGAAGTAGAGAAGCATGGGGAGAATGATGAGTCCTGCATCTTCGCGGAGGCCAAGTAGAATCAGGACAGGCAGAATCGCCCATTTCTTTTTGTAGGCCGCTGTATAGAACAGCCAGGGCAGCAGGACAAAATAGGCCGACACCCCGTGAAACTCGCTCATCATGACGCCTTGGGTCATCGGATAGGCCACAAAACAGAACAGGATGGCCATGGAGAGAGACGGGGCCGCTTTCCCGCGATAGAGTGCTTTCCAGAGAATGCCACATCCGCTCATCAGGAATCCCCACTGCACCACAAGGAGAAGGAGCGGGGAATCCCAGAGGTGAACCAAAGGCGTCAGCAGGATGAACGAGAAGGACAGATGAGTCTTGAGATAGTTGTGATCTGTCAGAAACTTGAATCCATCACCATGGGCGAGGTTATAGAGGAAGTTGGTGTACGCCCCGTAGTCCATCATCAGGAAGTTCTGCCAGGAAAAGGCACAAAAGGCCGAGTAGAGGAGCTGCAGGGCAAAGAGAAAGAAGCCGCCGCTGGCCAGAGCAATGAGGATTCGATCTATGCACTGGTCGCGGGAGGTCCGATCTATAGGGGCGCGGGTCATGGTGACGACTCGATCCATTCATAGATGTGGATGTCGGGTTGCGCATAGATGAGGGGGCGATCCCGGAAGGAGGCTCGAAGCCGGGAATGAGCAAACAGGTTCTCGTAGGTGCTCTGGGTGCCGACATCGTAGAATGGCGATCCCCGGTAGCCATATCGGGAAGAG
The DNA here is from genome assembly GCA_964526745.1 of uncultured Verrucomicrobiota bacterium. Lineage (GTDB taxonomy): Bacteria > Verrucomicrobiota > Kiritimatiellia > CAIQIC01 > Lenti-01 > Lenti-01. The sequence goes on from CAZGMQ010000084.1 coordinate 11,897, forward strand.
GCCAACGAACTGGTCATCAGATACTGCGCCTGGTCGTTCTGGAGGGCTTGATACGGCAGGGAGTCCGTTAGATAGCGGGCTCTGAAACAGCACAAATCTTCCCGCTCCGGTTGCAGGGTATACATCTCCCAGATCAGCACGGCCTCGGGCGGAAGGTTCTGCTCGCACCATTCACGAGCGAGGATCCGGGTATCGGTTCGGCGGAGGGCTAGACTGTCCTGAAAAGAAAAGGAAATGAAGACCAGCGTCTGGAGTGCAAACAGGGTCCAGAATAGCCCCTGCTTTCCTTTTGAGGGGGCCAAAGAGAGGAAGCGGGCTGCCGGGAAAGCCGTCGCAATAATCAGCAGTGCATAGATAGGAATCAGATCATTTTCCCGAACCAGATCGCGGGAGAAGAGCATGGCCGCCAGCAGGAGGCCGCAAAACAGCAGAATGGAAAAAAGGGGGGCGGCCATGTTGGGGTCCCGTCGATGGCGAATAGCAAAAAGGCCTGCCCACAGTCCACCTCCCCAGAGGAGGACAGATCCCTGTTTCAGCGAAATGGCCGCCAAGGCATACAGGTTGGTTTGCAGTTTTGTGCCCAGCGGAATGGCTTCGCCCATGATATGGGCCTGCCACTCCATGAACACGGGAAAGGTGGTGAAAAAGACTTTCGGGTCATGAAGGAGGAGGGGACTCAGCGGAAGGCATCCCGCTATAAATCCTGCGCCGACCGCCAGCAGAGAACCCATGGCCCAGCGGAACCCTTTCTCTCGAAAGAGAACCAGCCAGAACATCCCCGGGAAGATCAGGGCCAGCAGACCTTGATATTTGATGGCACAGGCGATACCGGCGGTGAAGCCCGCCAACAGGGAATAGAGGGGGAACCGCTTTTCTCCGGGCATCGACCAGGCGGCGGCCAGTGCCAGATAGAGAAACGCGAGCAGGGGGATGTCATTCATTCCGTAGTGACTCATTTGAACCTGGATGGGCTCAAACAGCAGCAGCAGGCCCGCCAGTGCGGCGGTTTTTTCTCCCAGATGCCGGCAAAGAGCCCAGATGAGAACCATCGTCCCGAAGAGGATGCTGGTCACAGCCAGGTAGCGCAGCCACAGGGCCCAGTAGAACCGGTGCACGGGATAAAAATTGGGCCGGCCGGTCAGGGCATGAGCCATGCGCGTGGCTTTCCCCAGCAGGACGGCACTCCCATAGGGATACATCGTCTCATGGAAATCATCCCGGAAGATTTTCCGGATGTTGCAATCTCCCCGGTAGACATATTGAGCCACCAGTGACTGTTTCGCCACATCGGGATGATAGACCATCCCATGCACCTCGCCATGCCGGAGGCCGATCAAGCGTACACCCAGCGCCGAGAGAAAGAGGACGGTCCAGAACAGCGCGTGAATCCAACGGTTTTTTCGAATGCGGAGCATGGGGAAGTCTAGGCCGAGGATGCGTTGTTCGTCAATCATGGGCTCAGGGGACGGGCACCGGTGTCCTGCCCGTTTTTCCATACTGTGGCGGGGCCGCCAAAAGGCAGATCTCGCCAATGAGCTGGCTGTTGGGCTGCG
>CAZGMQ010000085.1:0-13446 GCA_964526745.1 uncultured Verrucomicrobiota bacterium
TCCGTATCCAACATAGAGGGATGTGTTCCGATCCAGAGCTCCTGCAGGTTGGTCAAGCCATCGCTGTCGGCATCGCTTCTCGCATCATCCACCAAGGGGTCCAGCCCATGGGTTACTTCCCAGCCATCCCCCATTTCATCGCCGTCGGTGTCAGCCACCAGAGGATCGGTCGAATAGGAAATGACTTCATCATAATCATTCAGCCCATCTGAATCAGAATCATACAGTTGAGGATGGGTGCCGAAGTTATATTCCTGCAGATTCGTCAGACCATCGCTGTCGGGATCATCCAATGCGTCATCCACCAGCGGATTCAGGCCGTTGTTCAGCTCCCATGTATCGGTTAATCCATCGGCATCTGTGTCCATCTGAAGTGGGCTGGTTCCATAGATCACGACCTCCTCATAATCATTCAGGCCATCCGCATCGGTATCGGCCAGCCGGGGATCGGTCCCTTCCTCATATTCACGACCATTGCTCAGCCCATCCACATCGATATCGCCCACCCACTCGTTGACAAGACTTAACTGGTTCGTGCTCAGAGCCTCGTTATAAATCCGGACGTCATCGATTTTGCCGCACCAATAGGCATCCGATGCATTCACATGACCGCCACCGATTCGCAACTCGATTTGCTGATAAGCCTGGAAATCCTGACTGGATTGGGATTTCAGTCTTCCATCCACAAACAAACGAGTGACGCTCCCATCATGAGTCAACGCGACATCCTCCCACCGGCCTGCATTTTCCGGATACCAATTGGTCATCCAAACGGTGGAAGGCGGGGCCAGAAAATCACCGACAATACCCACCAGGCGATTCAGGTCGCCTTGATATCTCAATGCGAAACCGGGCCAGCGATTTCCTGTGAGATACTGGACATCTGAAATAACAGTGGGGTAATCCGTGGTATGGGCCCCCTCTTGCCAGATCACCGCGGTAATCGTGAAAGGAGAGGTTGATAGAATGGCTTCAGCGGATTGATCCACCACCACCACACTGCTTTCACCATCAAACCACAAGGCCTGTCCCCCACGGCCGGAAATCCAATTACTCTCGGTCATCCCCTGCAAGGTGCCGGGCCAGAGTGAAGAAACCCGGTTGGATGCCACATCTCCCGCTCCTTCGTCAAATGCCCAATGAGCAACCAGACCATAAGCCAGCCCGCCATCGGACAGAGGATCAAAACTGTTGGCCACCTCCCAGCCATCCGGCAATCCGTCCCGATCCGTATCCGGATGTAAGGGGTCGGTCAACAAAACGATGACTTCCTGATAATCGTTCAGGGCATCCGCATCTGAATCCGACACAAACGGATTCGTCTTATTCACCATCTCGTCCGAATTTGCCAATCCATCGCCATCCGGATCGCCGGCGGCTCCTTCGTCACCCGTACCGATCAAGGGATTCAGGCCAGTCAACACTTCCCAGGCATCCGGCAGGGCGTCGGCATCCGTATCGGATAACAGCGGATTGGTTCCCGTCTCAAAGATCTCAGCATAATCACTCAGCGTATCGGCATCTGTATCCGCCTGGTAGGGGTCGGTGCCATAGGTCACCGCCTCCTGGTAGTCATTCAGGCCATCCGCATCCGGGTCCGCAGCTTGTGGATCGGTGCCATATCCAACCTCCTGCAAGTTCGTCAATCCATCCGCATCCGGGTCCAGCCCCGCATCGTCCACCAAAGGATTCAGGCCATTCGCCACCTCCCAGGCATCGGGAAGACCATCCGCATCCGTATCCGAGGAGAGCGGATCCGTCCCCAGCGTCAGCACTTCCATGGCATCGTCCAGGCCGTCATCATCCGTATCCGCATTCCGGGGATTCGTGTCCAGACCGAATTCCTCTCCATTGTCGAGACCATCGGAATCGGCATCCCCCAGCCACTCATTCACCGCAGCCAACTCATTGCTCCCCAGAGCGGAGCGGTAGATTCGGATATCGTCGATCTTGCCGCCCCAGTAGGCATCTGGCTCGTTGACATGTCCACCGCCCAAACGCAGTTCGGATTGGAGACTGGCGTCAAACGAATTCAGCGCCGAAGACACGAAAGCCCCGTCCACATACAGGGACAGCTGGGTTCCGTCATGCGAGAGCGCCACATCCACCCATCGGCCAAGATGATCCTCGTTCCAATTGGTCGAAACAATGCCACTGGCCGCCAGATTGGTGGTGCCGGCAATGCCAATCAGGCCGTCCGCCGCCTTCCAATAGCGCAGCGTGAATCCGGGCCACCGGTTGCTGGACAGGAGTTGAACGTCGGACACCACCGTCGGAAAGTCTGAAGTGCTTAGGGGATTCTGCCAGATCACCGCGGTAACTGTGAAGGGCGTGCCCGTGACCACGGCGCCGCCGGACTGATCGACCGCCACATGATCATTCACGCCGTCAAACCAGAGGGCATGGCCGCCGCGGCCTGAGACCCAGTTGCTTTCCACCATGTAGCGCATGGCACCGTTCCACTGGTCAGACACACTGTTGGAGACCACGCCGCCGACGCCTTCATCGAAGGTCCAGCGCGCGGTCAACCCGTAGGCCAGACCGCCATCGGACAAGGGATCAAAACTGTTCTCCATTTCCCACCCATCCGGCAATCCATCACTGTCGGTATCTGATACTTGCGGGTCTGTGGAAGCAGCCAGTTCGGCCTGATTATCCAATCCATCGCCATCAGGATCTGCCGCCGTATCATCGATGAGGGGGTCCAGAGCGTTCGCCACCTCCCAGGCATCGGCCATCCCGTCGGCATCGGAGTCGGCTAAAAGCGGATTGGTTCCATGCGTCACGACTTCTTCATAATCGTTGAGTCCATCCGCATCACTGTCGGCGACGTCCATCTCCGTCCCGTGCGCATATTCCTGCTGATTGCTCAGCCCGTCGGCATCCGCATCCCCGTCGGCATCGCTGGGGTCCAGCGGATCCAGGAGTTCTGGATGCTGCAACTCATAGACATCATCGATCCCGTCCACATCCGAATCCAGCGGCTGGGTCACCGGCCGGGCAAATACCCGGTAATATCGAATGGAACTCCGCGACAGCACATCCGCATCCCGCCAGATCAGTGCTCCATCAGCCCCCAGCACCAGGCTGGTCAGCCCCCAATCGGAATTCGTCAGATGGTCCGTATACCGGACAAAATAATAATCACTTGTCAGGGATGGAATATCGATACGTAGATTCCGATTGCTTTCCATCTCAACGGACGTAATGAAGAAGTCTTCAGCATCCGAGGTAAACCCCGGCATGATGAAATAAATCAGGACAAAAAGGAACCACTGCCCCGCCCTGCGGGCGGAATCATGGAACCCGCTCTTTGGTGTCTTCTTTCTCACCCTCATTCCATACGCCCTATAGTGTGGTGCTCGGGTTATGTCTTTCACGCCCAACCGATAGATATAGCGTTTACCTTATTTTTCTATAACAATAAGGCTTAACATCTTCCTAACAAAATTACCGCAGAAAGCCCCATAGTCAAACCCCAAACACATGCGAATCTCCCCACTTTTCAGTGCCAGAGAGTCACAAAGCCTGTTTATTTCAACCGATGAGTATCTCCCGCAACCCATTGCATCCTTTTTGAACAATACATGGGTTCATTGCTGAGTTTTCAGACCAAAGAAGCCAGCGCAGCCGCGTAGTCCGGCTCAGTGGTCATTTCCGGAACCAGCTGGCGATAGACCACTTTGTTCTCTTCATCCAGAACCACCACGGCCCGGGTCTGCAGCCCCATCAAGGCGTGCTCCACAATCAGTGTGCCGTAGTCCATGCCGAACTCCGGAGAGCGGAAGGTCGACAGGAATTTGCCATTTGGGATCTTCGCAGATTCGCAAAAACGGGCCTGTGCAAAGGGCAGATCTGCTGAAATCGTGAGGACCACTACATCGTCCCGCTTGGCCACCTCTTCATTGAAGCGCTTGGCAGACACCTGACACACTGGCGTATCCAGCGAAGGAACGATATTCAGGATCTTCTTCTTTCCGGGGAAGTCCTCCAGTGACCAGTCCTTGAATTCCTGATCCGGCAGATGAAGGGCCGGAGCCTGGCTCCCCACAGCAGGCAGTTGGGTGAAGGTATGGGCGGAATCGCCATGAATCGTAAAAGTTTGAGGGTTCAGTTCGGTCATAATGAGGTCCTTTCGTTAGAGCCAAGTATACTGCAGGGCGGAGCAAATGAAAAGGGCGGCCGTCTCGACGCGGAATACCACGGGGCCGAAGGTGACGGGCTGCACCCCGGCGGCCAGCAGGGCTTCCACTTCTCCAGTGCTAAAGTCCCCTTCCGGGCCGATCCACATGGCCACCTGCGGGCAGTTCTCCTGTCGCAAGCGGCCGAAAAAGGCCGGCAGCGGGATGGAGTTGTCCTGCAAGGCACCGAAACAGGCGGCGGCGGCTGGAACGGATTCCAGCGCCGAGGCAAACGGCTGGACCGGGAACAGTTTCGGCATCCACGGGTTCCCGCTTTGCTTGCAGGCACTGAGCGCAATGGCCTGCCAGCGAGCTGCTTTTTTTGCGGCGTCTTCCGGGCGGATACGCACCACGGTCTGTGCCGTCTGAATCGGACGAATTTCATGCACCCCGAGTTCCACGGCCTTTTGAATCAGCCAATCCATCTTCTGCTCGCGCACGAGCGACTGGACCAAAATCCGACGGGGAACAAAGGGATCGGCCATCGTCTGCGATACGATCCGGATGGAGGTCCGCTTCTTGTGAGGCACCACCACCTCGGCCACGCCCAAACGCCCCGCCCCATCGAGGACCTCGATCTGCGCCCCCGTCTTCTTCCGCATCACCGAAACCAGATGTTTCGACTCGGCCTCCTCCAGTTCAGCCACCGAGTCCGACCAGCGGTCCGCAGGCAAAAAACAGCGAATCATGAAGCCATTCCTTTCATCAAAGGGTCTACGCGTACGGAGAAGCGGCTAGACAAAGACACGCTCTCGAGCGAAAGCCCGGAGCGTGCCATCAACAGGCCAATCCTCATCGGCGGCAGTCGGTTCTCAAAACCCCTAGAATAGGTATTTGGCACCGGCGCGGAAGAAGAAGCCGCGGAATGAGGTGTCGCGGGCACCATACTTGTAGTAGCTGGTATCCGCGCGCATGACATCGATCTGATAGCCGGCGCCCCCTTCCAGAAATACATTCTCGGCGATCATATACTCATACGTCGCGTTGATATCCCAAAGAATCGCGTTGCCGATGTCCACATCATGGCGTTGGCTATCCTCTTCGCTGTACACACTCACATCCGAGTTCACGAACAGATACTTCAGGCCGGTACCCAGCACGACATTCCAGTTGTCCCAGTCAATCGCATTAAAGTAGACGGAGGCTCCCAAGGGAATCAGCAGGGCGCTTCCGTCATAGTCGACCAGCGCGTCATACTTGAACGCACGCGAGCTGGAATTGACATTCCAGGAGTCCATTCCCATGCTGACGCCCACGCCCCAGGGGAAGCTAAACCATTCGCGATACTCGAAGGAAACGCCATAGCCAACCTTGAACAGATCGAAATCACCATCGCCGGGAAACCAGAGCTGACCCACCGAATGCAATTCGCCCGGATCTTCGCTCAACACGCCGCCCATTGCCACACCGGCCATCATCAGGACGGCACAGGTCAATAAAATTGCTTTTTTCATCATTTACACTCTCTTGGTTTTGCTGTTTGAGACAGTGGAAATCTACCGCATTCCTATCCGTCTTGTAAAGCATCTGGACACCAACGCGGCACGGAATCTCAGCGACGCCCCACCTGATAGGTGATGGGAACCTCCACCTGAAAGCTGGAAGGAAGGGTATTCGTCCCCAGCGGCTTCGCCGCCGCCCGCTTCAGAATCGCCAGCGCCGCCTCTGCCAGCAAGGCAGAACCGCTGTTCTCCAGAATGCGGACCGATCCGATAGTCGCCGTGGGTTCCACCTCCACCAGGAGGAGAACAGTCCCCGTTTCCCGGGAATACCGGGCGGCCCCTGGATAAAATTTACTTTGTTCGATCCGGTTGCTCAATTCTCCGAGCCATTCGGCCTGGATGGCCTCTTCCCGGCCTGCCGCCCCCTGTTTCTCCACGGCGGGCTGCACCGCCGGAGTCAGGGCGGCTTCGACGGGCGGCGGTGCCACTTCCGGCTCCGGGAGCGGCTCAGGCTCCATAGGCGGCAGCCGCGGCGATTCCGGCACCAGCACCGGCTCCACGACTGGCTCCGGTTCCGGCTCCGGGAGCGGCTCAGGCTCCACAACCGGTTCAGGCGGAGGTGACTCCATCACCGGCATGGGGGCAAGAGCGATCTGTAGATGGGTTTCCTGCTCCAGCACCACCTCGCCCGGGGGAGGAGCCAGTAAACGGCCATGCAGGCAGGCCGCCAGCCAGCCGACCGCCACCGCCAGCGCCAGCCAGCCGGCGGCCGATCCCACCCGATCCGCCACATCCTTCCGGGAAGGCGGTTCAGTCGTGCTGGGTGGTGATGAGCACATCATTCCTCCCGCTGGCACGAAGCGGATCCATCACGGCAACAAAAGCATCGAACGGGGCCGCACGGTCCACCCGCAGTTCCACCGGGCCATCCGGTGTACGGGACAGCAGCGGCGGCAGGGCCTCACTCCCGATCGCCGCCCCTTCGTGATGCACCGTTCCCTGGGCATCGATGGACAAGACCAGACGCGACGGATCGCTTTCGACCGGGACTGCTGTTTCGGCCGACGGCAGCACCACCTGCAACACCGGCGAGCTGAAGGTGGACGCCAGAATAAAAAATAGCAGCAGCATGAAAATCACATCGATCAGGGGCGTCAGATCGATATCCGCATCAAAATCGTCATCGAGGAAGTCGCGGTCCATGGCTCACTCCTCTGGGCGGGCGGCCGCGGCCGCCGGGGCCGCGCGACGGAACCGGCCGGCATACTCCATCACTTCCACCTGGAAGCCCTGGATCTGCAACCGGAAGAAGTAATAGAGACACAGCACGGGAATCGTGATGCACAGCCCCATGATGGTAGTGGAGAGCGCCTCCCAGATCCCGTTGGCCAGGACCGATGGATTGACGGCGGTCTGGGCCCCGATGACCCGGAACACCCTGACAATGCCCAGCACCGTGCCCAGCAGGCCCAGCAGCGGGGAGATCACCGAAATCAGCCGCAGCAGCGTCATCGCCCGGTTGACCTTCCTGAAATGCTTATGGAACAGGAACGCCAGCTCTGCGCGCAGATCGTGACTGCCCTGCCCCGATGACCGGACCGCCTCGGAGAAGATACGGATCAGCGGGTTCCCGGACCGGGCGCCCTCTGCGGGGTTCAGTTGCGACGGCTCGCGCAGCAGCGCCGCCAGATGGCGCCGGAAGGTCCAGCCCATCCAGGTCAGGGTCACGGCATATTTTACACACAGATACACCGCCACGGCGGCGACACCGACCAGGACCGGACCGGCCGCACCCATGGAATCAAACAACGATTGCAGGTTCATCAGGTTCCTCTCCCTTTCTTATGGAATCGCCGGCCAGCACCAAAAGGATCAATTCCACCAAAAATGTTTTCCATCGCCGGAAGCTGCCAACATCGGCACTGCGCCGCCACGCCTCGGATGCCGCCTGCCGCAAGGCGGGAAACTGCTCCAACGTGCGCGCGACCTCCGCGCCATAGACCCCCTGCTCGCGGCGGCGAAAACGACGAAACAAAGCCAAGCCGATCGGCCGAAATACCAGCATCCAGACCGCCAGCACCAGCACCGCGCGGGCAAACACCCGCACCCCCTTGATCCAGCCGGCCTCTCCCGGATACAGCAGCATCAGCACAAGCAGCAGCGCGGCCAGGAACAAGCCCGCTTTGAACGGGACCCGCCGCCACCAGCGCTTGCGCGTAGGGGCTGTGGGCAGACGCGCAGGCCCGTCAGCCGCCACCGGCATCGGACGGCGCGGCTTCTTCAGGGCCTGTTCGATTTCATTCGGGATGGATCCGGCCAGCCAACCGGTAATCAGCCCCCCCAGCGTGTAATAGCCAAGATAGAAGGTCAGGAACCACGCCGTGGGCGACAACCCGCCTGGGGCACTTCCGATCCGGTCCATCATCCAACGCCCCACCGCATTCACCGACTCCCACAGCGAGGAGCCATACAGCAGTGTCATGACCAGAAGCTTCAGCACGGCCCCCTGCCACAGGGCCAGCAACCCCAGCACCAGCGCCCCTAGGCGCATGGACGGAAGAAAGCCGAAGAGCAGACTCCCCATCAGCCCCTGGAAAGCCACCGCCGCATAAGCCGGCAACGGGGTGTGCGGACTGGCCGCTGCTTTGATCAGCAGAACCACCACCATCGCTTTGAGAATGGCCCGCCCTTTCTGTTCCGCAAAATAGGCAATCAGGGCAATCAGGATCACCGCGGTCGAACCGACCACAATGCCGGTGAACGGCACACGCAGTGCATGGATCAGCCCGCCGAGACCCGCCTCGTTTAACGCCCACAGCGCCGTGAGCCGTTCGACAGCCAAACGCGAATCCAGCCGTCCGCAAGTGGATTCCTCCCCCTTCAGGCTCATTTTTTGCGTATTTTCGTCGTTTTTCGGCATTTTGTACTGTTTTTTGGCCTTTTCAGGCCGTTTTTCGCTGTTTTTGACCGTTTTTTTTGCCTGATTCAGTCCACGTTCAGGGGTTCACGGTTCCCCAATTCTTCATTCTTACTTATTTCTTCTTCATCTCCCACGACAGTAGCGCCCATTCGAATTGATGCCGGGTCCGGGCGACCCCATCCTCTCCGCGTTCCAGTTCTTTGTAGTACTGCCGCAGGCGCGACTTTTCTTTCGTAGAAAGCGGTCCGATCCGCCACTGCACCGAAGCGATGAAGCGGGCGGCAGAGGCATAGGACATTCCGCCGGTGGAGCGGAGGAAATCCACTTTGGCGCGAATGCCCATCTGATAGAGCAGGTTCACGGCATAGATATAGTCCGGCCGCGGAGCGATTTCGCGATCCAGGAACTCGAGGAGGTCCGACCCCAGAAAACTCCCGCCGGCATGCAGCGTCAGATAACATCGCAACCGCGCCTTTCTCATCATCTTCTTCAGGGAAGCGCTCAGCCCTTCCCCACCCATCGCCCGCGAGCAAACCGCAATGTCCACCTTGGGAACGCCCTTCCACGCATCGGACCACGACAGGCCATGCGACTCCACGTTGTCCACGCCTTCTTTGCGACAGTTCTTTTTGAGCAGCCGCAGCATCTCGGGCGAGAAATCCAGGGCATAAACTTTGCGTAGCTGCTGCGCCAGCGGGATGGCCAGATTCCCGCTCCCGCAGCCGATATCCAGCGCCGTGTGTGCGCCATCCAGGTTCATGTGAGCCAGAAAGGCGCGGGTGTAGTCACTATTCAGTGTCCACCGGTCCCGCTGCACCGCCCGGCTGTCCCACTCCGCGGGACTGCGCGGACCAAACGACGATCGGTCATATTGCTCCTGATGCATCGCCTCGAAGTCCACTTCCTGAATCAGATCTTTGCCTAGCATCATGCCCTCCTAAAATTCAACTTTTGCGCTGACGTAAAAATTCCGCCCCTCTTCGGGATACCCCTCGCTGAGTTCGTAGTTTTCATCGAACAGATTTCGGATCCCCGCCGAGAGGCCGAAGCCGCACGGCAGATCCACCTGCGCATCGATATTGCACAGCCAGAATCCGGCCGCTTTGGTGCCGTACGAGGTGGAATACCGCGAGGAATTATACTCCACCCCCGGAACCAGCCTCAGGCGACTCATCGGCTGCCACTCCGCATAGAGCGACAGGCGGTTCTCCGGCGTATCCAGCGGCTTGATATCCGGGCGGTCCAGATTGCGACGATGAAGATACGCAACCTGACCGCCCAGCTTCACGGTCGACAGCGCCCGCCAGGCCAGACCAGCTTCCAGGCCGGCATTTTCGGACTCGCCCACATTCTGCTGCTGCGCCAGCCAGGTGTCGGTGGAGGCATCATATTCAACCTTGTCCACCTGCTGGATGGTGTCATCCAGACGGCTGTAGAAAACGCTGAGACGGCCCTCGAGATTCGGGACCACCTGCCCCTCATAGCCCGCCTCGAAATGCATCGCGGTTTCCGGATCCAGATCCGGGTTCGGGAGCGCCGTGCCCAGCCGATAAGAATACCGATCCTTCAATGTGGGGAACCGCGACTTTTTGGCGACTGTCACGCGGAATACGCCATCTGTAACCGTGTAGAACAAGCCCGCCTGCGGGTTGAAATCCGTATTGCCGTTGTCGGCATAGGTCACCAGCTCTGTTCCGCTGCGGTCTTCCGCCTTCAGACTTTCGCGGCGCTCCACATCGGCACCCAGCGCCAGTGCCCAGGCCGGGGCCAGCTGGATTCGATCCTCCAGCGCCAGCGACCCGGTCCAGTCGCTGTACTCCGAGACCGGGTCCCCTTCGTTATGCTCGCGATGGACATCCTGCTTGTAGTGCACGGCCCCTCGAAGCGAATGTTTTTCGCCCAGCGTGTTCCCCGCCTCCAGCGAACCGCCGAACGTGTAGTCATCATAGAGGCTCGTGAACGCGTATTTCTTCGTTTGCGTCGTATAGGTGTCGTCGTCATAGGAATTCAGCGTGTTCTCATAGGTGTCATAATAGAATCGCGGTTTCACATACCCGTCGATGCCCAGCGACTTGTGCCCCACAAAATACAGGCTGTTTTTTGTCCACTCCGTATAGCGCCAGTATCGCGGCCGGATAGCCGGATCACTGCCCGTATAGGTCGGCAGCCCCTTCTCGCTATCCTGCCGGACAAACCCCACGGCGTATTCATCCCCGCGGTCGCCCGGTGTCCAGGCGGCCTTGGCACTGAGCTGCAGATCGCGGCTGTCGGAGTTGTTCCGATGCCCCCCGTCTTCGGTCGCTACCGGTTCAAAATCATCCGACAGCGGAAAATAGTCCCGCTCGCGGGTTGCCACTGAGGCCTGCGCATATCCGGTCGGACGGCTCACCCCCGCTCGGACGGCGCTCTCCACGCCGTTGCCGCTGAACACACCCGCCTTCGCTTCAAACTCCTGCGGGCGGGTCGGCCGGCGTGTCACCACGTTGATGGCGCCACCCAGCGTGTTCGGCCCGTAAATCAGCGGGCTGTATCCCGGGGACACGCTCAGCTCGGCCATATCAAAGATACTGAAGCGCCCCGCATCCACCATGCCGTCATACGGCACATAAACTGGAATTCCATCGATGAACAGCGGAACCTGGCGCATGTCGAATCCACGCACCCAGATCATTTTTTCGCCGCGCCCCCCCACCTGCGCAATCGAGACTTCCGGCAGCAGCGATGCCGCTTCCACCACATCCCGGCGGCCGCGCACCGCCGCTTCTTCGCCCGAAACCCGCGACTGCGTCCCATCGGACTCCTCGCTCACGCCGCCGACCACCAACACCTCGCCCAGCGAGAAAACCGGCGATTTCTCCTCTGCGGCCGCAACTGAACCGACGGGACACAGCATCAGCCCCAACAGGCAAAACAGATGGATTTTCATCAAAAATAGGCTGTTTTTGCTCCAAAAAGGCCATTTTTTGTCGTTTTTTCTCATTTTTTATCCTTTTTGGCCTTAAAACGACCCGAAAACTCTGAAAAAGCCTGATTTCCGGCTTTCACAAGCTTGTTGCGCAATTTCGCAAAATTCGCAGCAAACTGACGCGCAAACGGCGTCAGCTCCGATTTTCCCCGAGACGCCCCGCCCTTCTGGCGAATCAGCAGCGGCTCTCCCAGCTCCCGCTCCACGCGATTCAGGATCTTCAGCGCCTTCACGTACGACAGTTCCATGTCTCGCGCCGCCTGCTGAATCGACCCGTGCCGATCAATCCCCTCCAGCAGCTGCAACAACCCCACACCGAAGAATTCTTCGTCGCTATCGCTCGCCACCGCCACTTTCAGGTGCAATTTCATGCCCGATATACATACCCGTGTATATCGGGAAGCGCAAGCCAAAAGAAGGGAAAAGACTGAAGGCTGAGGTCGGAGGTCCGAGGTCGGAGGTCGGAGGTCCGAGGTCCGAGGTCAGAAGACAGAATAGATGAGTGCCGAGTTCAAGTCGAAGACGCGGAACAAACGCGAATTCTATAGCGTCCCGCAACGCGGGGCGAACGAGTGAACAAAGCGAACGGAGTGGCAACACAGGAGACGGAGGCTCCGATGCGTTTTGCAGCCGCATGAGCCCCAAAAAGCCGAAAATTCACCCGATTTTCAAAAAATGAAGGAATTTCTTGTCCATCCTAGCCTTGGAGACGGCGGATGCCTCATTTGGGCCATTTTGGGCAAAAAACAACCCCAAAATGGCTGAAAAGGCCGATTTCCCTATGTGCCAATGAAAGTGACACACGAAAGTGAAACACACCCAGGGCGCATAGGAGAGAGCATGAAAGAGCTGAACGAGACGTCAACCGGGCCCCGGGGCCCGGTTGAAACAACACCCCAATCGACTGAAGCCCCTGCTGTCGGACGTAAGCACCGGCACACGATTGCGGAACGGTTGCGCATCATCGAAGAATCGGATTTGTGCAAACATGGTGGACTTGGGGCCTTACTTCGCCGGGAAGGTCTGTATCATTCCACAATAAGAAAGTGGCGGAAGTGGAGGGATGAAATGGCAGACAAGGGATTGGTGCCGGACAACGGCAAGCGGGCCGTCTACAACGAGCTGGCGCGAGTGAAGCGTGAAAACAAGCGGCTGAAGCTGCAGCTGGAGCGGACGAAGGGATTGATCGACCTGCAAAAAAAAGCCTTAGAGCTCTTGGAGTCGATGGACCTCGACGAAAAGAGCTCAGAGGACAGCTGATGGAAATCCTGGCCCGCAATCTAGACCTCTTCAGGATCAAGGAAGCCTGTGACACGCTGGGCGTCAGTCGCTCGGCGTGGTATCGGCATCGGAGACCGAAACCACCGGACCGGCGAAGACCGCCTCGCAAGCTCCAGGAGAGCGAACGCGCCCAGGTGCTGGCGACACTCAATAGTGAGACCTATCAGGACGAGTCTGTTCCCAGTGCACAAACCCAGCTTCTCGATCAAGGGACCTATCTATGCTCGCAGCGTACAATGTACCGTATTCTACAGGCTGAAAAGCAGGTCCGGCAACGACGGAACCGGGGAGAACACCCCGTCTATCAGAAGCCGGAACTGCTGGCGACGGCTCCCAATCAGGTCTGGAGCTGGGACATCACGAAAGTGAAAGGGCCCAAGGGATGGGTCTCGTATCAGCTGTATGTGGTCCTGGATGTCTACAGCCGGTATGTCGTGTCGTGGTGTCTCTCGGGATATGAGTCTGGGGAGCAGGCCAAAGCCTTGATTGCTTCGGCCTGTGTACGCGAGTCGATCCAGGAAGATCAATTGACTGTCCATGCGGACCGCGGAGGGGCCATGCGCTCCAAGTGCCTGGCGGAACTCTACGGGCAGCTGGGCGTGCGCCCCAGCTTCAACCGGCCGCATGTCTCCAATGACAATCCGTACTCCGAGTCGC
>CAZGMQ010000086.1:0-13280 GCA_964526745.1 uncultured Verrucomicrobiota bacterium
TTTTTTCTGGGATCGGATGTGAACCGCGAATGAACGCGAACAGACGCGAATGGGACGGGGAAAAGGCGGGAAGAAAGACCTCAGATCGATTCTTCATTCGTGTTCATTAGCGTTGATTCGCGGTTCATCTTTTTGGCGGTTCAATCCTCGGCCTTGTCGGCGTCGAGAGTTTCCCGGATTTTGGCGGTCAGGGTGTGGGTGTTGAACGGCTTCTGGACGAAGTGGACCCCCGGATCCAGGACACCCTGATGGGCGATGACATCGGCGGTATAGCCGGACATGAACAGTCGCTTGACCTCCGGGTAGAGGGACAGGATATTTTTGGCCAGGTCCCGTCCGTTCATTTCGGGCATGACCACATCCGTCAGAAGCAGGTCGATGGTTCCGCTGTGGTCGCGCGCCATCCGGATGGCCTTGCCCGGGGTGTCGGCCGCCAGCACGTTGTAGCCCAGTTGTTCGAGCATCTGGGTGGTCATCTCCAGAATGGCGGCCTCATCTTCCACCAGCAGGATGGTTTCATCGCCCGCGTGGGCGACACTTGTGGCGCCTGCAGCGGAGGCGATGCTTCCCGCTGTCCTGTGTCGGGGCAGATAGATTTCAAAGGTCGTGCCCTGACCGGGTTCACTGGAGACCTTCAGGAAGCCGTTGTTCTGCTGGACGGCTCCATAGACTGTGGCCAGTCCAAGGCCGGTGCCCTCGCCGAGGCCCTTGGTGGTGAAGAAGGGTTCGAAGATATGACCCAGGGTTTCGGCATCCATGCCCGCTCCGCTGTCTCGGATGGTGAGCCGGACAAAATCGCCGGGGGAAAATCCAGGGCAGGTGACGCAGGCGGTGGCGTCGAAAGTGTCCTGATCCGTCTCGATGGTGATCTGGCCCACGCCGTTGATGGCGTCCCGGGCGTTGACACACAGATTAACCACAATCTGATCGATCTGGGACGGATCCATTCGGATGGGCCAGAGGTCCGATCCCGGATGCCAGCCTAGGGTAATGTTTTCGCCAATGAGGCGGCGGAGCATATTGTACATGCCGCCAATCGTTTCATTGAGGTCCAGCACCTTGGGCGAGACGGTCTGCTTGCGGGCGAAGGCCAGCAGTTGCCGCGTCAGGTTGGCGGAGCGTTCCGCCGCCTTCCGGATTTCCGTCAGGTTGTTCAGGAGCGGTTCGCTTTCATTCTCCAGCTCGAGCGCCATCTCCGCATGGCCGAGGATGACCCCCAGCATGTTGTTGAAATCGTGCGCCACGCCGCCGGCGAGTCGTCCCACCGATTCCATTTTCTGGGCCTGCCGGAGCTGGGACTCCAGGGCGGATTTATCTGTCACATCTTCGACCAGTTCGATGGCCGCGGTGACGGCCCCTTCTTCATTGAAAATGGGGGAGGAGACGATGCGATAGTTCCGGATGCCGTCCGGTGTCGGGGTCTCGGTCTCCGCCTCATGAACCTGTCCGTCCTTCAGGGTTGTGACAGTGGGGCAATAGGTGCAGAGGGCTTCGCGGGGAGGGGAGTTGAAGGCGCGGTAGCAGATCGGATGCTGTCCGACTTCAACATCGGGGAACCACTGTTGCATCTGGCGGTTCAGCTCAAGAATCTCCATGTCGGGGCTGATGAGAGCGACGCCGATGCTGATATTGTCCAGGATGCTGCGGGACTTCGCCTCGCTTGAACGCAGGGCTTCTTCCGCCTGTTTCAGGTCGGTGATGTCCTGATTCACGATGATGGCACCCTGAATCGCGCCCTCATCATCCAGCACGGGAGCGGTGGAATTCAGAATCGTCCGGGTGACACCGTCGAAGGCATCGATTTCGAGGAGTTCATTCTCGATGGTGGCTCCATCCTGAATCGTGTGGGCCAGTGCCCAGTCTTCGGGAGGAATCTCCTCGCGGGTGGGGAGTCGCCGTGCCTTGAAAACGCCGTAGTCAGCGGGGGCCACTTTGGGTTCCGCGCCCCAGATTTTCACGCCCGCCGGATTGCCGCGCTGGAGTTGCCCCTCTTTGTTTGCGAACCACAGCCCGACGGGCAGCAGGTCGAAAATCTTCTGGAGCAGTTCCTCATTCCGTTGCACTTTTTCCCCAGCCTCTTGCTGATCTTCCACCATGCCAAGCAGTGCCCGGCGAGAGGCCTGGGCCTCCGTCAGCAGCCGGTTCGCCTCGCGCTGGACCGCCTTCAGTTGTTCCTCGCTCTGTCGGCGCAGGGTGATGTCGCGGATGAAGCCGCCCACGCCCGTTTGCCCGCCCGGAAGAAGGACGGGGAACTTGAAGGTCTGATAGAAATTTAGGCCGACCGATTCCTCGTGGATGATGCGTGTCCCGGCCTCCAGGGCCTGCTCATCGCTGGCCCGGCAGTGACGGGCGGCCTCTTCCGGCATGATGTCGAAGTCCGTATGCCCGAGGACATCGGCTTCGGATTTTTCGAGGAAGGCGTTGTTGGCTGAATTGCTGATCAGGTAGCGGAAGGCTTCATCCTTCAGGAACACCAGATCGGAAGTGGATTCCACGAACGTGTGGTAGCGCTGTTCGCTGGCCATCAGCGCGTCCGAGGCCTGCTTGTGTTTTTGGATCAATGTCCATTCGCGCAGGGCCTGCTCCACGGTGCGGGGCATGGTGGCGAAGGATTCCGGCGACTTGACCACATAGTCCAGCGCGCCCGCCTTCATCACCTCGACGACCACCTGCTGATTGCCGAACGCCGTCATGATCATGATGGGGAAGGGGGCGTCCTCCAGCGGTTGCGCGAGCGCCTCCACAGCCTGGCCGTCCGGCAGGTTCAGATCCATGAGCGCGAGGTCGGGCCGGCATTCCTGCACGGCGGCGTGGAATTCGCGCAAGGTGGCCACGCTCCGGATCTCCATGTCGGAGCCTGCCGCTTCGAAGGCGCGGCGAATGGCGTCCACATGGGCCTCTTCGTCCTCCACGATCAGCAGATACAATCGTTCGCTATTCATGTGGATCTCCACGGGGTTGGTTGCAGGCCGGGCCGACAAGAGGAACCGGCCTGTTGTAGGCCGTCCCGACCTCTTGGAGAGTCGGGATGTGCCCGGCGGGATTTGCATGCATCGGTCTCATGGGCACACCGCTAGTTCGGGTATTGGTTCCACGCCAGCCAGTAGTAGCCGAAGGTTTCCATCAACTCGGTAAACTGCGCGAAGTCCACCGGCTTGACCAGATAGCTGTTGGCGTGGCACTCGTAGGCCTTGGCTTTGTCCGCCTCGGCTTTCGAGGTGGTCAGAATCACCACGGGGATCCGGTTGAGAGCGGCGTCCTCCTTGATGGTTTTGAGCACTTCCAGCCCGTCCACCTTCGGCAGGCGCAGGTCGAGCAGGATAATGTCCGGCATCGGGGCCTGGGCCGGGTCGCTGAATCCATTCCGCCGGTACAGGTAGTCCAGCGCCGCCTGTCCATCGGCGACGTGGATCAACTGGTTGGCCATCCGGCAGGTTTCGAAGTTCCTCCGTACGATCTCGGCATGGGCCTCGTCATCCTCCACAAGCAGGATATCAATGGGTTTGCCTTTCATAGTCATTTCCTTTCGTTAACACACAGTATCAAAATTCAGTATCCAGAAGACAAATTCATGCCAAGGTAACCGCGAATGAACGCGAAAAGACGCGAATAATGGATAGTCCTTTTCACTGTTATTTCATTCGTGTTCATTGGCGTCCATTCGCGGTTCCTATGCCGGTTGGCGGGGCTCCGGCTTCTTCCACCGCTTTCGGCAGCGTGAAATAGAAACACGTGCCCTGTCCCGGCCCCTCCGACTCCACCCAGATGCGTCCCCCGTACAAGGTGGCCACGATTCGCTGAACGATGGCCAGACCCACGCCCGAACCTTCGGCCTTGGCGTCGAGCTTGTCGAACAGACCGAAGATTTTCGCCTGGAAGCGCGGGTCGATGCCGATGCCGTTGTCGCGCACGAAGAAGACGGGTTCCTCTCCGCGCATCTCCACGCCGATCTCGATGCGCGGCGCGGGCTGGTCGCCCATGAATTTGACGGCGTTCTCCACCAGATTCTGCCAAATCTCCACCAGCCGGATCCGGTCACCTGTGAGCGACAGGCTGGCATCCGCCACATCCACCTGCACCCCGCGTTCGGCAATGGAGCCGGCCACCCCGGCAAGCGTTTCGTCCACCAGCGCGCGGAAGGGGATGCATACCGATGGACTGGCGATGCGGCCGATCCGCGACATCTCCAGCACCTCGTCGAGCTGTTGCGCCATCTTGTCGGCGGCGGCGCGCATGAAGCGCATGTCCTTCTCGATTCGGCCGGCATCGGCCTTCACCAAATCCTGCTCCAGATAGCCGAGGAACGTCCGGACCGTCACGACCGGACTCTTCAAATCATGAGAGACCGTATACAGGAAGCGCTCGAGTTCGCTGTTTTTCTCCTGCAGCTCCTTTGCATATATCCCCAGTTTAGCCTCCGCCTGCTTGCGGTCCGTGATGTCTTCGATGATCGAAATAAAATAATCGGGGTCATGATGGCTGTCCCGGACCAGACTGACGGTCAGATTGCTCCAGACAAGATCGCCCTTTTTTTGTATATAGCGTTTTTCCATGGAGTAGGTTTGGATCTCCCCATGAAGAAGCTGATTCACGTACGCCAGATCCGTTTCCAAATCATCCGGATACGTGATATCCGCAAACGTTTTGGATAAGAGTTCCTTTTGTGAATATCCGACAATGTCACAAAGCTTCTGGTTGACGGCCAGCCAGGTCCCATCCGCAGCCAATCGAGCCACTCCCACAGCCGCCTGATTAAACACCCCTCTATATTTTTCTTCATTGTCCCGGAGGGCCCGTTCGGCTTGTCTGCGTTCGGTTAATTCGCGGCGGTTCGCGTCCTGCTGTTGCTGGCGCCACAGCAGGCCGACCCCCATCATGCTTGCCAGTAGCAGGAGGCTGGTGATCAAACTGATGGCCCTTGCCTGTTGGCGAAGCGGGGCATAAATTTCGGCCTGATCCACCTTCGCCACCATGAACCACGGCGTACCCGGAATCTGACGCAACGCCGCCAAGACCGGGATCCCACGGTAGTCCCGCCCTTCCACCACGCCTTCCTCTCCGTTGACGGCCATGGTGGCCGGCAGGGTCAAATCGCTGATGGGCAGCCGCAACGACAGCGCGGTGTCGGTGCGATGGCGCACATCGTTCAGAAACACCACCTCGTTGCCTTCCCGCTGGACCAGCAGTGTTTCCGCCGTGCGGCTCGGGGTGGGCCAGTTCTGCACGAGCGGATAGAGGAAGCGCCGGGGGTCGACAACCAGAAGCAAGACATCATGCGCCGATGGGTCTGCCTGTGCGTACAGGTCCGCGGGCACCAGGAAACTCATATGAATCGGCTGGTCGGGTCCTGCGCGATGCAGGTCCGTAAAGACCACTTCTTGCGAACGCGCCGCGGCCTGAACGCGCTTCGCGATATCCGTATATTGTCGGGTCCCATCCGCTGGCGCTTCCAGAATCAGCGTGCCGCGCGCGTCGAACAAGGCGACGGTACTGTAGTCGTACACGCGCTGCAGTGTGGTCATCCATTGGAGCATCACCTCGCGTCGGGCGGGTTGGTTTGGATCCGCCAGGAACTGCTGGGCGATCGGGTTGATAAGGGAGACGGCATCGCTGCGTCGTTCTCTTATCCACTCCGCGATCTCGTTGGTTTTCAGGTCCGCAATGGCGGCCAGCGTCTCCTGGGCGGTGCGCCGGGCCTCGGCTTGCTGGCGTTTAAAATAGATCCAGCCGGAGGTGCTAATGGTCGCCGTGAACAGCAGTGCGAGTGCGATCAACCCCCGGGTCCCCCGGCGTCCGGACGGGGCATCAGGGGCTGACACCACAAACAAGTTCAGTGGCCAGAGTTCCTCGCCAGCCGTCAGCACCATGCCCAGACTGATCAACAGGAATGCCATGGCCGTCAGCGCGGCCATGGGGACAACGGTTCCGCCAACCAGCAACGGCTCATGCAGCCCATAGCTCAGCGCAACCCCGCCACTGCTGAACAAGGCCACCAGGCATAGAAGCGCGGCCGTCTGCCGCAAGGAGCGGCGACGGCCCCCCCGCGGGAATCCCAACAACAAGGCCAGACTGGCCAGGAGGAACACCGCGGCCGTCAGCGGAGACATCCGCCCCACCGGAATCTGCCCGACGGTTTCTGTCGTGTGCGTCAGCCATGGTTCCAGTGGCAGTTGAAAATCGAAAAGAAACTGGCTCCCCAGTAGGGAACTGATGGCCAGCACGCCGAGTCCAGCGAGGAAGGCGAATCGGTTCAGCGCGGGGGAGCCCGGCTGGCGTACGGCCACCCAGGCCGCGCCCGCGATCGCCAGAAACAACAGGGCCGTGCTGGGGGCCATGGGTACGTACTCATGGCCGAACGTGGCAACCCGCCACTGGCCCAAGAGCCAGAGGAGCAGCATCACCAAGGCGATGCCCGCCACAAGCGCGAAGCATCCGGCCGCGATGCGGCGCAGGGAGCGTCCGGTCGTCTTCGTGCTCTCTTGTGGGTTCGTGCGGCTCACAGGTTAGGTCTTCCCGTTCTCGTCCGCTTCCACGCTGGCGAAGCGGATGGGTTTTCCGGCCTCGACCCTCAGGCGATTGATCTCCTGTTTGAGCTCCTGCACGCGCTCCTCGCGACTCAACATGGTGGCGTGCCACCGTTGCAATTCTTCGAGTTGCTCCACAAGCTGGGCCTCCGCCTGCTTGCGATCGGTGATGTCCGTCGCGATTCCCTGGGCCCCGACAGGCGAACCGTCTTTGACAATCAAATTGCTGGAAATATGGACCCATCGTGATTCGCCTGATTTGGTAATCATGCGACACTCGAAGGATTGGGAGGGTCCATTCAACACCTGGAGCCACGCCGCTTGAACGGCCGGTTGATCCCGGGGATCGATGAATTCAGGGTAGGGATGACCCATGACCTCCGCGGGAGAATAACCCAGGAGGTCCGCGATCGAAGAACTCGTGAAGGTGATGCAGCCGTCCAGGTTGAGAGAAAAAACGAGGCTGGAGATGTTCTCCACAAGATAGCTGTATTTCTGCTCCGAATCCTGCAGCTTTTTCTCTGCCTGCTTGCGGTCGGTGATGTCGTGGCCCAGGCTGAATATCGAGCCGCCGGGTAGGCGGAAGTTCGCCCAGACCGTCGTGAGTGTCTGCCCGTCCTTTGTCAGAGGATTCCACTCCTTGAAAACGCCATCTTGAATGTCGGTGAGTGACTGAATCACCTCTTCTTGTATGGCGGGATCGGGATAGAACAGCGCCAGCGGGTTTTCCTGCGCGTTGATCTCGTCGATCGTCCAGCCAAAGGTTTTGCGGCATTGATGGTTCCAGAATACACAATGTCCATCCTTGTCAAACGAGTTGATTAACCCCGGCGAGTATTCGCAGATCGCCCGGAAGCGCTCTTCACTCTCTATCAATGCGTCTTCCGCCTGCTTGCGGTCGGTGATGTCGCGGATCATAATCACCATCCGAGTGGGGGTCCTGCCAGAATCCTGGATGAGTTCGGCATTCACCTCGATATCGAGAGTGGTGCCATTGGCCCGCTGCGCAAGGTATTCAACCGGGCCGTGTTTTTCGCCCTGAAACGTGAGTGATATATTGGTCATGGCCCGTTCCTGATCCTCCGGGGCGATGAAATCGATGACGGGGCGTCCGGCCAGCTGCTCTTCCTGCTCGATGGCCGCCATTTTCAACACTTCCGGCGAGGCTATGAGGATCTTCCCTTCGATGTCCAGAATCGCGATGCCGTCGGGAGAGGTATTGAGGATGGAGCGGTACAGCTCTTCACTGGCCTGCAGTTTCTCTTCCGCCTGCTTGCGCTCGGTGATGTCGATCAACATCTCTAACACCATCGGCTCATCCTTGTTGATGGAGGGGAAGGGTTCATCATACACCATGAAGGTCTTGCCATCCTCACCTGACCACTCCCATGCCACAGCAGAATGTGTGTCAAAAACCCTGAAGGTGGGGCAATCCTTACAGGGCTTATTCCGGCCATGAATGACTTCGTAACAGGGGCGATTCTTCGGGTCACCAAACGCTTCGATGAAGCGAGCATTTGCAAATGGAATCGAATGATCTTGAGCCTGTAAATACACAATACCAGGAATCATGTCCAAGACAGCAAACACTCTGGCCTTCAATGCTTTTGCCTCATCCTCCGCCTGCTTGCGCGCGGTGATGTCGAGGCAAAGGCCGGCCATGCGGAGGGGCTTATCCTTATTATCATAGACCGTGTTGCCCATGGCACCAATCCATCGAATTTCTCCGGAGGGAAGAACGATGCGATATTCACATTTAAAGGGTGTGTGGTCCCGAATGGAATCAGCAATCTGTTTATCCGCATTCTCCAGGTCTTCTGGATGGAGGACGTCGTGCCAGACATCAAAGTTTGCCTGTGTCGTGTCCGGGTTCAGGCCGAACAATTCGAAAAATTCGGTTGTCCAGTGCAGCGCCTCGGTCACCATATCCCATGACCATAGTCCAGCCTTGGCTTCACGCTGGGCCATCGCCAATCGCGCATAGGCCTGTTGGAGTTCCAACTCCGCCTGTTTGCGCTCGGTGATGTCCTGAACCGCGCCCACCACCTTAATCGGATTCCCCTGATCATCCCGCAGGCATTCGGCCATAGAAGCCATCTGGAGCGGCGGGCTGCCGTCGGCGGGATGAATCTCGAACTCCAAATCGTATTTCTGATCCTTCTCAATCAAATCCACCAGAGCCTGATGCACCCGCTCCCGTTCTGGAACGCAGCTTTCGACCTGCTCGGGTGTAAAGGGGGCTTTTTTGGGGTCCAGCGCGTACATCCGCAGGGCTTCATCCGATGCCCAGAAGACTTCGTTTTGCAGGTCATATTCCCAGCTGCCGGTTTTGGATATCTGCTGGGCTCGTTGATAGCGGATTTCACTTTCGCGTAGCGAAATCTCCGCCTGCTTGCGTTCGGTGATGTCGCGGTGGGTACCCGTGAAGCGCAAGGGATGGCCTTTGGCATCCCGCTCCACAACCGTGCCTTTTCCGAGAATCCACATCCAGTCGCCGGATTTCATCCGGAACCGGAACTCCACGACGAAGTGCTCAATCCGGCCTTCGAGATGCTCTTTCGCCACAGCCATCACCCGGTCGACATCCTCCGGATGGATACGGCCCGTAAATTCTTCGAGCTGGTGGGGAAATTCGTCCACCTGATAACCGGCCATGGTGTAGTAACCGGAATCGAAAAACACCTCATCGGTTGTCAGGTCCCAGTCCCAGATGCCGTGCTGGCTGGCGACCAGAGCCAGTCGGAGCCGTTCCTCGTTCTGGCCCAGGGCCGCTTCGATATTCCGGCTTTCGGAGATGTCCCGATCGATCCCGATGAAGCCGGACGGATTTCCCTTCTCGTCCCGGACGAGCGAGATGACCGTGGAGGTCCAAAAGGTCTTTCCTTTCCGGGTTTTCTGCAGATGCTCCCCGCTCCAGGAGCCTTTCTTCAGAATTTCCCGCCGGAACGCTTTTTCATCCGGCGGGTCGATGGCGCCGGCGAACTCGCGGTAGGGTTTGAACAGGACCTC
Organism: uncultured Verrucomicrobiota bacterium; assembly: GCA_964526745.1. GTDB lineage: Bacteria > Verrucomicrobiota > Kiritimatiellia > CAIQIC01 > Lenti-01 > Lenti-01. The sequence continues at coordinate 9,534 of CAZGMQ010000086.1, forward strand.
TTCGGTCGTATACCCATACAGGGCTTCGGCGCCATGTCCCCAATAGAGAATGTTCCCGTCCAGATCGGTGGCGACGACCGATTCCTTTACGCTGTCCAGCAACTGGGCATGTTCCTGGAGGCGCTTTTCGGACTGCTTGCGCTCCGTGATGTCGGTCATCGTCACGCGGCAGATGGGGGTGCCGTCCGCCATCTGTCCGGCTACCGCATTCATCTGGGCCCAGAAGGGGAGGGTCCCCGGGCGCAGCATCCGGAATTCGCACTGTTGCGGTTCGCCCGTGTCGAAGAGCACCTGGCGATGCCGGTAGTAGGTGTCCTGGTCTTCGGGCAGGATGAAGGAGGGCAGCGGTTTCCGGACCAGCTTCGAGCGGACGACGCCCAGCAGGGTGGCGGCCGTGAGGTTGGCTTCCAGAATTTTCCCGTCTTCGCTGACGGTGACGTAGCCCACCGGCGCAAAGTCGTAGAGGTTCTCGAGTCGCGTGCGGGAGGCTTCCAGCTCCTCGCGCAATTGCCGGATCTCTTCAGCGGGTGTCGGACTCGATTTTTTCTTTGAGGCCATGGGGCTCCATTCTCCAATACGGATGATGTCTGCCGGATGCTCCCTCCGGGAAACAATAGCCTAGTTTTTGCAAGCAGAAGCGTCAATGCTTTCCGGTATGATTCATCCGTGTTCATTGGGATCGGATGTGAACCGCGAATGGACGCGAACAGACGCGAATGGGGAGGGGAAAAGGCGGGAAGAAAGACCCCGGATTGTCAATGGATGGATTCTTCATTCGTGTTCATTGGCGTTGATTCGCGGTTTAGTCTCTTTTTCTGGGATCGGAAGCAGTGTTCAACCGCGAATGGACGCGAATGGACGCGAACAGACGCGAATGGGAAGGGGAAAAGAAGGGGGGATCAGGCCTCTTCCAATATCCAATATCCAATTACGAATATCCAATGTCCAAGTGAAGAATGAAGACTCTTTTTGTTATTATTTGTCCGGCGGCGCAGCCCACTTTTCCCGTCTTCTTTGTGACTTCGTGGCTTCGTGTGAGACGGTTTTCCTAAAAGTGGGGCACATAGACGAGTGCAGAGCCCAAGTTCCTTCGAGGGACGCAGGGTGAACGCGAGTTCTATAGCGCCACGCAAAGCGTGACGAACGAGAGAGCAAGGCGAATGGAGTGGCAAAACCCTCCAAAAATGCCAAAAACAGAGGGAAAATGCCCCAAAATAGCCAAAATGGGGCCAAAATCCTAAAAAATGTCAATTTTCACCTCGGAAAACCAAAAAAGAACAGAAAGCCGGAGAAGAGATAGGATTGGCCTGCGGCGCCGGATTGGGAAGGGAGTCGACTGTGGATTCAATGAATAGATTCTTTATTCGTGTGCATTCGCGTGAATTCGCGGTTTATTCTCTTTTCTGGGATCGGATGTGAACCGCGAATGGACGCGAACAGACGCGAATGGGGAGGGAAAAAGAAGGGGGGATCAGGCCTCTTCCAATATCCAATATCCAATTACGAATATCCAATGTCCAAGTGAAGAATTCAGGGTGGAGCCGTTACCTAACACGGTCCGCGCAAGCCCTCCAGGGGAAGCAGTGATCAACCGCGAATGGACGCGAATGGACGCGAATGGGGAGGTGAAAAGAAGGATGGATTGATTGTAGGCCCGCCCTCTGTGGCGGGCGCGAATATTGCCGGACGCATCCCGACTCTTCAAGAGGTCGGGACGGCCTACATCCTTCTCCGGCGGTTTATTCTGGTTCTGCAGCGGCATCCAGAACGGCGCGGATTTTTTCCGCCAGGATCCGTTTGGAGAAGGGCTTCTGGATGAAGTTCACGCCTTCCTCCAACATGCCGTTGCGGGCGATGACATCAGCGGTATAGCCGGACATGAACAGGCACTTGATTCCGGGGGCCTTCTTCCGGACCTCCTGCGACAGCACCCAGCCGTTCATGCCGGGCATGACCACATCGGTCAGCAGGAGGTGAATGTCGCCCGGGGTTTCGCGAACGATTTGCAGGGCGGCCTCCGGCGTTTGGGCGGCTCGGACGGTATACCCGACGCTTTCCAGCATTTGAACCGTGGTGGCCAGGATAGAGGGTTCGTCTTCGGCCACCAGAATCGTTTCCGTGCCGGTGGGGGGCTTGGGTTCGGCTTTCGGGGCCGGTGCGGCGACGGCCAGACGGGGCAGGTAGATGTGGAAGACGGATCCTTGGCCGGGGGTGCTCTCGACCTCGATGAACCCGTTGTTCTGCTGGATGATGCCGTAGACCGTGGAGAGGCCGAGGCCGGTGCCTTGTCCGAGCTCTTTGGTGGTGAAGAACGGCTCAAACACCCGGTTCAGGGTGTCGACATCCATGCCGCAGCCGGTGTCGCGGACGGTCAGGCACGCAAAGTCGCCGGGGAGGGCCGTGGGATGGTTTTTGCAATAAGCCGCGTCCACGACGACAGACCGGGTTTCGATGGTGACCGAGCCGCCGCCGATGATGGCGTCGCGGGCGTTGATGCAGAGGTTGGCCAGAATCTGGTTGATCTGCCCCGGGTCCATCTGAACGGATCCCTGCAGGTCTTCGGGGTTCCACTCGAGCCGGATGTCCTCGCCGATGAGCCGGCGGAGCATCTTGAGGGTGCCCTTGACGGTTTCGTTCAGGTCCAGCAGCCGGGGGGCGATGGCCTGCTTCCGCGCGAAAGCCAGCAACTGCTGCGTGAGGTCGGCGGAACGGTCTGCCGCCTTGCGGATTTCCTCCAGCCGGGCGCGGAGAGGGGCGGCCAGGTCGGTCTGATCCAGGGCCATCTGGGCATGGCCGAGAATGACCGTGAGCATGTTGTTGAAATCGTGGGCCACGCCGCCGGCGAGCCGTCCGATGGAGTCCATTTTCTGCGACTGCTGGATCTGTTCCGACAGGCGCATGTGTTCGGTGATGTCGCGCTTGACGGCGACAAAGTGGGTGATGTGCCGGGCATCGTCGAGGACCGGGGAGATGACCGCGTCTTCCGTGTAGATGGCCCCGTCTTTCCGGCGGTTGATGAGGCGTCCGCGCCAGGTGCCGCCGATGACCAGCGTTTCCCACAGGGCGTGGTAGAACGCGGCGTCATGCTTCCCGCTCTGGAGGATGCGGGGATTCTCTCCCAGCGCCTCTTCGCGGGTATAGCCCGTCACGGTCTCGAAGGCGGGGTTCACATATTCAATGAGGCCTTGGGCATCGGTGATGACAATGGTCTCATCGGCCTGTTCAATGGCGGTGGCCAGTCGTTTGGCATCGGCCTCGGCCCGCTGCTGGTCTTCCAGAATGCTCAGGAGCGCTTCACGCGCCTGCCGGCTCTCCTCCAGCAGCGCCCGGGTCTTCTCCCCGGCCTGCTTGCGCTCGGTGATATCGAGAATCGTGCCAATGAGACCGCGCGGCTCGCCCGCTGGCGTGGTGAGGCAGGCCTTGTAGAAGGTGACATCGTGAAGGGCTTTCTGCGCATCCATGACTTGGGATTCGTAGGTCTGCGTACCGCCCTTCTCCAGCAGTTCGGCGTCTTTTTCGTGATACACCTTCGCCAGCTCGGGCGGGTGGGTGTCGAATACGCTCTTGCCGATCAGGGTTTCCTTACTGGCCCCAAAGAACGTCTCGAACGCCCGGTTGAAGCCGAGATAGCGTGCGTCCTGATCTTTGTAGAAAACGGGAATCGGGATGGTGTCGAGGAGCTGCTTCGAAAAGGCGTGTTGCCTCAAATAAGCATGACACCGAAGGGGCGGTGAACGGGGGGCCGAT
>CAZGMQ010000087.1:0-13023 GCA_964526745.1 uncultured Verrucomicrobiota bacterium
ATCTATAGCGTTTCGCCGCAGGCGGAGCGAATGCGGGAGCAGAGCGACCAGAATGTCAATCTGTGGACAAACCCCTCTTCGTCTGTCCCCCCTATCCTTTTGATGCCAGCTCAACCCTTGAGAAAAAACTGGGTATAGACGAATCCGGCGGACATCCCGATGAAGAAGAGGATGCCCAGCCAGCTCAGGACTTTCAGGACCGGGCCGGGGCGATGTTCTGCGGGGACGTTGTCGCCGGACATGACCCAGAAATTAATCACGGCAATCACGGGCGTGGTCAGGAACGAAATGATCGCAGCAAAACTCAGCAGCTGAAGCAGGTTGCTGACGTATCGAAACAGAATCAGCGAGGCGATGGCGACGGACACCAGAATCCAGATCCGATGAACCGCGTTGAATTTCGTCTGGAGACGGGGAACAATCAGGGTGGTGCAGGCGGCCAGGGCCCGCGGCCATCCATCGATGCAGGTGAGCGTCGTGCTGAGCATGGTGACAAAGGCGGCAAACAGAATCAGATGATGCGACCACGCGCCGATATTGGTGGAATACATTTCGACCAGTTGATGAGAAAACGCGATGCCGCTTGCGGAGAATTCCTGACCGCTGCCATGCATGACCAAGGCGCCGAGGGCGAGGAAGATGACGGCGAGAACCACTGCGACGATATACCCGAGGTGGAAATCGATCCGCGTCTCCTGAACCGAGGCAAAGTGTCCGGTCTGTTTTTCCCGGGAGAACATCCAGAGCGAGGACCAGGCCGACAGATCGAGTGGCGCGGGCATCCAGCCCATCAGCATAATCAGGAAGCCGAAGGAGCCCCACATCCAGGGGGACGGCGACACAAATCCCGGCTCCGCGACGGGCCCTTTCATGAGGGCGAGAACCAGAGCGGTCACGGTGGAGAGGGTCAGAAGCAGAATCACCACCTTGGAGACGGCATCCAGGAGGCGGTAATGCCCCAACAGAATGACCAACGTACACCCCACCATCAGGAGAATCGTCAATTGGGGAAGGCCCAGGCCGCCCCCTATCCCGAACCCGCCGAGCAAGGCGGCCGTGAGCATGGAGACCCCCGCAATATTGATGATGCCTGTGAGGATATTGATCCCGAGAAAGATATACACATACCCGATGCCCTTGCGGCGGTAGCCGGCCAGGAGGGATTCACCGGTTGCGGCCGTATAGGTCTGGCCATAGAGAAAAAACGGATACTTGAACAGATTCGCCAGCAGGAGAAGTCCGATCAATTGCCAGCCATATTCGGCTCCGGCGCGAGTGGCCCACACCAGGTGAGAGCCGCCGATGGCCGCACAGGCCACAAGCAGCCCGGGGCCGATGGCTTTGCGGAGATTACTGCGGGACGTGCTGTTCATGGTGGAAAAACGCTAGTTGAAGCAGGGCAAAACCGTCAACACTAAAGCCCTTCGGGCCGAGCAGATGCCCCCGGAGAAAAAGTTCTCTCACTGAGTCACTAAGACACAGAGAAGAAAACGGACTGTTTAACGCAAGCGACGCAACTGGCGCAAAACAAACAAAGGATGAAGAGGCAGGATGGCGCCGCTATGCGGCGGACGGACGGTTCAGTTGTGCCGTGGGGACGCATTCCATGTGATCCCCGCGACCCAGATGAATCGTCCTTGGCCTCGACCCGAAGGGCCGAGACCTACCTGTCTCCGGAAGAAATCTGTCCCCACCTCAATAAGAGTCGGAATCCGTGATGAAGAATCCGCTTCCCCTCTCTGTGTCCTCTGTGTGTTCTGTGGTGAAAAGGCTCTTCACCGGCCCCGTGACATCGAGGAAAGATTGTCATTCATCCGGTATCCGCTATCCTATTCATGGACGTGAGAGTTTTAATCGGGAGGAAAATTCATGAGTGACAGCATGCCGAGCATCCAGTTCAAGTGTCCCCACTGCAGCCAATCCATCGAGCAACCCATTGAGGCGATCGGCCAGTTGATGGAGTGTCCTTCGTGCAACGAGACGATCGAAGTGCAAAAGCAACGGGCAACGAAACTGCCTCCCCCTCCTAAACCGCATCATCTCCCGCCCCGGGGTGTGCCCAAACTGAAGGTTCCCATGTCTTCTAAAAAGCAAGGACAGCTCTCAAAGGGCAGAGTGTACAAGGTGTTGACGACCCGCAATAAATGGTTTGCCGGGAACTCGGCCCCGGAGAAACTGGAGGAAGCCATCAATTTTTATGCCACAAAGGGGTGGACCGTTGTTTCTGTCTTGAACACGGGAATGCCGATGGGCCCCGGAAGCCTTCAGCAGGAAATCATGGTCGTGATGGGGAAAAATAAATAGTGCGCTTCGTATACCCGTGGGCCGAACCAGACCCGTGTCGTTCTCCTTAGAGCGAAATCGACCGGGTGAATGTCGAGGTCTCTCCCCCGCCACTCTTCAGCACCAGTTCGGTCTGGTTGAAGGACAGGATGGTGCTGGTGGCCTTGCGATTCAGGACCTGCTCATCTTCTGAACCGGTAATCTGCAAGGTGATGGTTTGCCCGTCGAGGGCCCACGTTCCACTAATGGAACCGGTGACGCCTTCAGAGATGGTGTTGCTGATGAAACCGCCGGGACGAACCAGAGCCTTGAAGCTGCCGTCATCGCGAAAGGTGATGGTTTCATTCATGCCTTCCACGGTGCCCTGCCAGCTGCCCAGGATGTCCGTGGCATAACTGGATTCAACGACCGGTTTGACGGGAGAGCAGGCGGCAACACCCAGGATCAGAATGAACAGCAGGCCGATTGATTTGAAGGTCAGAGGTTGTTTCATGCTGAGAAGCATGGCAACGAAAAGGTGTCGGGTCAAGTGCACAGAACGGAAAACGAACCTGAGTTTTCTCCGTACAATGGAAATAGGCATAGAATCAGCCTGAAAATCAAAAAATGGACGCCCCAAGCCCTGAAATGCGTTGGAGGGGGGGACATGGGGGGCTGTATTAAATCAAAATAGGCGATTTTGAATCCAAACCAGACTTTTGGCGCAAAAAAATGACTTAGGGGACAGATTTTCGAGAAAACGAAGAGTTACTCGAACGAGGTGCCGATTTTCGAGTTGAGCGCGGCTTCGGCAATGCTTCGTCCATCGCGCAGGCGGGGGGTCACCCGCGGCACCCACATCATGCGGCGCTTGGCACGCAGGACCATGTGATGCGACGGGAGGAAAAAGAGAAGGGTATCGAGGAAGCTCGAGAACCAGAAAATTGGGATAAACGCCGCATACACGGCTGCGGCGCGGCGCAAACGGCGCTCATTCAAGGCCGCCGGCTCACAGGAGGCCGGAATCACGCCGGCAAACAGTTCGGCCAGCAGGTTGGCAAATTCAGAAAAGAAACGGCCCACCCCGGTCGTCTCCTGCACATCAAAGCCATCTTTCAGGACTTCGAACAGTTCGGCGGGCGTGAAGCCCGGATGCGCCATAGGGCGCGTGGGATCCGTGAGCCCCGCCAGCTTGCGAAACGTATTGATCAGACTCTTGCGCTTGCGGCGCACATGAAGGATCAGGCGCGTCTTGGAACCCATGATGCGATGAAGTTCGGCCATCAGCTCTTCCGGATTCTTAACATATTCCAGCGTTTCGCTGGCGAGAACGGCATCAAAGGTGCCGGCCTCGAAGGGCAATTCCGGCAGCGCAGCCAGATGAATGTGCTCAATACCCGCTTCTGATAGTAATTCGGCCTGCGTTTCAGTCACGGCTAGGCTGTTCCAGGCCGCGCCTCCACCGCCGCCGGCATTCTGCATCGCCACGCTCACGGAGTCATCGCCGGACATCTCCAACACCTGCTCGCCGGCCACACTGTCCAGCAACCGCATCATCCGCGACAGCAAACGCCGACGCAGAGGAGAACGAAGAAAAATCTTCATCCGCAGCTGGACAATTTCAGAGTGAATTCCGGTTTGGGGTACGTCGCTCATATCGGCTTTGAAATATGCCCCATCCGCCCCCCCCTTGTCCAGCCCAGACCCTGTCAGCGCTCAATTTTGAGGGAAAGGAGTCGCTGCCATCAAGCCGAAGTCCGAAAAATCCAAGCCCAAAAAGAAGCCGGGGTGGCATAAAACTGAATCGGATCTCTTTTCGCGATTCGCGCCGTCTCCCTGCGCGATTCTATAGCGGGTGCAACCTCACCGTTCGGATCGGACTTGGGGTTTTCGGGCTTCGAGGTTTTTCTTCTCTATTCCACGGCCCATTCCTCTGAAAACGCCCCCCCTCACATCCTCCGCTTTTCCTTGCCACCGGCCGTATCGCGGTGCATCATTCAAAAAATGTTTTCTGTCCGGGAGACGGATTCCCTTTAACCACCGTTCCTATGGGAGCACAGGCCATGATTCGGACCTTTGTATTCAGCCAAGGAAAATTGATCAACCAGGACCTCTCTTTAGATCTCCTGCGCGTTGTGCTGTATGATGACGATGTTCAGGTTTGGGTGGATATGGAGGACAGCACCCCTGAAGAGAACAACGCAATCCTGAAAACCGTGTTTGATTTCCATCCCTTGGCCATCGAGGATTGCCTGGCCACCACGGAACGCCCCAAGATCGACGACTATGAGAACTATGTGTTCATGGTCATCCATGCGGTGGATTACATCAACAGCCTCCATGTCTTCCAAACCACTGAGGTGAATGTCTTTGTGGGCCACAATTTTCTCGTCACCTTCCATGACGAGCCCCTGAAGAGCATCAATCTGATCTGTGGCCGGATGCAGAAGAAAGGGGCGTCGATCCCCCGCACACCGGACCTGCTGGCCTATCAGATTCTGGATCAGCTGTTCGACAACTATCAGCCCGCCCTGAACGAACTCTCCTCTGAGCTGGCGGCATTGGAACATCGCGTGCTTCTGGGCGAGAGCCAAGACGTCCTGTCCGAAGTCGTCAATCTGCAGAATGAAACCCAGCGCCTGCGTCAGATCATGGCGCCGCAGCGGGATGTCTTCACCCGGATGATGCGGGGCGAGTTCACCAAGGTGATCCGGCCGCACCTGGTCCCCTATCTGCGAGATTTGCTGGACAACCTGATGCGGATTAATGATCTGGCCGAGACCTATCGGGAATCGCTGACCAGCACCCTTCAGATTCATCTGAATCTCCAGCAGATGCAGGTCAACCGCGTCATCAAGGTCCTGACCGTACTGGCAACCCTCTCGCTGCCGGTCGTCGCCATCACCAGTTTCTACGGCATGAATTTCAAGATGGCGGAATTTGCCCTGCCGGCGGAATTTGCCCATCTGTATATTTTCGGCATCAGCGGACTCCTGATTGGATTCCTTTATTGGCTGATGCGCCGGCACAACTGGTTATAACTGCAAGAAAGGAGCCGCACATGCGCCGGACCCTCCCCCTCATTTCCATTTTTCTGCTCATCGCCTTTGGAGGCTCGCTGGCCTCTGCTGAGCGCGTCCAGTTCCAACGCCAGAAGTTTGATCGAAGCCGTTTCCAGCGCGCCGGAACCACAGCTCCGGCAGCCCCCGAAACGGCTCCGGCCGTGGTGGAAGAGGAACCCCCGACCACCGAGCCGACCGGCCATTCGTCCTGGCAGGGCGGCACCGAGCCCACAGGCGGGACCTCCTGGCAAACAGGTGCCGCCGCGTCTACAAATCAGGGCGTCAGCATTTTTTCAGCGAATCCCACCCTCTCGGACAGCGAGCCGCCGCCGACCTACTGGCCCGGCGCCACCGCAGAAGAGATTGCGGCCTACAACAGCCCCCTCTGGGATGAGGTCCCCGGCAAGTGGTTCAAGAAAGCCAAGCAGTTCGAAGAACTCCAGGCCCTGCAGAAAAAGACCGGCGCCTGCATGATCATCTATTTCAAGAACCCGACCATCCCGAACCAGAAGGGCCTGTGCAACTGGTACGAAAAGACCGTCACCAAAAACATGAAATGGCGCAAAGCGATGCGGCATTACATCAAGCTGGAAATCACCCTGCCGGGCCAAAAGGTCACGCGGGCCCTAGCGGAGAAGTTCATGGCAAAGCACACCCCCAATGTGACCGTTCTTCATCCGGGAGCCACCCGAGGCACCTTTTTGAAGTTGTTTGATTATGAGCAAGGCGGGCGACCGGATCCGCACGAGGCGGAAGATGTTCTGAAGCAACTGAAAGAAGCCAGCACACCCGCCTACGCAACAATCATCAAATAGGGCCGAGACGTGTACACTGTCACCCAGTTTTGGGCTATTGCCCGCCTCACGGCTATTGAAGCCATCCGGCGGCCGGTCTTTCTGCTGATTTCCCTCTCCAGCATCACGGGCATCCTGCTGCTTCCCCTGCTGCTGCACTATACGCTGGGCGATTCGGCGCGCATCATCCGGGATAGTGCCTTCGCCCTGTTCTTTGTCGGCGGCCTGCTGCTGGCCGCGACCGCCGCCGGTGAAACCCTCTCGCGTGAACTCCGCCGGGGCACCGCCTCTACGATTCTGGCCAAGCCAGTTCCCCGCTCCCTCTTCTTTCTGGCCAAAGCGGTCGGCATTTTTGCCATCCTGACCCTCTTTGCCGTCGCCGCCCTGACCGCGACCCTTCTCTCCATCCGGGCCGGGGGCAGCGAACTGCAGTTGGATTGGGCTGCGGCCGGTCCCGCCCTGCTGGCCCTTCTGACTGCGCCCGCGCTGGCAGGCCTCTGGAACCACCGGACCCACCGCCCCTTCACCTCGGCCGCCTTTTGCCTGCTGCTGGGCCTTCTGCTTCTGGCCCTGATTGTCTCGTCCTTCTTCGAGACGCCGCTGGACCATCTCGTCTTTCCCCATCAATTCAGCTGGGCGATCCTGCGCGTAGGCTTTTTGCTGACTGCCTGCCTCTGCATGGTAGCGGCCCTGGCCGCCAGTCTGGCCACCCGTCTCTCCATCACCCCGGTCCTCCTGCTATGCGCCGGCCTGTTCTCCCTGGGCCTCATGGGCGACTACCTGCTGGGCCCCCACCTGGCCACCTCGCTCTCCGCGCGGACCCTCTATGCCCTCCTGCCCAATGTGCAGGCCTTCTGGGTGCTCGATGCCCTGGATGCGGCCCGCCCTATACCCCTCGCCTATCTCGCCGGCGCCACCGCCTATGCGGCCGCCTGGTCCGCAGCCTGGCTGGCTCTCGGCGCCGCCTCCTTCCAACGTCTGGAGATCTCCTGATGAATACACCTCCCGCCATCCATGCCGACCAGCTGGTTAAAACCTTCCGTGACTTCTGGCGGCGGCCCCGCGTCGAAGCCGTCCGGTCGATCTCTTTCGACATTCCCGCCGGGCAGGTCTTCGGACTGCTTGGGCCCAACGGCTCTGGCAAATCCACCACCATCAAGATGATTCTCGGACTGCTCTTCCCCACCGCCGGCTCGTTGGAGGTCCTCGGCGCCTCCCCCCGCTCCACCGCAGTCAAGAGCCGCATCGGCTATCTCCCCGAGGAATCCTATCTCTATCCTCACCTCACGCCCCTGGAAACCCTCACCTTTTATGCCCGCCTCTTCGATCTGCCCAAAGCGGAAGCCCGCACGCGCATCGAGGAACTCCTGGAGATGATCGGCCTGTCTCATGCGCGGAACCGTCCAGTCGGCGAATTTTCCAAGGGCATGGCCCGGCGCATCGGCCTGGCCCAGGCGCTGCTCAACGATCCCGATCTGGTCATTCTGGACGAACCAACGGCCGGCCTCGACCCGCAGGGAACCCGACAGGTCAAGGACCTGATTCTGGCACTCGCCAAACGCGGAAAAACCGTTCTGCTGACCTCCCATCTTCTCGCGGATGTCGAAGATGTCTGCGAACAGGTCGCCATTCTCTATAACGGACGCATCCTCGCCCACGGCACGCTCGATGCCCTCCTGACCCAGAAGGATAAGACCACCCTGACCTTCCCGACCCCCGGCAATCCGGAAACGCTCGGGCAGCTCCTGGATGCCGCCCGGAAGACACTTGGATCCGAACCAGGCGTGGCGCATCCCCGCCAGCCCCTGGAACCCTACTTTCTGGATATTATCCAAACTGCCGCCCAGGACAGTGACGGCCCCGGTTCCGGCGCGACCCCGACCGCCCCCCTCGCGCCCTTCCTTCAAAAATAGGCGCTGCGCTTCTCTGATTGTTTTCCCGCGGCCATCCGCTATCATCTGTGGCAATGTCTTCCCTCGACAACATCCGAATTGTGCTGGTCAATCCCGTCTATGGCGGAAACATGGGTTCCGTGTGCCGCGCCATGGCGAACATGGGGCTTTCCGACCTTGCCGTGGTCCAGCCGCGCAGCGGGATGAACATGGATCAGGCAGGTAAAATGGCCTGCCATGCCAATGACATTCTGAAGAACCGGAAGATTTATCAGACCACTGCCGAAGCGGTGGCGGATTGCGGGCTGGTGGCCGGCACATCCAACCGGGGCGGGCTCTATCGCGAGCACTCCAAAACTTCCCGCGGGTGGGCACCGCGACTGCTGGAAGCCGCCGCCGACACCCCGGTCGCGATTCTGTTTGGAGCCGAAGACAACGGCCTCTCGCTGGAAGACCTCGCTCTGTGTACCCAGTTTATCCGAATCCCCTCCTCCGAGAACTACAAATCGCTCAATCTGGCGATGTCCGTGATGTGTGTCGCCTATGACCTGTTTGTGGAAGCCGATGTCTTCGATCTCCCAACCGAACGCTCCGAGGAATGTGTCTCCTCGACACGCGAGGCCATGTTCGAGAAATGGCGTGTCGGCCTGCTCGGAATTGGATTCATGAGCGAGGAGACCTCCGATCACATGATGCTCGGCATTCGGCGCATCCTGTCGCGCGGGACCCTGACCGCCAAGGATGTGCAGATTCTCATGGGGATGGCCGCCCAGGTCCAGTGGGCCGCCGGGGAACTGGCGAAACACAACTCATGACCAGCGACGCACAACATGTTCTGTCTGTGATGGTGGTCGCCCTGAACGAGGCCCAGCACCTTCCGAATCTGAAAGAAGCGGTGGACCATCTCCACCTGCCCGACGGCTGGCATGTGGAAACCATTCTCATCGATGGCGGCAGCAAAGATGGCTCCGTCGAGATCGCCCGGGAGGCGGGCTTCGATGAATGCCTCGTCTTTCCCGGTGCCACCATCCCTATCTGCCGGAATCATGCCCTGAAGGCCGCCCGCGGCTCCGCACTGGCCTTTCTGGACGGCGACTGCGTTCCGGAGCGGGATTGGCTGATCGAGGCCGAACCGTGGCTTCTGAAGCCGATTCCGGTCATGCTCGGCTATCCGGTCCAGCCGCCAGACAGTGGAAACTGGATCCACCGAAGCTGGCATGCCCATTGGCACCATAAAAACACCGCCTCCCGGCAAGGCGATCCCGAGCCAGTCACGACCGACGCTTTCCGGATGATCACCACACGCAATATGCTATTCAATCGCAAGCTGCTGGAGATTATCCCGCAATTTGATGAAACCTTGACCACCGGGGAAGACACCGATTTCGCCTTCCGCGCCACGCAGGCGCAGTGCGAGGTGGTCGCCCTGCCCTCCCTGCGCGTCACCCACCACGGCGAACCCTCCACCCTTCGCGAGTACTACCGGCAGCAGCTCTGGCATGCCAACCGCAAGGCCTATGGTACGATTTTAAAAAGCTCCGGTGGAAAATCCGGCGCCAATGCCATTCTGTTTTCCATCGCCTTTTTGCTGGGCCTGATTCTGGCGGTTCTCGGTCTGGTGCTGGCCGTCCTGATCACGCCCTGGGCGCTTCTTCTCCTCACGCCGCTGGTGGGCGTCACGGGGTTGCCGGCCCTGCTGATCGCAGACCGCGCCAACTCGCCGGTCCTGTTTATTCGTCTGACCATCCTCTACTTCCTCTATGGTCTGGCCCGCTCTGTGGATCTGGTCGGCCTCTCGCCGCAAAAGAAATCCTGGAAGAGCTGAGTATGACCTCCACCCCTCAACAGCTCACCAGTCTGCAGAACAGCGGCGTCAAGGATGTCGTCAAACTGCGCCAGCGCTCCCACCGCGATAAAGCGGAACTCCTGATTGTCGAAGGCTACCGCGAGGTGAAGCGGGCGCTCGACAACGACATCCCGGTCGAGAAACTGTTTTATTGCCCCAACCTGTATCAGGGAAAGAATGAGCCGACGCTGGTTGGCCGCTGCGCGGAGAAAGAGGTGCCACTCTTTGAATGCTCGGAAATCGTGTTCCGAAAGATGGCCTATCGCGACCGCCCTGAAGGATTGCTCGCACTCTGCCCGCAGATCCACCGCACGCTGGACGATCTGGAACTGCCGGAGGTTCCCTTCCTGGTGATCGGCGAGCATATCGAAAAGCCCGGGAATCTCGGCACGATGCTCCGCACGACCGATGCCGCCGGTGGCGATGCCCTGATTGTGTGCGACCGCTGCACCGACATCAACAACCCCAATGTCGTCCGCGCCAGTATCGGGACCCTATTCACCGTCCCACTGGCGGAAGCCACCACCGAGGAGACCCTCGCCTGGCTTAAAGCCCGCGGGATCCGCTCACTGGCCGCCAGCCCCCACGCCACAAAAAACTACACCGAAGTGGATATGACCCAACCCATTGCCATTGTGGTCGGTGCTGAACAATTTGGCCTGAGCGAGGCCTGGATGACGCAGGCCGACGAGCTGGTCCGTATCCCGATGCTGGGTCAGGCCGACTCCCTGAATGTCGCCGCCGCCGCCACGATTCTGCTCTACGAAGTCGTCCGCCAACGGCAAATCAAAAGAAATTCCTGAATCGTCCCATTTTCTGGTTGCAAGATTAGCGGTATTCGTTAGAGTCTGGTTCTGATTTTTGAGTCACGGGATCGTAGCTCAATTTGGTTAGAGTACCAGACTGTCGATCTGGGTGTTGCGGGTTCGAGTCCCGTCGATCCCGCCACTTGAAATCCGAGCCTCCGAGGAATCGGAGGTTTTTCTTTAGCAGAACGGGGCGTTCCCGACCCCTCCGCCTTACGGCGGGTGTCGGGATGGTAGAGCGTCCCTGAAGTGTGGATACCGTTTTATAACGGGGCGTGGCTCAGCCTGGTAGAGCGCTAGCTTTGGGAGCTAGATGTCGCTGGTTCGAATCCAGTCGCCCCGACCATCTTTTAGGCCCGTGTTTATTGGCTGAAACACACTTCCCATATTTTTTACGGCTTCGGCCTCAACCCCTCAATATGTGCGCATTATGGCAGACTTACGCGCCCCTTTTGTCAATTATTGTCAACGCACGCCTGATTCTAAAGGGCGGAATGGGTTTCATGCGCTGGGCAAGTGTTGACAATCGTTGACAATTTGGCCCGAAGATTGCCCCAGCACCAATCCCATTGGATGCTCTGTCCGATAGGTTGTTCGTTGATACGGAAACGCCTACGCCACTATCGGCCCCGCTCCCTTGTCCATAGACAGGCGAAAAGAAGCACCCCTTAGAGCGCATCCTAGAGGCAAAAAGCCCCCAGCCGTGAGGCCGGATGCTGTAAATGTCTCAACTACATTGTGACTTCAAAAGAGCCATGACAATGTGGGCATAAATTTGTCCCGCCAACTAGAGAGCTTATTTGAAGGAGTTCGTTACAAAGGGGACAGGCAATCGACTCGGGAGCCGGAGGTTCGCTAATTTCATCGCTTGGTGCATCCGCCACCACCGCTTCTTCTTCATTAGCCACGGACTCCGCCCCCTCAACGCCCTCATTTTTAGCTATGGGGGCTGGCTGACTTTCGGACTGGGCCTCATCTTGCATGCCGCCATCGGGTTCAATGCTCGCAGCAGGCTTATCATCAGGTGCTGGTGGAACATCCGGTGGAGGGAGCGGATTTGGGTCGGCCGGTTTTGTCGTTGAAGTTGCCAGTAACTTTGCAATTTCAGGATCTGGCTCCCTGATGGATTTTTCTTGGGCCGCCTTCTTATCCATGTTGAGTGTTTCCCTGTACTCGCGAGCTTCAGCGGCCATTGTCCATTTTACCTCGAGCCCTATTTTTTCTAAGACCTCTCTAATAGACTTGATACCGACCCTGAAAAACTCTTTTCGTGAATTAACTCTATTTACCTGGAAGTCTCCAAATACCTGATGAAGTGTAGTCTCTAGCTTAGGGGCATCCTCGTTATATATCATTGCGTGTACATCGAAACCGAAAGGAACACTAGCGTCACCCAGCTCTTTAACACGATCCAATGGCTCCAGACGTCGAGTTAAACCTATCTTGAATACATCCTCACCAAAGGATCCCACATTTGAGATAACATAGACATGACCACGCCGGGTCTGTTGAGCCATTGAAAGTGCTCGCTTATTCCGCTCTTCAGCCTCTTGGTACTTCGCCTCAAGCTCCTTAATCTTACTCTCATAACCGGCCCGCTCTTCCTGACTCGCGTCTTTGAGTTTTTCCTGAGCTTCAGCCATGAGTGATTGCAACAGCTTCTCTTCTTTTTCTGCCTGCTTAATCGCTTTCTCGTATTCCCGGCGTGCCCGCTCTTCTTCCTGCATTTCCTGCTTAATCCGCCGTTGCTCTTCACGCTCTTGTTTTTGTAGCTCCATAACGGCGACAGCCCATTTAAGCTCATGCTGACGCGCTTCAAGATATTCACAAAGGATTCGTGCATTCATGCATGCCTCACCATTTTTATTCACCAATGCATATGCGTCGATCATCTCCTGTTTAAGTTTTCCTAGATTATTGTTCCTCACCTTAGAGAGAACGGTATCAGCCCTCCCGTTAAACGCCATTAATACAAATTCTAGTGCAGTTCGTTTTTTTTCTGAATTTGGATAGTCGCAGGAAGCGGCAGTTCCTGTTGCGACCATCAGCCGACTTCTAGCACGCGCTGTCTTTAGATCGAGTCCCGCCTGCTTATAGCTATACTCTTCAGCCAGATTATCCAATGCGTCATGGTTTGGAATTAGATATTCGTCACCATATCCATCGATAGCGTTACGCATGGCTTTGACCGTAGCTTTGAGCTGATCCACATCACGGAGGGCTTGATATGCATCTCCCCCAATTTCTTCGGCCTTGCGATTGGCTTCACTGATAATGCGAGATGACTCTACAGATGCCCGACTTAATAATGCGCTTAACCCCGATTTTAGGACCACTAGCTTAAGTAGAATCTGCGTCCCG
>CAZGMQ010000088.1:0-12530 GCA_964526745.1 uncultured Verrucomicrobiota bacterium
TCACAGCTGTTATGACCATACAATGCTTATTCATGCCAAATGGCACAAATATAGGCGGGCAGGTTGAGCCGTCCGGGATCTGCCGGGAGGCCAAAAATCGAACATTTTAGCCCTACAAACCCTCCAAAACACGAAATTTGGGCCTTTTTCAGCCCAAAACCGATGATTTTTTGCCACAGCTTGCCAAGCCGAAGGCATGGAGAACGCAGAGAACACAAAAAAAAGAGAAAATCGCATGAAATGAACGGCGCCGACCCCAAACGCGATGTTCATCCCATTTGGCTGCCGCATGACGTTTTTCCGTCCGGAATCTGCCGGAAGGCCAAAAATCGCAATTTTCAGCCCTCCAAACCCTCCAAAACACGAAAATACGGCCATTTTGACCCGATTTTCGCCTTTCCAGCCCCCCCAACGCGTTTTTCAGGTCATTTTGCTGCCGCATGAGCATGCGCAATATTGTCGTGATACAGGTGGGGCACTTATCCTATTCAAATTGCTTCCTTGTAATAGCGAGATGACTGAAAAGGTTTAACCTGGTTAGCTTGTTTACAATTTCATATACTCGAATCACTTTGAAGAGACGACAGTATATCATTCAGGTTATGGTGGGATTAAATGCATAAGAATGAATTAATACCAGGTGCTTATGCACGTATTTTAGATGAGGAATTAAAGAGCCTCTTATCACATACTCCTGAACTTGTTGCCACATTACGCAAGATTGATGATGAAGAGGAACCTGCCCAATACGCGCTGCTATTGGCTCAAATTTTCGATAGCGCCATACGCCAATGTAAGAAGGACGAGCGCGTTGATCTTATCAACCGCCTTGTTGAAATCATTGGGGCTAAAGATGGTATGGACTATTTATTGAGGAGAAAAGTTCTTGCCTCCCGTGAAATGCTAATATCTGTAGCCCAAAAGGGTATTAGCACAAAGCCATGGCCATTGCCCGAAACACCCTTAAACGCTAGCTGTCTATTTACAGGAAGTGCGGGTACACCAAGTCTCGACCATGAATTGCGGCAAGAGATGCGGAGCGCAGATAGAGTCGATTTCTTAGTTTCATTTATTAAGCGTTCAGGATTACGCCTGTTAATGCCAGCGATAGAAGAAATAACCAATCGTGGTGTGCAGGTCCGGGTACTGACTACTTCATATATGGGAGCATCTGACCCAGATGCAATTGCAACGCTGGTTCGATGCCCTAATGTGACACTGAAAGTGTCATATGACACAGAGCATACCCGTCTGCATGCAAAGGCGTATCACTTCTATCGGAGGAATGAATTTTCTACGGCGTATATTGGCTCAGCGAATTTATCTGGCGCAGCTATCACAAGCGGACTTGAATGGACTGTAAAAATAACAGAACAAGATCAGCCTGCAGTTCTTTGTCAATTTCGAGGTGAATTCGAAAGTTACTGGGAAAACGAAGGTTTTGAGTATTGTGGGGAAGGTGATCTTAATCGTTTTCGACGTGCCATTAAAAATGCGAAGGCGCGTATCGCCCATCCTGAAAGTAGATTCTTAGCGGAAATAACACCTCGCCCTTTCCAGGAAAGAATTTTAGAAAATATTCAAGCAGAACGTAAGGTACATAACAGTTATAAGAATCTTATTGTCGCAGCAACGGGCACTGGAAAAACAGTTATTTCTGCTTTTGACTATTTACGCTTTTCTGGGAAACAACAACCTCGTCCCAAATTGCTATTCTTAGCGCATAGAATTGAAATCCTTGAGCAGGCTCGTGACTGTTTTCGCTCTGTGCTAAGGGATGAGAACTTTGGCGATATTCTTGGTGGTTCACACGAGCCAACTTCGACAGACTATCTTTTTTGCAATATAGCCAGTGCTAAATCTAGAGGCTTAACAGACAGCCTTTTACCAGGCGCATATGAATACATCGTAGTAGATGAAGCCCATCATAGTGCGGCCTCAACATACCGCCCACTATTTTCACATTTTAATCCACAAATATGGCTTGGGCTTACTGCAACACCCGAGCGTATGGACGGCAGCTCTATTTTGACGGACTTCAACAATCGCATAGCCGCAGAGATCCGTTTGCCAGAGGCATTAGAAGAGCGGTTACTATGTCCTTTTCATTATTTTGGTATTACGGATCCAGTTTCGCTTAAAGATGATCATTTCTGGAGAAATGGGCAATATAGCGTCCATGCTTTAGATGCAATTTATACAGGAGATGACATAAGGGCAAAGAGGCGCGTTGACGCATTATTCTCAGCTTTTGAAAAATATCAGCCTATTGAAGATCAGGCCATCCGCGCGATTGGCTTTTGTGCATCTGTCAAGCATGCCGAATATATGAAAAGCCAATTTATCCAAAGAGGGCATGCTGCAGAAGTTCTTTTGGGTGCTACTGACACATCAAGCCGAAGTGAAATTGTGCGCCAGTTTCGAGAAGGAGGTATCCGGGTCTTGTTTACGGTTGATGTGCTTAATGAAGGATTTGACCTGCCGCAAATCAACTTAGTTATGCTTCTTCGGCCGACACAAAGCCTAACCATTTTTTTACAACAACTGGGCCGAGGACTACGACATTCTCCCGGCAAGGAATGCCTAACAGTTCTAGACCTTGTGGGCCAGCAACATAGAAAATATAGAATAGACCGGAAGTATGCTGCTCTTTTACCAAGGCAACGGTTGCGCATTGATGCTGAAGTTGAGGCAGAGTTTCCGCATTTGCCTGCTGGTTGTTCTATTTGCCTAGAGCGCGTAGCTAGAGAAAATGTTTTAAAGCACATTAGGCAAACGCTTCGTGATTTTAATACGATGACATTAGAGTCACTTGTATCACAGTCTGCACGACTAAATCGTCAGCCGACATTCAGTGAGTTCATTTCTGAATCAGAAATAGATGCGCTTTCATTATTGAAAAAAGATACATGGTCTGGATGGAAAGCGAAATCCGTGCATCAAGTAGCTCCCGCTGAGCCCGACATTACGCGCTTAAAAACAGCGATGTTTCGTTTAGCTTCTCGCAATAGTCCAAGATTATTAAATGATACAGAGGGTGTTTTGGGGGCAGTAGTTGCTGAACAGACTTCGTGCTATCAATACAAAAGTAAACCTAGAGCGGTAATGCAATACTATCTTATGAACCATCCTGCTTCGCCTGATCTAAGAAATCCAAATGGTTTGACTAAGCTTTTAAGACGAAACCCATGTTCATCAAAAGATCTTTTAGAAATAGCAGCATGGCGAAAATCGGTTTCAAATATAACTCCTTTCACTCCCAAGCTGCCCTTTGAGTGTCCATTGGAGCTACATGCTGCCTATGGGTTTAATGAGATCAAAGCTGCTTTAGGAATCGCCACTTTTCAATCTCCGGGGCCAATGGGGACAGGGGTTGTGCATGTTCCAGATTCCCGCGCATATATTCATTTTGTGACATTTATCAAACAAGAGAAGGATTTTTCGCCCTCGACTCGTTATAAGGATTATCCGCTGAGCCGGTCTCGTCTGCATTGGCAAACCCAAGCGACAACAAGCCAAGAAAGTCCAACCGGGAAAAACCATATTTTCTTTAAAGAACGAGGCTACACAATTTTGATTTGTGCCAGAGTCAATAAGCAAGAATCTGGCTGCCCTTGCCCTTTCACATACCTTGGTCCGATGTCTAATTTAGTTCACTATTCAGGGAATCGGCCCATTTCAATGATATGGGATTTAGGGTATCCAATACCGGCAGAAATGTTTGAGAGAGTCAAAATGGGGGGCTAACATTCGCGGCAATTAGGCGATTCATGGCGTGTAAAATCCAATACTATTGGGGGGCGCTGGCCGCTTCGATCTTGCGTCCGCCATGATTAGCGTGACGCTGTAGAAATTGCGTTCGGCCATTGCCTCCGGTTTGGATTCGGTGCTCGTCGAACTAGGGATCATGCCGCAGCTAAACGGCATGAAGGCGCAAAAAAAGGACCGCGATTTCTCGCGGTCCTTTCATTTTACCCTAAGACAAACGCGTTAGCGTTTGACGGCCCACGCCCATGCTTACAGCTTGGCAAGCTAAGGCGTGGCAAGCTCGCCGTAAAGAGAACTACCTCTTTACGGCTTTGATGGCTTCGAGGACCTTCTCGGGCGCAGGCCGCAAAGCGGCGAATTAATAATTACGAATGAATAATGAAGAATTGGGCAGTCCCGCGGCCGGGCAAAAGAAAAGGACCGCGATTTCTCGCGGTCCCTGCCCGACGGGGTCGTCGGGGCTCCATCTCTGCGAACTTAGCGAGAGACGGCTTTACTTCTTCACTGCCTTAATCGCCTCTAAGACTTTCTCCGGAGTAAAGGGGAACTCGTAGAGGCGGGCGCCGGTGGCGTTGTAGAGGGCGTTGTTGAAGACGGGGGCTGGCCCGTTGATGCAGATCTCGGATACGCTCTTGGCGCCGAAGGGCCCGGTTTCTTCGTAGGAGGGAACCAGGATGGCCTTGATGGGCGGTTTGTCGCGCATGGAGTAGATGTGATAGTCGGCGAAGGAGGCGTTGGTCATGCGTCCGTTCCGGAAGAGATACTGCTCGGTGAGGGCGTAGCTGATGCCGTTGAGTGTGCCGCCTTCGGTCTGGCCTTCGCAGAGGGCCGGGTTGATGGCTGTTCCACAATCAATGGTGGAGATGTAGTTCAGCACGCGGATCTGTCCGGTCCAGGTGTCGACTTCGATTTCGGAGAAATGGGCCGCGAAGGGCGGGGGCGATTTCTGCGTGAAGTGGGAACCGGTTCCGATGATCTGGTACTGGTTTTTCTGATAGAGGGCATAGCAGGCGATTTCGCCGTAGGTGACCTTTTTGGTGCCATCCTTGTTCAGCACTTCGGCGTCTGAGCAGTGCA
Organism: uncultured Verrucomicrobiota bacterium; assembly: GCA_964526745.1. GTDB lineage: Bacteria > Verrucomicrobiota > Kiritimatiellia > CAIQIC01 > Lenti-01 > Lenti-01. The sequence continues at coordinate 4,846 of CAZGMQ010000088.1, forward strand.
CGTCTTCGACCTTCAATCCAAGCATCTCGGCGCCGGTGGTGAGGATCTGGCCCTTGGCGTCGGCGGCGGCTTTGCGGACGGCTTCGCCGGAAAGATACGTGGTGGAGGAGGCGTACGCGCCGACGTCGAAGGGGGTCATGTCGGTGTCGGACGAGTAGACGATCATCTTGTCGGTGGAGGTCTCAAGTTCTTCGGCGGCGATCTGCGCGAGAACGGTGTCGGAGCCGGTGCCGAGGTCCGTGGCGCCGCAAAGCAGGTTGAAGGAGCCGTCTTCGTTGATCTTGATGGAGGCGCCGCCCATGTCGATGTGCGGGACGGAGGAGCCTTGCATGAGGCAGGCGGCTCCCATGCCGCGGCGGTAGCGGCCGGTCTTTTCGCGCCAGTCGGTGCGGTTTTCCCAGCCGATGGCTTCGGCGCCCTGGTCGATGCAGTCGCCGAGGGCGCAGGAACCGACGGTCATGGGGACGCCTTCCTTGCCTTCGCCGAGGGCGGCGAAGATGGGGGAGCCTTCGCCGGAGACGATGTGGTTCTTGCGACGGAAGTCGAGGGGATCCATGCCGATGGCTTCGGCCATCTTGTCCATGGTGGTTTCCATGCCGAAGAAGGCCTGGGTGGCACCAAAGCCGCGGTAGGCGCCGCCGACGGGCAGGTTGGTATAGAGGACCTTGCCGAGGAAGTGGATGTTTTCGCAGCGGTAGAGGGGCAAGACCTTGGAGCCGCAGCAGGAGACGACGGTGAGGCCGTGTCCGCCGTAGGCGCCGGTGTTGTTCCAGCAGTCCATGCCGAGGGCGGTGATGGTGCCGTCTTTCTTGACGCCGGCCTGGATCTTGACGCGGATGGGATGGCGCGTGCGGCCGGTGCGGAAGTTTTCTTCGCGGGTGAACTGCCAGAGGACGGGGCGGCCGGTGCGCATGGCGAACATCGCGACGACGTCTTCGAGCAGGATTTCCTGCTTGGAGCCGAATCCACCGCCGATGCGGGGCTTGATGACGCGGATCTGCTGCACGGGGATGCCGAGTGTCTGCGCGACGATGCGGCGGCAGTGGAAGGGGACCTGCGTGGAGGTGGTGATGACGATACGGCCGGCGGGGCTCATCTCGGCGAGCGAGACGTAGGGCTCGATGGGGCAGTGCTGGGCGTAGGGGGTCTCATACACGTCGTCGAAGGTGAAGTCGGCGTCTTTCATGCCCTGGGCGAAGTCGCCGACCTCGCAGCCGACCTGGGCGACGAGGTTCTTCTTGGGTTCGTAGGGGATGGGGATGGGCACATAGGCTTCGGGCTCATCGTGGATGATGGGGGCGCCTTCGGCCATGGCTTCGTCGACGGTGAAGACGGGCTCGATTTTCTCGTATTTGACCTTGATGGCGTTGATGGCGGCCATGGCCTGCTCTTCGGTCTCGGCGCAGACGGCGGCGACGCGGTCGCCGACATAGCGGACTTTGGTGTCGAACATGAAGGTGTCGTAGGGCGAGGGCTCGGGCGCGCCCTGGCCGGCCGTGCAATGGACGATGCGCGGCACGTTGCCGTGCCAGAGGATGCCGTGGACGCCGGGCATCTTCTCGGCTTCGGTGACGTCCATCTCCACAATGCGGGCGTGCGGGTAGGGGCTCCATTTCATCTTGACGACGAGGGCGTCGGGCGGCGCGAAGTCGGCGACATAGGAGTCCTTGCCGAGAGCGAGCTGCATGGCGTCGATCTTGGTGACGGAGTTGTTGACTTGTTTGAATTTGAGGTTGGGGTATTCGCTCATGGGATTCTCACAGGGTTCAAAGGTTCAGTGGTTCACAGTTCAGTGGTTTAGTGGTTGGGACGGAATAGATCACGGGACTACTTCGCTTCCTTGGCCTTCTTGGCGGCTTCTTTGTCGAGGACGGTGCGCAGGGCGCCCCAGATCTTTTCGTAGCCGGTGCAGCGGCAGAGGTTGCCGTCCATGTATTCCTTGACGATTTCGTCTTCGAAGGTCTCTTCGGTTTCCATGAGGGAGGTGGCGCTCATGATCATGCCGGGAATGCAGTAGCCGCACTGGACGGCGCCATTCTTGACGAGTTCTTCCTGGAACTCGCTGGGGTTTTCATAGGTGCCGACGCTTTCGATGGTGCGGACGTTGCGGCCTTCGGCTTGCTTGGCATAGAGGAGGCAGGAGTAGACGGCGCGATCGTCGAGCAGCACGGTGCAGGAACCGCAGGTGCCCTGGCCGCAGCCAAACTTGGTGCCCTTGTAGCCCTCGCGGCGCAGCAGCGCCAGGAGCTTCTCGTCGGGCTCGGTGATGAAGGTTTTCCGTTCCCCGTTAAGGGTGAAGGTGACGGTCTGGGGGCTCTTTTTCATTATTCGCTTCTCCCGCGGGCAAAGGTGGCGGCTCGTTCGAGTGCATCCAGAATGGAGACTTCGGCCAGTTGTTTGGTGTAGGCGGGGGTCATGCCCTCGCGTCCGCGCCATGGGGCGTCGGCTCCGGCCTGTTCCGAGGCTTCCTTAAAGACCTGGCTCGTGGCTTCCTTGCCGGTGAGCGCGGCTTCGACCGAAGGCAGGCGGCGCGGGAAGGGGATGGCACTGCCGGCGGCGACGCGGGCGGACTTGATGTGGTTGCCATCGAGTTCCAGCACGGCGGCAATGGTCACCAGCGCGAAGGCGGCGGCGTTGCGGGTGGCCTTGACCGATCCGAAGCCGTGATACGCCTGCAGGGACGGGACTTTCACGGCGGTGAGGATCTGTCCGTCGAGGAAGCGCTTGGCGGGCTGGCTCGAGAAGTAGTCGTCGGCGCCGAATTCTTCTTCCTGGCCGTCATAGACGATCATCTTGGCGTCCATCGCCAGCAGGACGACCGGGAGGTCGGCCCAGGGGAAGACGCGGCAGATGTTGCCGCCGATGGTGGAAATGTTGCGGATCTGATGCGTCGAAATGCGACGGCAGATCTCGTGCATCGCCCAGCGGGGCGCGCGGTAGCGCTGGATGTCGGAGAGGGGGGTCGTGGCACCGATGCGGTAGAAGTCGCCTTCTTCCCTTATATAGGAGAGGCCGAGGCGCGTGATGTCGACGGCGGTGCCGGGCTTGTGCTGCTGCATGAAATGGAGGGCCGTGCCGCCGGCGAGGGCCATGCCGTTCGGGCCAAGCTCGCGCAGGTTGTCGCGTGCGGCGGACAAGCTGGCGGGGCGGATGAATTCAACTAGTTTCATAGACGGCTCCTTATACCATTCGGACTCAAAAATCTGGCGCAAAGTATAGGTGGAAGTCCCCCGTTTGGGGAAGGGTAAAGTAGGGTCAGTGAGGTATAGCGCTGTACTCAGTGATGAAGTGGGAGGAGGGGAAATATTTTGATGGGATGTACAGGATGAACTGGATTCCAATCCAGGAAAGTTCTCTCACGGAGGCACGAAGACACAAAGGGTTGGAATGACAGGCTAGGAGAAGAAGGTTAACTACGAATTACACAAATTACACGAAAAGGAATCTGTTTCCGGGCGAAGATGGGGTTGCGGTTCGGCATGCCGAATCCGCTGGGGTGGATGGATTCTGCCGGGGGACACGCACGAAACGTGTGTGTCCCCCGACAGATGCCACCCGCCCCTTGCGCCTAAAGGGCGCAGCACCCCTTCTCAATATCCAGTCCATCCTGTTGATCCTGTCAAAACTCACACCTCTTGGAATCTCCCTTTCGTGTGATTTGCGTGATTCGTAGTGAAAATATTTTCAGGATCTTCTCTGTGCAAACTCCGTGAACTCGGTGAGAGGTATTTCTGTATTCCTATATATCCAGTCGATCTTGTTGATCCTGTCAAAAAATCCGGATTGGCACTCTGGTCGCTCTGCTCCCGCGTTCGCCCCACAGGAGCGGGACGCTATAGAATTCGCGTTCGTTCTGCGCCTACGGCTTGAACTCGGCACTCATCTATTCTCTTTCCTGATTCTATTTCTGGAGGAATGGGCATAGAATGCGTCCTATGAATGGAAAAGGAATGGCTGGAGTGTTAATTGGGGTGCTGTGTGCGGCGGGGTGCGGTCGTCAGTCGGAGACTGTGACAGTGGTCATCGAAGATTGTGTGGCGCCGGCGCCAGCCGCGATGGTGGTGTCGGGTGAGGCGGCGCTGAAAGAGGTGGCCGATTTTGTGGCGCTGGGGAATCGCGATTCGGGGACGCCCGGGGCAGAGAAGGCGGCAAATTATCTGAAGGACCGTCTGCAGGCGATCGGGGTCGAGGCTGAGATTCAGTCCTTTGAGGACGCCTCGCCGCTGGGCGAGGCCGTGACCTTTCGCAATGTCCTGGGCCGGATTCCGGGCACCAGCGACCGGATCATTCTCCTTGCCTCGCACTATGACACCAAAGTGGGCATTGAGAATTTCGAAGGCGCGAATGATTCGGGCTCGAGTACGGGTTTGCTCCTAGAGCTGGCGAAGGAGCTCCTGAAGACAGCGCCGCATCCGGCAGAAATCCAGTTTGCGTTCTTTGATGGCGAGGAATGCCGCGAGCATTATGCGCCGCAGGATGGCTTCCATGGGAGTGAGTACCTGGCCGAGGCGATGGCCGCCGACGGCAGCCTGAAACGAATCGATGCGATGATTTTGATGGATATGATCGGCGACAAGGACCTGACGGTGACGGTTCCGCGCAATGGGGATTCGGATCTGGGCGTGCTGCTGTTTAACGCCGCGCGGACGGAGGGGGTGCGGAAATATTTCCGCCTGATTCCGTTTACTGTGGGGGATGACCATGAGGCGTTTCTGAAGCGCGGGGTGCCGGCGATTGATCTGATTGATTTTCAGTTCGGCAGTGCGCCGGGGCTGAATGATTACTGGCATACGCCGGAGGATACGATGGATAAGCTGTCCCCAGAGAGTCTGGAGGTCGTCGGTCGCGTCGTCCTGCGCATGGTGGATGAGCTGGGTCGTCAGGTGCAGGCGGATAGCAAGACTCAGAACTCAGACTAGGGACAGAAAGAGAAGAGTTCTCACGCAAAGGCGCAAAGACGCTAAGGGGGGACTTATTAGACAGGATGTACAGGATGATCAGGATGGGGGGTCGGAAGGCAGGAGGTCGCGATGGAATCGCGGCCCGGGAGGATTCGATGCCGGCCGGATGCACACACGAGGCGCGTGCGATCGGCCGGAAGCGAAGCCTCCCAGTGCCTCTTTGAGGCACATCCTGCCCTCTAAAATCCTTTCCGAAAATCTGCGTAATCATCTTAATCTGTGGACAAAACTTCCCCGTCTTTCTTGACTTCCCATATCCAGTCGATCCTGTTCATCCTGTCAAAATGGTTTTCAGGTCATCTCGCAACAAAATGAGCGGAGCGGCGGGTTTTTTCTGGACAGGTCCGCGGCGGATGGTCAGCATATTCAGGAGTCAATAAGGAGTGATATCGATGTTTAATCCCCAAGCCGAAGCCATGCCCGTTGCCGAGTTGAAGAAATTGCAGGGCGAACGACTGAAAGATGTCGTGAAGCGGGCGTATGAGAACGTGCCGTTCTATCACGAGCTGCTGGATGCCCACGGTGTGAAGCCGGAAGACATCCAGACGATTGATGACATCACCAAACTCCCCTTTGTGACCAAGGCCCTGTTCCGTGAACAGTATCCGTTCGGTATGTTTGCCGTACCGCAGAAGGACATTGTCCGCATCCACGCCAGCTCGGGTACGACCGGCAAGCCGACGGTGGTGGGGTACACGGCGAACGATATCGAAAACTGGGCGGAGTGCGCGGCGCGCTCGCTCGGTTGCGGCGGGGTGACGGCCGAGGACACCGTGCAGGTGGCCTATGGCTATGGCCTGTTTACCGGCGGCCTGGGCATGCACTACGGGACCGAGCGGCTGGGCGCGGCGGCCCTGCCGACGTCGTCGGGCAATACCGAAAAACAGATTATGCTGATGCAGGACTTCGGTGTGACGGCCCTATGCTGCACGCCGTCCTATGCGCTGGAGATCGGCGAAGTGGCCGCCCGGATGGGCGTGGACCTGATGAAACTGCCCCTGAAAGCGGGCTTCTTCGGTGCGGAACCCTGGACCGAGGCGATGCGCAAGCACATCGAGGAGATCCTGCCGCTGAAGGCGCTGGATATCTATGGCCTGTCCGAGGTGGCGGGTCCGGGCGTCGCCAACGAATGCCTCGAGCAGAACGGTTTACACGTGTTTGAAGATCATTTCTATCCGGAGATCATCGATCCGGAGACCGGCGAGCAGCTGCCGGACGGCGAGAAAGGCGAGCTGGTGTTCTCCTGCATCACGAAGGAAGGCGTGCCGCTGATTCGCTATCGCACGCGCGACATCACGATGCTGATGAATGACGGCCCGTGCCCCTGTGGGCGCACCCACCGCCGGATTGCGCGCCTGATGGGCCGCAATGACGACATGCTGATTATCCGCGGCATCAACATCTTCCCGTCGCAGGTCGAGGATGTGCTGATGCGCATCGAAGGCGTGCAGCCGCAGTATCTGCTGATTGTGGACCGCCAGGGCAATCTGGACACGATGGAGATCAAGGTGGAGGTGACGGAAAGTCTCTTCACGGATGAAGTGCGCGGGCTGGAAGAGCTGCGCGAGAAAATCAAGCATCAGATCAAGACGATGCTGAACATCAGCGTGAAGGTCACGCTGGTGGAACCGAACACCATCCCGCGCGCGGTCGGCAAGGCCAAGCGGGTGGAGGATCGACGAAAAATCACGTAACGATTCATGAAAATGGATAGACGGGTGGAGTCGGCAAAAAAAGTGTAAGCTGAATTCAGGTAGAGCAGACGAACGGAATATGAAGGAGAAGAGCCATGAAAGTACGTCAAATCTCAATCTTTTTGGAGAATCGGTCAGGCCGGCTGGCCAGTGTTTTGAAGGAAGTGGGGCGCTCCGGAGTGAATATCCGCGCGCTGTCGCTGGCGGATACCAGCGATTTCGGCATTTTGCGCCTCATTGTGGATGATGTGGACAAATGCGTGAATGCGCTGCGCGACACCGGTCATACGGTTTCGCTGACGGAAGTGCTCGCGATTGAAGTGCCGGATCATCCGGGCGGTCTTGCGGGCATTATGGATGCGTTGACGGAGGCGGGGCTGAATGTGGAATACATGTATGCATTTGTCAGTCGCGCAACGGAGAAGGCGGTTGTTATTTTCCGATTCGAGAACATCGATGCGGCCATTGAGGCACTGCAGAAGTCAGGGGTCTCAGTTCTGACAGCGGATACCGTTTACAATCTGTAAAGCTCCAAGGAGGGGCGGGTGCGTTTCTTCTCCCTTGCGGGGAAGGGGCGCATTTTTTTTGTGGAGAAGAGGGGAAAGAAGAGGGGCTGAGGGATGAAAGCTGAAGGCTGAAGGGGGAGGATTCAAGAATCAATATTCAATATCCAATGTCCAAGTGAAGGCATGAAAGAGGGGGGGCAGGGGGATTAATATCCAATAACGAATATTCAATATCCAATGTCCAAGTGAAGAATGCCTGGCGGCGCAGCCCAATCTGAATTCTTTTCCCTAACTCTATGTGTTCTCTGTGTGTTACCACTACGTTCGCGTTGCTCTCTCGTTCGCCCCGCTTTGCGAGACGTTATAGAATATCGCGTTCAGCCTTCGTCCCGCATTTGCGGAACTTGGATTCGGCACTCATCTATTTGTGGTGAAAATTCTTATCTCTGAGGCTTTCCTTGGCGCCTGCGTGTGCGCTTAACCCCGATTTTAGGACCACTAGCTTAAGTAGAATCTGCGTCCCG
>CAZGMQ010000089.1:0-12232 GCA_964526745.1 uncultured Verrucomicrobiota bacterium
GCCAATGACCGTCCGCTGTGGATTCGCTACGAAGGCAAAATGTATTTCCCCGTGGTGAAGTTTTATCCCGATGATGCCTTCACGGACAACGGGCGGATGACCCGCCCGGACTACAAAGCTCTGGCCGACAGTGAAGCCTTTGCCGCAAACCCGGAGAATCGGATGCTCTGGCCGTTGATCCCATTCGGTCCTCTGGAAAGTCTGAAGCCCGCCAATCTGGTGCTTCCGGACACCGTGCTGGTGACGGCTGTTCCGGTGCCGCGTGTGGCTTCGGCGGATGTGAATGCAGAGGGGCTCGTTGTGCGGTCTTCTGCCGAGGCCTCCTTCTTTGACCTGAAAGCGGGGCATGCGATTTCAGAGAGTTGGGACCTGCCCAAATCGATTCAGGCCGGTCTGGCCGCTCGCTTTTCCAATCGCCCGTCTGAGCCGCTGGATGCGGAAGCCAGCCGGGATGACGGGGTGACCGCATGGGTCTCGCTCTCCCCGTATGCGCCGCGCGCATCCGCTCCAGCCCGGATTCGACTGACCTTCCGCGAGGCCCTGGCCTCTGTCGCGGCGCAGAAGGCGGTGGTCGATGAGGCGAATCCGGTCTGGCCGGAAGGCTTTCCTGCGCGCGGGACGGAAGGATGGCAGTTCAGCACCAAAAAAGAGGAAGTGCGCTTCCCGTTCCGCCCGGTGAAGGGGCACCCCCTCGGTATCGATTCCTCCGGGCGGGACGTTGCCGCCCGGATGCTGTATGCGCTGCGCACCTCGCTCTCCTTTGGCATGGTGCTGGTGCTGGTGACGATGGGATTGGGAACGGTGGCGGGTGCCGCGCAGGGATATTACGGTGGAAAAGCCGATCTGCTCGGGCAGCGGTTCATCGAGGTCTGGCAATCGCTGCCCTTCATCTATGTGCTGATCCTGCTGGGCTCGGTCTATGGCCAAAGCTTCATGCTGTTGCTGAGCGTTTACGCCATCTTCAACTGGATCGGCATCTCCTACTACATGCGTGCGGAATTCCTGCGGCTTCGGAAACTGCCCTTTGTGGAGGCCGCGCGCGTCATCGGTCTGCCCACGCGGAAAATCCTCTTCCGCCACATGCTGCCGAATGCGCTTGTTCCGCTGGTGACCTTTTTCCCGTTCTCACTGGTCGGAGCCATCGGGGTGATGGCGGCGCTCGACTATCTGGGCTTCGGCCTGCCGCCCCCCACCCCCAGCTGGGGCGAACTGCTTTCGCAGGCACAGGAGTTCCCGCAGGCCTGGTGGCTGGTGCTGTATCCGGCGTTGGCCCTCTTCGCCGTGATGCTGGCGGGCGTTTTTGTGGGTGAAGGGCTCCGCGCGGCCTTCGACCCGCACACACATGGCCATATGGAATAGGAGAAGGTCACCCCGGCATTGACTCCCGGGAGGAAGACCCATAGAGTTGTAGATATCGCCAACACCCTATCTCATGAATTCCATGAACTACACCCGCATTATTCCTCTGACCAGCATCCGTTTTTTCGCGGCGATTCTGGTGGTGATCTATCACTATGGACATTCGGTCTGGCCATTTGACTCCGGCCTCCTGCACAAGTTGTCGCTGCAGGCGGGTTCCGCTGTCGCTTTCTTCTTCTTCTTGTCAGGCTTCATCCTGGCCCATGTCTATCACGGGGCGAACTGGAGTGAGCCCGGGGTCCTGAAACGCTATTTTGTTTCCCGGTTCGCTCGCATCTATCCCATCTATGCGCTGGCCCTGCTGACCCAGTTTGGCATTGTGCTGGCCGGAATGTATATCGACCGGGCTACCATCGTCAGCAAACTGGTTCTGCTGCAGGTTCATGCTTTGCTGATCCAGGCCTGGCTGCCGGATTCTGTGATGACGCTGAACATACCGGGCTGGTCGCTCTCTGTGGAGGCGGGGTTCTATCTGCTCTTCCCGTTAATCATCCGGCGGATTATGCGTCTGAGGAAATCGTGGGTCCTCCCCATGGCCATTGGCTTGTTTCTGGGCTCCCAGGGGCTCTTCCTTCTAATGCGGACAGCGATCTGGGGCGAGTGGTTCTATTCGAACCAGATGATCCACAACGCACTGTTGTACCACCCCTTGATTTACTATCCGGTTTTTGTGATGGGTGTGCTTACCTTCCGGCTGACCCAGTCCCGGGAGCCCATGACACCGTTCCCCCGCCCTAAGCGGATGGCCGTTCTCTCCATCGTGTCGATGATCGGCATCGCGGCCCTGTCGGTTAGCGGCGGGGAGCGTATGTGGTATGGCATTCATGTCGGCTTGTTGTCCCCCCTCTACGGACTCTTGATCTACTCGTTGTGCGAACCCCGGAGCATCGTTGCCAAAGCATTGTCCTTCCGGTGGATGAACGAATTGGGCGAGGCCAGCTATGGCGTCTATATCCTCCAGATGCCCGTCCATGGGCTGATGGCGATGTGGCTCCCGATCCAGGGATCGGCGCAGGGGTTTTATTTGTATGCCGTCACACTGGTCATCATCTCATACCTGCTCTATCGCGGGTTTGAGACGCCGATGCGCCGCCGGATCCGGTCTCGCTGGTCGCCCCCACGTCTAGGCTGACGCCCAAATTTTCATTTTCCCACACCATGGAAAATTTGCGAAAACAGGTTCTATCCTGTGGGAAAAGTTTAGGTCGCCGCCGACCGTCTTGACCGGCGAGCAAGCTAGGAAGGACTACTGATATTCGGGCGGGGTGGAGAGGTTCCAGCGGGCCGTCACGGAGGTGTTGTCCGGGCGCGTGAACTCAAGAACGAATTCGCCGTCGGGCGTTTCCGGTTTGCGTGTGAAGGTGGCTGTCCCGACCTGCGCTAACAGGGTCTGGAGCGCATTGAAGGCGGGGCGCGGCCGCCAGGCGGCGGAATCCGTATCATCGATCAGACCGAATCCCCGGGCAGCGAGTCGCCACCAATAGACCCTCGAGATATGGCCTGAGGCCAGGGTCAGGAGGAAATACCGCGCCATATAGGCGGCGTAGTCCTCTTCGCTGACGGAAGGGTCGTTTGTCCGCGGATCTTTCGTTTCATAAGGCGAATTGACAGGGGACCACGGGCCGGTGCCGCGGATCGGCCAGTTAACTTCCGAAACGATGGGGCGGTCCTCTGCAAAGCCATAGGCACGGGCGAAGGCGCGCAGGAGGGCGCATTTGGCGACGGTGTCGAAAGAGCCCTGCTTGTTTTCGGGGGCGCCGCGGCGATCCACGTAGAGATGATGTGAAAGGGCGGAGAACGAAAGATCTGCAGGCAGCTGCTCCAGCATCGCGGCGAGTGCGTGGGGCTCGAAATCGATGCAGGCGGGGCCGGTGATCCTGGCGTCGGGATATTGAATCAAGCTGGAACGGACCGGGTCGAGCAGGCGCGCATACTCGCGGAAGTCCCAGATGCCCCATTTACTGCGATTCGTGGCGTGTCCGATTTCAAAGAAGTCGACAAAGGTGTGGGCGCGGTCAAAGGCGAGTGTGACCATCTGGCGCCAGCCCTTGGGTTCGCGGAGGCTGCGGCGGTCCTGCAGTAGGGCCAGAGCGACGGAGTGACCCTCTGCGTGAAGATGAAGGGCCTGATCGAGCGTCCATTGCCAGTTCTCGAATCCCTGGTGCTGCTGGAGGCGCAGCAGCAGGGGCAGTTTCTGGTCGCCCTGCAGGCGGCCCAGCCACTCGAGCTGCCGCGCCCAGGTGGAGGGTTCCGTGTCGAGCGTCATGCCGATGCCGCCGGCAAACGGGACAGGCGATTGGAAACTGTGGGAGGACAGGGCGCGATATTCGCGGCGGACAGAAAGTCCTTTGCGGGCGACCGCACGAACGGCCGCGGTCACATTGGATGCGGGGAGGAGTTTGTGGCGGTCCTTGGAGGTGTAGGCGGAAATCGCCTGAGCGGAGCGGTCGTCCCAGATCCAGATGTCGCGTCCGCGAAGGGGCGGGATGGTGTTGGCTTCGGCGTGCCGAATCCGGGCTTCCCGGAAGGGATGGCGCCAGGGGCGCAGCGCGGTGTGTCGATTGAAGGCGGCGCGGGTCTTCCGCTCGGATTCGGTGAATTCAGCCGGCGGGGCAACCCCATGAAAAATCATGGCGTGGAAGACGCGAAGAAAATCTGACGGGAGGTCGATGCGGGCCAAATCGGCGCCGCGTTCGGCCAGAGAGGGTTCTGGAATGGTATGCGCCCGGTTCAAATCCAGAAAATGAACCGACCACGGAACCGGGGAGCCGTCTGGATTGCGCTGGAGCGCGATGTTCTGATTGCCGAGGTCGTGGTGCACAATGCCGGCATCGTGCAGCCCGCGGACTGCATCGGCGACGCATTGGAGCAGATCCATCAAAGGGGTGCATCGGGGGGCGTCTTCATAGATCCGGTTCAGTTCGTCACGGAAGCTGGTGAGTGCGGGCAGATAGGCCGTGACCAGATGGCTTTCGCGAAGCCGGGATCCTTCCCAGCGTTCCACGACCGCCAGGGGGGGCGGGGTGCCGATTCCAGCTGCGCGGAGGGTAAGGGCGGTCTCGAAGGCACGCTGGGCTTTGCTTCCGTTCTGCGCCGCCAACCGGTCGCGCCATGCGGACTGGACCCCGAAGGTCTTCACGACCGTGTCGAGCGTGCTCTCGCCAGAGGGGAGCGAAACGCGATCGATGCGGTGGCGTCCGGGCGGTACCAGAGGGGTGGATTCCTTTTCGATCCAGAAGGAGAGATGGGTCAGCGCTTCGTTGAAACCGGGACACTCCCGCCCGGAGGCGATCAGCATCCGCCAGGGGCCGCGTGTTTGCCAGGCCGGATCAGCCATGGGGGGGCGCACTCTTTTTTGCATGCGGATTCTGAAGCCACTGCTCCATGAGCTTGGCATATTTAATGAAGACGCCAAAGGAGGACATCAGCGCGATAATGAATCCCTGCCGCCCATCCAGAAAACCCAGCTTGAGGAAGTAGGATTTACAAAAGCGCCACGGGGGACGGAAGAGCAGATCGCTCCAATGAAATTTTTCTCCATGGGAGAATTTTGTATTGGCAGAGATGGAGGAGAACCGGTTCAGGGTATGGATATGATCCGCCATATCATCATAGGTGAAGTGATAGAGGGGATAACGGAGCGTTTTGACCGGCCCGTCCACAAATACACGGTCGTGGGGCTCCAGCCCTTCACTATGCCCTCGGCTCTTCAGAAAAAGGCGCAGCTTGGTGTCAGGATACCATTCGCCATGGCGGATCCATTTCCCAAGATAGTAGACCATGCGGGGGAACTGATAACCGACAATTTCGTCAGGCCCGCGTTCAAATTCCTGCTCGATTTCGGCTTGAAGTTTCTTTGAAACCACCTCGTCGGCATCGACGAAGAGAATCCATGGATATCGGGCAAGAGTGCGGATGTAATTTTTCTGAGCGATGTATCCTTCCCACTCATGCTGGAATACCAGGGGGGTATACTGCTTGGAAATCTCGTAGGTCTTATCCTCGCTGAAGGAGTCCACCACAATGATTTCATCGCACCAGCTCAGGCTGGCGAGACAGGCCGCAATCTTGTGTTCTTCATTGCCGGCGGTGACACAGGCGGATATTTTGAGAGGGTCTGGGCGCGTCATAAATCCACTTTGCCGAAGGGGGGGAGGGGAAACCAGCAAAAAAAGGAAGGCTACTCTCCGAGGGCGATGCCGATGGCCTGCAGGGCATGGGTCGTGCAGCAGGCATCGTCGATGGGCGGGGGCTCTGGGGAATCGGGTGCCGTCCAATATCCGCCGCCCCGGGCATTGATTTTCTGCCGTTGAACGAGTTGCTGGAGAAGGGCCGTCCGCCAAGAGAGGGAGCGGGTCTGCGACACGAAGATCGTTTCATGCCCGATGCGGTCCAGTGCAACGGCCAGTGCGGCCAGCGCATAGAAAAAGTTCAGCTCCGCCGGAGGGGGGCCGCCTTCAAGGAGGGGGAGAAACTCGGCGATCTCTTCTGGAGATTGAAAGGCTCGGCCTTCCCAGAGTCTGGCCGGGTTGAGACATCCGGTGGGGGCAGGCTGCGTGTCGAGCCATCGTTGGGCCCGCTGTTGTGCGGCAAGGGCTTCATTCCAGATGGAGATGTCGACCGGTCCAGCTGCCGGAGAAGGATGAAGCGCCGGTGCGGTTTCCCTGGGCGCGTCGATGGCCTTGAGGACGGTCTGGGCTATCAGGGCCGCCCCTTCGGGACTGGGGTGAAGACCATCGGGGAGAAACTCGATGTTCGTCGGGAAGAGGGTGTGGATATCGATGATGTCGGCTCCCTCCTCGGCCGCGATCTTACGGATGGCCGGATTGAAGACCGTGCGGATCGTTTGATTGGCCTGCTGTTGGATTTCGGTGAGAGCTAGGGGAGTGAGTGTGCAAAGGAACAGGCGAGGGGAGGAGGAGAGCGCTTGAAAGCGGTTTACGATGCCCCGAAGGGCTTCCGGATAGCGGTCATAGCGATCCGGAAAGAAGAGGTCGTTGATTCCCAGCATAATCACGACGATATCCGGCTGGAAAGCCAGGGCGTCCTGGCAGGCTTCGGTGCCGGTCCAGGCCCGCCCCTGAAGCTCCAGGGCGGTGGTGCCATTGACGCCGAAATTTTGGACCGCCAAGCGGCCGTCAGAGCTCTTTTGTAAGAGGGCGGGATAGGATCGGAATCCGCGCAGGAAAATTTTGTCCCCGTAGGTGATACTGTCGCCCACACAGGCGACACGGACAGGCTCTTGAGAAAACGAAGGAAGGCAAAGAAAAATGCAGGCCATGATCTGAAAGAGAATTCTCTTCATCGGAGCTATTCAGATGGCGGTGCGTCATCCGGCTTTGGACGGGGTCCGAAACGGAGCCAGGCCCGCAGACCATAGGAGGTGAAAAAGGCCATAAAGCCGATACCGACGATCCCCAGCCCCATATTTCGCATCTCATTTCCCGCGTCCACCTGGTGCGAGAGATAGAAAAAGATGCCGCCCAGACAGGCGGCGTATCCAATCAGTCGAAACGCCCAATAGAGTTTTTTCATCATGATCTCAGTGTACGGTTCAGGACGCGGCAGGGCAATCGGAATTGCGGGGAATCAGGGGGGGGCGGTCAGGGGGGCCAATTGAATGGTCGACGGGGTCAGGCAGATTTCCTGGAGGGTGAAGTCCCCCTCACCCGTATAGTCGAACTCGAAGCGGATGGGGTCGGCATCCAGCGTGAGGGTCGGCAGGAGGGCCTGGTTCATTTCAGGTTGGAGGACGGTTTTGGCAAGGAGGGTGCGGCCTGGAAAGGTCAGGACCCGGAAGGAGCCGGGGGACTTCCGGTTGCCGGCGGAATAGTGCGCGGTAATGTCATAGACGCCCGGGGGAAAGGGCAGGTTGGGCCCGTAGAGAACCGTTCCGGCGGGAACGGTTTCGGGGTCGAAGGTGACGGCGGTGTCGCCCGGGGAGATGTGTCCGGCATGGAAAAGAAGCGCAGGCGGAATACGGATGACGCCATCGCTGTCGGGACCGGGCAGATCCCCGGCCGTGAGGAGGGCCGCCTTCAGTGTCACGGGGCCGGAGAGCGCAGAAACGACGGCGCCGGTGGCGCTCGGTAATTCGGCCTGGAGCCAGTCGGGGAGGCCTGCGATGGGTTGGGTAAGGCTGGAGAGGCCCTGTCTGCCGGGCGGCGTCAGGATCGGCTGGCTGGAGCCGTCGGTGAGCCGCAGGAGAAATCGCAGATTCGGTGCCGCGAATACGGGGGCACGCAGGGGAAGTGGGGCGGTTTGCCGGTCGGAAATTGCGAGGGCGGCGGCCCAGTTCCAATGGAGAGCGGCGGCATAGAGGGTATCGGTCCAGTTGGCATGAGGGGTGTGCTCCACCGGATGCTTGGGCAGGATACGGAAGGCGAAGATCTGTCCGTCATCGGCAATCAGTGCGAGACGGGGGTGGCCAATCAGGGCGCGGAGTGTGGCCGCGGCCGGGAAGGGGGACACCTGCTCCGGGAAGGCATTGGCGTGCAGCAGGAGATGACGGACGCCCATGGCCAGGAGGTCATCCAACTGCTCGTCGGTCGCGATTCCCTGATTGAGCGATTCGTATTTCTTAAATACATTTTCAAAATACTCCGCGGGTACCGCGGGTGCATAGCCGTTAACGAGGCGCACCCGCGAGAGCATCACGGCATACTCGCAGAGACTGGTCCAGTGGGAGTCGCCGGGCCACAGAGGGATCGCGAGGGCGTGAGCCGGCTGGCCGTCATTGACGAGGTCATCCTCCGCCACGGCCGTATACGCGACGTTTTCTTTCGGCAGGCGGCAGAAGCCGGGATCGGTTTGTTGAAGGGATTGCAGGACGATCCAGACCGTCAGACCGCTGAACAGGATCATCGAAGCCCGGCGAAGGTGCTGTCGGTCCGGACGGAAGATCCCTCCCAGGAGCAAAGCCAGTAACGGAACCAGCAGCGCGGGGAGCAAACAGTAGATTTTAACGGTCTGCCGGATCATGTCATATTTCGGGACCAGCTTTCGCGCTACCCGAATGGGCAGGCCGTGGAAGGGCGCGTATGTTCCAAGGGCGAGCAGAACGACGGCCGTCACCGCTCCCGCAAGAAGCAAAACCGCGACTCGCTGCGTCCGGGCGGCCCGGTCCGGCGAATCGTGTCGAATAAACGGTGCGGCCCAGAAAAGCAGAGCGGTTCCCAGGAGGGTGAACAGCGGAATGCCGAAGTAGACATGGTTGGCCATGCCCGCGCGTGCGGTGGAAATGAGGCCGGCGGCCGGCGGGGAATAGGCCGCGATTTCCGCGAGGGTTCGCCCGCCCGCCATGACGGAGTCGGCCAGATGCCGGCTCATGAGGAAACTTACACCCACGGCAGCCGCGGCCAGCAGAACAAAGGGAAGAAGGGGAAACCAGATCTGCCGGAAAATACCGGGCCAGTGGCGCGGGGAGGATTCGGCCATCCAGAGGGAGAGCAGTGCAAAGAAGGGGGAAGCGAGCGCAGAGAAGTAGAAGACATGCAGATCGGTGGCATAGGAGCAGAACAGCGCCACCCCGGCCAGGATGCCGCCACCGATCGAGCGGTCGCGGATAGCCCGGTCGAGTCCGTAGGCGAGCATCGGAGGGAAGGCCATGGCAAAGCCGGTTGGTGATCCGGTGAAGAGCGTGATCCACCGATACGGGAAGGCGGCCGCAATCAGCGTGGCGAGCGCGACCGCCGTCCACGAGTCCGTGAACCGGCGCGCCAGCAGGCCGAGGAAGACGATGCTGAGCAGGACCGATACCAGCCCGGCCGCATTCCATCCGGCGGCATGGCCGGCCAGAGGGGCAATAGCGGCATACACCAGCGAAAAAGGCATATAGTAGAGATCGGGTTGAATGCGGGTGGTGTCGTCGCCCAGATTGAACTCATAGACATTATGAAAGAGGGGTGAGTGTCCGGCCAGCGCATCGGATCCCAACCAAAAATGATAGAGCAGCTGCAGGTGGTCGCCCGAAGTGATGGGACGGACCGTCTGCGTGTCGGGATTGAGGTTGGTGTGCGGGATGGCCTCGTCCATCACGCGAGGCAGGGGCCAGGCCGTCACCATCCACAGCACAAGGCCGGCCAGCAGGAGCCAGCCGACAAACCCGAAGCGGGATGAGAGGACGCGTACATTCACAATTCACACGGTAGGCCATGGCGAGGCTGGGACGCAAGCAAAACGCCACGAGGGGCTCAGGAGTTTCCGCCCCCGGCAATTCGGGGTTTGATTCAGCTGTCGCAATCCTTCTATGATGGGAGGCCAACTGGAAGAAGAACCCGATATGCGAGCCATTCATCAGATCGTGGCAGGTTATGCCAACGGAGACGCCATCAGCAATGAGGTGCGTGTCATGCGCGACTTGTTCCGTTCCTGGGGATTTGAGTCGCAGATCTACTCCGAGCAGAAGCGCATTTTGCCGGAGCTGCGGGGCGAAGCCCGCGATCTCGCCGCCAGCCTGGAGGATTTTCACCCGGACGATATCGTGCTGCTGCATTTGTCGATGGGTTCGGATGTGAATGATATCTTTCCGACCTTGGCCGGGCGGAAGGCGATTCTGTATCACAACATCACCCCGCCGGATTTGTTCCGCGGCGTGCAGGATCAGACCGCCCACACCCTCGCGCGCGGCCGACAGCAGGCGAAAGCCCTGGCCGGTTCGGCTGAAGTGGTGATGGCCGACAGTCAATTCAATGCGGATGAAATCGGCGAGATGGGCCATGCCCATCCGCAGGTGCTTCCCCTGGTGCTGGATTTCTCCATGCTGCGGGCCAAGCCGGATCGCCGTATTTTGAGGCACTACCGTGACGGAATGGTCAACCTGCTGTTTGTGGGGCGTTGCGCACCGAACAAGCGGATCGAGGATTTGCTGAACACCTTCTACTATTTTCAGCGCTATGTGCAGCCGGCCTCCCGCCTGATTCATGTGGGATCCTATGCCGGCATGGAGCAGTATCATGCCTTGTTGCTGACCCGGGCCCGGGAACTGTCGTTGAAGAATGTGGAAATGGTCGGATCGGTCCGGCAGGATGAGTTGAACGCCTATTATCAGGTGTCCCGTGCCTTCCTGTGCATGAGCGATCATGAAGGATTCTGCATTCCACTGCTGGAAGCCATGACTCACGATCTACCCGTGGTCGCCTTTGCGGCCGGGGCGGTTCCGGAGACCCTGGATGGAGCCGGCGTACTGGTCCGCGAGAAACAATTCGACCTGATTGCGGAGACGTTGGGGCGGGTTACGGAGGATGAATCGCTCCGCGCGGCCATCCTCAAGGGACAGCGCGAGCGTCTGTCCCGTTATGAGAAGCAGGATCTCGCGGCCGACTTGCGTCACTTCCTCGCTCCACTCTTGTAGTTGCGTCGTCCCGGCCCGTCAAAAAGCGGGCAAAAGGGGCTTGCCAACAAAATCGTTTTGCGCTCCAATTATGTTGTGCTTCTCTTTCATCGTGAAAGAGGGGGTGTGAACCGGCAGAAAAGGGCAGGAGTTGTTTCTGCATCTGATTATGCCGCTGTGAGATACAAAAGGAAAAGAAGAGTATGAAACAAATGAAATTGGTTGCCGGGACGCTGGGCGTCGCGGCGGTATTGGCTGCGCAATCCGTTTTTGGCGCGGGATTCGGTATATATGAAGGATCCGCTCGCGGAAACGCCATGGGTTCCGAAGTGACTGCCGATGGATCCTCCCCCTCCGTGTTGTATAACAACGCCGCAGCGATGACCGAGTTGGAAGGCACCCAGATGGAAGCGGGCGCCACGTTCATCAAGCCTCGCCAGACCATCAGCACAACGACTCCGCTTGGCACCACAAAGACCTATGGTGAGAGCAAGTGGTGGACACCGCCCAACGCTTATGCCACGCATCAGGTGAATGACAAAGTCTGGGCAGGCGTGGGCGTCTTCAGCCGTTTCGGTCTGGGCGTGAAATACCCGACGGCTTGGAATGGCCGTTATAATGTGCAGGAAATCACCATTCAGAGCATGGATATCAATCCATCTGTGGCCCTCAAAGTCAACGACGACCTGTCGCTGGCCGTCGGCCTCCGCGCAGAATGGTTCGACCTGGATTTGAAAAAGGCGATTCCCACCGGCGCTCCGTTTGTGGATCCCGACCTGCAGATGCACCTGAAGGGTGACAGCTGGGGCATCGGCTACAATCTCGGCGCCCTCTATAAGGTTTCCGAGAGCGTGAATATCGGCTTGTCCTACGACAGCGAGATCAAGCAGGAAGTGGACGGCACCTACACCACCACCCATCCCGTTCTCTCCGGCGGTGACGCCAGCGGCGACATCACCACGCCGGGCATCATCCGTTTCGGCACCTCCGTCCAGGCGACCGAGAAGCTGAAGGTCAACGCCGGCGTGGTCTACACCATGTGGAGCTCGTATGAAGAGCTGGCCATCGACTTTGATCCCGCGCTGTTGGGCACGGTCCCCTCCAGCACATCGGAGAAGAACTGGCACGACACCTTCCGCTGGCAGTTGGGCGCCGAATATGCGCTGAACGAAGAGTGGGACCTGCGTGCGGGATATATCCACGACCGCAGTCCCATGCCGGACAGCACGGTGGACTATCTGGTTCCGGCCAGCAACCGCAACATCCTGTCCGTCGGTGTCGGGTATGAGAAGAACAACATCTTCGCTGACATCTCCTACTCCTATCTGATGATTGATGACCGCGACCTCTCCGGCCGCGCCGACGATGGCGTGCTGCCCGGTGAATTCAGCGATGGCGATGCGCACATGATCGGCCTCTCGGTCGGCTATCGCATGTAATAAACAGCCTATTTTGGCTAGTGCCCCAAAACCAGTGGTTTCG
>CAZGMQ010000090.1:0-12190 GCA_964526745.1 uncultured Verrucomicrobiota bacterium
CGGGACGCAGATTCTACTTAAGCTAGTGGTCCTAAAATCGGGGTTAAGCGCAGATTACAAGAATTCGGTTCCCTCACTTGCGAAAAAACAGATATCGGATTGCACTGCGAACCACTTCAGCCGCCTGCCAGAGCAGAGACCGGCGAAATCCATTGGTGATGCCCGGCGCGAATTCGCTGCAGCCGCCCCAGGGCCAGTAGACCCCGCGAAGCTCGTTGGCCACATTTTCTCCGTGAATCACCTGACACCACATCGGGCGGCAGAACTGAAAGAGGACGGGAGCCGTCTTGGCAATATAGCGATGGTCGCCGCTCAGCACATTCCTTGTGCAATCCAGCGAAGAGATGAAGCTGGTGAACGGGTTATACCGATAGCGCTGAATATAGAAATCGGCATGTTCCTCTGAGCATCCGATCGGAAAACTGATGAAAAAGCCGCGCGACAGATCCTGCGTGCCGAGGTGTTCCTGCGCGAGGTGCTGCACTTTCTCAATCAGGCGGGGATGAATGGCATCATCGTTGTCGAGGCGGGTGGTGATCCGGATGGAGTCAGGCGACTCCCGGCGACGGATCTCCTCCAGAACAAGGGCGTCATCGAATTGGGAACAATAGATGGGTTGAAGGAATTCGTGACGAACGGTGAGGGCGGCCATCCGCTCTTTGAAGGCCACCGGGGTCGCCCAATCCATAAAGACCAGCCACCGGAAACGGCCCTCGGTCTGACGGGCGACGGAGGAAAGGCAGACGCGTTCAAACAGTTCAAACCGCCGGGTCAGCCACTTCTCATCCACACCCAGCTGCGGCGCCTGCTCGCCGGGCGGCAGATCGAACTGGAGCGGCACATTGAATCGAGTCAGAATAAAATGCTCAAAGGAACTCATGGTGGCAAAGAGTGTGCCATGCTCCGTTTACACCAAACAAGCGTTTTCGGCTCCACGGAAGGCCGGGGCTCAGCGGCGACGGGCCAGCATCCACAGAAACAGCGGACCTCCCAGAACGGCGGTGATGGCGCCAACCGGCATTTCCATCGGGGCGGCGGCCCAGCGGCCGAATGCATCGCATGCCGCGAGCAGACTCCCCCCCAACAGAAATGAACAGGGCATCACCACGCGCATATCCGGCCCCACCACACGGCGGACGATATGCGGAGCGAGCAGGCCCACAAAGCCGATCGGGCCGGCCACAGCCGCCACGCCCGCCGAAGCCAAGCCAGCTCCGATCGCGGTCCAACGGCGGACCCGGGCCACTTCGACCCCCTGCCCGGCGGCCATTTCCTCGCCCAACCCCAATGGATTATACTGGCGGGACAATCCCGCCAGAATCAGCAGACCGGGCACAGCAAGGATGGCCAGCGTGCCCACATCCCCCCACCCCACGGCATCTAGACCGCCCAACAGCCAGCGATGGAATTCGGCCAGCTTCCAGGGAGAGATGAATCCGCTGATGACCATGATGGCTCCCCCACTGATGACGCCGAGGGTCACTCCGGCCAGCAGGAGCGTCTGGGTGCCGGCGCCGCCTGAACGACGGGCCAACGAGAGCACCAGCCCCAACGCGCCCGCTGCGCCCAGCAGCGCAAACACCTGTGAAGTGTTCATCGGTCCAATCGCAAACCACAGGAACGGACACACACGAGCGATAAACGCTCCCAGGCTGGCCCCGCCGGCAATCCCCAGCGTCCAGGGCTCGGCCAGCGGATTGCGGAACATCACCTGCAGGGCCGCACCGGCCATCGCCAGGGAACCGCCCGCAAGCAGGCCCATCAAGACACGCGGCAGACGAAGGTCGAAGAAAATCATGCCATCAGGACTCCATTCCCCCGACAAAAAGGCGAGCACCTCCCGGCCATTCAGTGTTTCGGCCCCCAACCACGGGAACAGGGTCAAAAAGGCCAAAAACAGACCTGAAAAAATGAAAATATGGGATTTTTTGCTCATTTTTTGGCCCAAACAAGCGGTTGATGGGTTTCGGGATGCGGCAACACCTCGATGTTGCCGCCATAGACCGAAGAGAGCCGATCTTGAGTCAGCAGCTCCGAGGGCGCCCCATCTGCGACAATTTTCCCCTCATTCAACAAAATCAGGCGGTCGCAAAAGAGTGACGCGAGATTGAGATCGTGCAGGACCGCCACGACACGCATGCCCTGTTCGGCCATGCCGGACAGCACCTTCATGACGCTGGCGGCCTGATGCAGATCCAACGATTGCGTAGGTTCGTCGAGCAGAAGAAGATCGGGTTCCTGTGCCAGTGCGGAGGCGATCCACACTCGACGGCGCTCCCCACCCGACAGATGCGAGAGCGGACGATGCCGCACGGCATCCAGACGGACGGCATCGAGTGCGCGGGCGACCGCCTCCGCATCACCGGGATTGGACATTTCCAGCACCCCGCCATGCGCGTGCCGGCCCATTGCCACGACCTGCTCCACGGTGTAATCAAACAAAGCCGGGCATTCCTGCGGAAGAAAGCCCAGCTTACGGGCCACCGCAGAACGGCGCATCCGTGCCAAGGGGGTGTTATTGAGTTGCACCTGACCCGACCGGGGCGATAACAATCCAGCCGCGACTTTCAGCAGAGAGCTTTTCCCGGAACCGTTGGGTCCCACAATGCCGCACACCGGCCCGACACCCAACGTCAGGGACGGAATCTGCAACTCCCACCCGCCTGGTTCATAGGCGAAGCGGATGGAAGTCAGCACCAGTTCCGCTTGCATGTGCATGGGATAATCCGTCAGCGCCTCAGGCTTCCGCCTCAGGCTTGGGGGCCACGGCCAACCGGATATGAATATCACGAAGCTGCTTTTCATCCACGTCTGCCGGCGCCCCCATCATCAGATCCATGGATTTCTGTGTTTTGGGGAAAGCAATGACATCGCGAATGCTGCTGCATCCAGCAAAGAGCATCACCAAACGGTCTGCGCCAATGGCCAGGCCGCCGTGCGGAGGCGCGCCGTATTCCAGCGCCCGGAGCAGATGGCTGAAGCGCGCCTTCACTTCGGATTCCGGCAGACCCAGCACTTCGAACATCCGAGCCTGGAAGACCGGATCGTGAATTCGAATGCTGCCGCCACCCAGTTCCGTTCCGTTCAGTACAATGTCATAGGCTTGGGCACGAACCTGTTCCGGCTCGTTGTCGAGCAGAGCGATATCCTCAGCCTTCGGCGCGGTGAACGGATGATGCACACTGACCAGACGGCCTTCGTCATTGCGGTCAAACAGCGGGAAATCCGTCACCCAGATGAATTTAAACTGGTTTTCAGGGATGGCATCGGCCTGCGCAGCGGCCAGCAGACGGATGCGGCCCAGAACAGGCAGTACCTTTTCAGCGGTATCCGCGCCGAACAGAACCAGATCACCGGGCTGGATATCGAGGGCGGCCTGCAGGCCTTCCTTCTCGGCATCACTGAAGAACTTCACAATCGGGGATTTCCAGGTGCCGTCCTCTTGCACGCGGATATAGGCCAGACCGCCTAGACCGCCTTCCTTGGCGAGTCCGGTCCAGTCCTCTTCCACCAGTTTGATCGGCGCCTTGGCCAGCCCCTTGGCATTGATGGCCTTGACCACTCCGCCGCTCTCCAGGGGGCGGGAAAACACCTTGAATTTCGTATCGGCTAACACAGAGGCCAGATCCACAATCTCCATGCCGAAGCGGAGATCCGGTTTGTCGCTCCCAAAGCGGTCCATCGCCTCGCGATAGGTCATGCGCGGAAGCGGGAGTTCCGGCGCGTCAAAGCCAGCTTCTTTCATCAGGCGAACCATCAGGCCATCGACGGTTCCGATGACATCCTCCTCGGTCACAAAGGACATTTCGAGATCGATCTGGGTGAATTCCGGCTGCCGATCGGCACGCAGATCTTCATCGCGGAAGCAGCGGGCAATCTGAAAATAGCGATCCATCCCACCCATCATCAGCAACTGCTTGTACTGCTGCGGGGCCTGCGGAAGAGCAAAGAATTCACCGGGACAGACGCGGCTCGGGACCAGATAATCGCGCGCGCCTTCCGGCGTGCTTTTGGTCAGAATGGGTGTTTCTACCTCAAGGAAGCCGTTCTCATCGAAATAATTGCGAGAGGACTGAATCAGACGATGGCGCAGACGCAGGGCCTTCTGCATTCCGCTGCGGCGCAGATCCAGATAACGGTATTCGAGACGCAGGTCTTCGCTGACATGGGCGGCTTCGCGATCATCCAGCGGGAACGGAGGCGTGAGAGACTTGTTCAGCACCCCAATGGAGGCGGAACGTACTTCGATGCCGCCAGTGGCGAGGCGGTCGTTGAGCATGTCTTCCGGGCGGGCCCGAACCTCGCCTTCCAGCTGCACAACGAATTCGGGACGACAGGCCTGGGCGGCATCCCATGCCGCCTGGGAATCCTGGGGATCAAACACGCACTGGGTCAGACCATACCGATCGCGCAAATCCAGAAAGATCAGTCCGCCGTGATCTCGCACGCTGTCCACCCAGCCGCACAATTTCACTGTTGCACCGGCATCGGCCGGGCGCAATTCTCCACAAGTATGTGTCCGCATTTTCATGTAATCATTCCCTTTCGTACAAAAATTAATGAGCCGCGACTGTACGCTCCCGTTGCCCGGCGCGCAAACATTTCCAGCGCTCCCGGCCCCTAAAATCGGTCCGAACCGAAGCGGGGCGGCTCACGTGGTGGCCCGGGGGGCGGCTCGTCATCCAGCGGCTGCGGAGGACTGGGCTTACCGAACAGATGGATCCAATGGGCGCCCCAGAGCACGGCACCCGCCAGAATGGCCGTCAAGGCCAACAACCAGAGCAAGAGCAGGACCACCGTGGGATCGGTCGGGTAGTCCTGATTGGCATCCCGGATGGCGCCCGACAGCATGCCCATAAAGGCAAACACAAACAAAATCATCTGTAGCTGCTGACAGGTGATGCGAGCCATTTCCAGACGCGGCGACTGCATCGGATCCGGCCCGACCTGCTCGCGAAGGATGCGCCCGACGGGATAAATCAACAGCAGCAGGGCCAGCAGAATCGGCGGCCCCGCACCCGCCAACTCTAGAATCACTTCCCCGAATACCACCCATAGCAACAGGGGGCACAGCACAATAAAAAGGTAGCGGATCAAAAAATGGGTCGTGGAGTAGCCCCGCAGATGCTGGTGGCCGGACCGGCGCCACAGCACGACCAGCAGCGACATCGCCGCCGTGATCAGCGCCGCACCGATCCAGAGGCCGGCCGAGGGCCATTCGGGCGCGGTGGCCGCCACCAGAAAGACCACAATTCCCAGCGGTACCAGTCCCATGGCTAGGGTCTGACGGACCTGAACCTGTGCAAGGGAGGCTTCGGCAGCCAGAGACGGAAACGCTGGGATGCGCTTCTTCATTTTCTCCAGAATGCCGGCATGAAAATGGCGAGTACGGTGAAGAGCTCCAGACGGCCCACCAGCATCAGCAGCGTCAGAATGGCCTTTCCGGCTTCCGGCACCGCCGCAAAGTTGCAGGTCGGACCCACGGCCGCAAATCCGGGACCCACATTGCCCATGCAGGTGATGACCGAAGAAACTGCGGTCTGGATGTCCGGTGTGAACGGGATCATGGCCAGTACGCCCATCAGCATCACAAACAGGTAGAGCGCCACAAACGACAGGATGGCCAGCAAGATATCATCCGACAAGTTCTTCCGGTTCATCCGGACCGGAAGGACAGCCTTAGGCTGCATGAACAGGCGAACTTCGCGGACCACCGCCTTCAGCATGACCTGGATGCGGCCGGTCTTGATTGCGCCGGCTGTCGATCCGGCGCACCCGCCCATGAACATCAATAGGACCAGCATCGCCTTCCCCATCACCGGCCATTTTTCATAATCGCCGGTGGTATAGCCGGTAGTCGTCATAATACTGGCACAGGTAAAACTTACCTCGCGGAAGGCACTTCCCAGACTGAGTCCGGATGCGGCACGCGCCTTCATCAGGAGGCCGGTTGCAATGACGGAAAAGACAAGAAACACACTCAGAAAGAAACGGACCTCTCCATCTTTCCACCAAGAGGAAAAATCTCCACGCAAAGCGCGATAGTGCAAAGAGAAATTAATGCCGGCCAAGAGCATGAAAACAATCAGAACAATTTCAATATAAAGACTGTCATAGGCCAGGATACTCGTGGACTGTGTAGAAAATCCACCCGTCGCCATCGTGGTGAACGAGTGGTTAACAGCATCGAACCAGTCCATGCCGCCCAGCCAGAGCAGGCCCATCAGAGCCACCGTTAACAGCACATAGACGCCCCAGAACATTTTGGCAGTCGAGGTCACGCGCGGCTCGATCCGGTCTTTGGTCGGGCCGGGCATCTCGGCACGAAACAACTGCATGCCGCCACCGCCCGCAAAGGGCAGGATGGCCACCACCAGAATCAGCACCCCCATGCCGCCGATAAACTGCGTGAGGGAACGCCACAGCAGAATACCCTTCGGAATCTGCTCAAGGTTCGCAAACACGGTCGCGCCAGTTGTCGTCATGCCGGAGATCGACTCAAACAGGGCGCCCAAGGGCGTCTCTGCAATCCCGGCCAGAACATATGGCGCGCCACCCGCAATTCCGGCAAACAGCCAGCCGAAGGCGACCACACCCAGTCCATCGCGGCGCGTCAGCACCAGTTTGTTCCGCGTCACGGACCATAATAGAATCGCCACAACCAAAGAGCCTGCGGAAGAATAACCCAAAGCAGACCATGCGATTGCCGGGTCGCCGTGCAGATAGGACACCAAAGCGCAAAAGCCCATCAACAGACCCACAACGCCCAACAGCCAGGCGATCACATGGAATACCGATTTAATATTCATTGGGAAAAACCTCAGGCCTTGAAGATCGATTCCATCTTGGAGAGCGAAGCCGGTAGGCAGTACACCACCACACGGTCGCCTTCCGCAAGAACCAGATCCCCGGTTGCCGTCTGGACCTTATTCTCCCTCAGCGCCGTCACAATGATGGCGCCGGCCGGAATCTTCAGGTCTTTGATGGCCTTGCCCGTCCATCGGTGTTTCGCGGATATTTTGAGCTCAATCAACTCGCCCGGCAGACGCGCCAGAATGGCGGCGGCCTGCACTTCTTTCCCGCGGACAAAATGCAGGATGGAATTGATCATCGCCAGATGGGGATTCACGATGCGGTCCAGCAGTCGCAACCGATTGATAATGCCGATGTACTCTTTCTTGCCGACCTGGGCGGCCGTGAACCGCGCGCCGAACTTCTCGGCCACAAGACAGCCGATGATGTTGTGCTCGTCACTGCCGGTCGCGGCCACATAGGCCAGATCCGCAGCTTCGCCGATGCCGGCGAGCGTCTCCTGCTCCAGGGCATCGCCCTTAATGACCAGCGTCCGGTTGAGCTCGGACGAGCACAGATCCGCCCGTTCCTCGTCCTGCTCAATTAGAACAATCTGCATCCGGGTATGCTCCAACATCCGGGCCAACTGCAGGCCCAACTCTCCGCCACCGGCAATAACCACACGCTGGAAACGCTTTTGTTCGGGCCAGGCCCATTGCATGAAATCAGTCACGGCATCCGGCTCGCCGGCAAAATAGACGTCATCCCCCACCAGGAAGCTTGTATCGCCATGAGGGGTCATCACCTGTTCGCCGCGCACCACGGCCATAAAACGGATTTTCTGCAGCCATTCCTGACTGGCAAAATTCTGCAGGGAATTTCCCAGCAGCGGACTGTCCATATGAATCGACATCCCGACGACCATCACGCGGTCATCCAGCAGATCCGCCACCTCAATGGATCCGGGTAGACGAAGCACATTATAGAGATCCCTGGCATATTCGTCATACTGGTTCACCAGCAGATCCACCCCCAGCTCCTTGAAATGAATATGACGGCTGGTCAGATAGGCCGACGAGGATACGCGGGCGACGGTACGCTCCACGCCCCGCTTCCGGGCAAAAATACAGGCCAGCAGATTGGTGTCATCCCGGTCCGTCACCGCCACCGCCATATCCGCGCGGGCAATATCGGCCTCTTCCAGCACTGCGGGATTGGCCCCGTCGCCATGCACGGTCATCAGATCCAGATGCGTATCCAGATCCGTCAACTTAGCCTTATTGGCTTCGATGACCACGACATCATGGCCATCCTCGCAGAATTTTTCGGCCAGATGGGACCCCGTCTGGCCCCCTCCAATAATCACAATACGCATGAATTCATCCGTTTCTTATAAAAGTAAGCCACCCATTATCCAAATCCCCTCCCCCCTTGCAAGGGAGAACCCACCTCTCTGATCCGGACAATTTTTCACATTTCGAGCCCATTTTCTTCATTTTTTGGTCATTTTTTGCTGTTTTTAGTCACTTTAAGGCTGTTTTTTTTGTTTTTGGGTGAGTTTTTGTTATTTTTGCCGTTTTTCATCCAAGGGCCCCTATTTATCGGGGTAAAACTCCATACAAGTGCTCCCTGGTTGATTCCGGCTCCCCGGTCATGGCATACTCATTTCCATGGAAATGAACTTCTGGAAAATGCACGGCGCCGGCAATGACTTCATCCTGGTCGATGACCGGGACTTGAAATTCCCGCTGGCGGATACCCGAACCATCAAACATCTCTGTGACCGAAAACGCGGAATTGGTTCGGATGGACTCCTGCTGATTCAGCCTTCGGATGCCGCGGATTTCCGGATGCGGTTTGTCAACCCGGATGCCTCCGAAGCCGACTTGTGCGGCAACGGCGCGCGCTGCATCGCGCAGTTGGCGCATGAAATCGGAGCGGCTCCGGCCGACATGAAGATTGAAACCGGCGCCGGCGTTCTGCGTGCGGAAATTCTCCCGCCGTTTGTCCGCCTCGAGCTTCCGCTCCCGAAAGACTGGCGGATGAATCTGACCCTCGAGTGGGAGGAAGAGGAACTGCCTCTACATTTTGTCAACAGCGGCGTCCCCCACGCGATTGTCTTTGTTGAAGATCTCACGGTGGTGGATGTAGAGACCCTGGGCCGCCATATCCGGCAGCATGCGCTGTTCGCCCCGCTCGGTACCAACGCCAACTTTGTCCAGACCACCGGCCCCTCGTCTCTGTCCATCCGCACCTATGAACGCGGCGTGGAAGCCGAAACGCTCGCCTGCGGAACCGGGATGGTCGCCGCCGTACTGGTTGCCGAGAAGCTAGGATTGATCCAGAGCCCGGCTCAGGTCATCACGGCAGGCGGTCACATGCTGGAAGTCGCAACCTCGCCCCTGACCCTGACCGGTCCCGCCGAACACTCGTTCCGAGGAACGGTCGATTACTGATAAGTGAATCCGCTCAGTCCTTCGGCATCGCCCCAAGCCACCTGCTCATCCGTGATATATGCGCCCAGCCGCGAGGTTTGGATCTGCAGCCGCAGCTGTTTCAGCTGATTCTCCGACGCTTCTGCCACCAGTTGGACCGAGCCATCCGGGCAGTTCTTCACAACGCCCATGATTCCGCCGATGCCATCCACAATCCTGCAGACGGTATAACGGAATCCCACGCCCTGCACATCCCCCTCGTAGCGAATCTGCAGCTGCCGCGAATTCATTGAAAAAGAACCCGCACCATCCGGACGCCGTCATGCTCTTCGATGATGAGCTGCCCATCCTTCACTAATGGGACCAGCCGCTGTTCCACATCAGCTGTCTCGGCCCCACCGGATGCCGCCAGCGCATCGAGAGCAATCGGATGGCGGGCCAGCAGGTCCAGGAGTGCCGCATCGGTCATCGCCACCGGCGACAGAGTCTTTCCCTTGAACACAGGGATCTCCGCCACGGGCGAAAACCACGGCGCAACCGTTCGCAAAAAGGCATCGGGCTCACGCGGCACATCCACACCGGCCATTGCCGGCCGGGTCGTCGTGTTAAGGTGCACCGCATTCGCCCGTAATGAGCTCACGCATTCGGCAATCGCCCGCACCTGTTCCGGAGCGTCGTTATATCCCGGCAGCAGCATTACCTCGACCCACAGAGTTCCTAAATATTCTTCACGAAGCGCCTGCTCGCCAGCGAGCAACCGCTCAAAGGTCACGCCTTCGGCCGGACGATGAATCCGCTGGAACGAGGCTTCATCCCATGCGCTCAGCGTCACCTTAACGATATCGGCAGAGGACAATTCGTCCCGGACCTCCGGCATCCACATCAGCGAGCCATTGCTCAGAACGGCGGTCTTGTAATCCCCTGCGGCCTTCACATGCCGCAGTACTTCGCCGAAGCCCGAGTGAAGTGTTGGCTCGCCCGAACCGGACAGCGTCACATAGTCGGCTGGATTCCCCGCTGCCGCCCATCGATCAAATTCCGCCAGAACGGCGGCCGTCGGCACCCACTCCTTGCGCTCGGTGGTCAGTTCTGTGGTCCGGGCCACCTGACAGAACACGCAGTCTTCGCTGCACACCTTGACCGGATTCAGGTCCACGCCCAGCGACAGCCCCAGCCGCCGCGACGGCACCGGACCGAACAAATATTGATAGTTGGCTTCGGAATTCACGCCTCTACTCTGCTCTTCCCCGGCTTCTGCTGTCAAACTCCGACCGACGCCCTCATGCCGCCGTCAAGCGAGTTAAGGCGACTACTTCTGCCTCACCCAGATGAGGGCATTGGTGTCATAGCCGGCGGCGGCGGCTTTCTTCATCAGCTGTTGGGTTCGCTTGGCCGAAAGCGTTTTCTTGCGGGACAGAATCCAGAGATAGTCGCGTGTGCCGCTGGCCACCAGGGAATATTCTTCGGGGTCCAGATCAAAGATGTAATAGCCGCCATAAAACGGGCCAAAGAACGAGACCTTGAGGCTGCCGACATCGTTCGCCCCTGTGAAGAAGGCTTTCCCTGTGGCAGACTTCTTCTTATCTTTGGCGGTCAATACGCCGGAATTCACCACGCGGACGCTGCCGTTTTCATTCAACGAGTACTCGGCCTTCACCTGATCCATGCCCCGCTCAAAGGAATGGTCCATCCGAGCGATTTCATACCAGGTCCCCAGATAGCTCTTCAGCTCAAAATCCTGAACGGGCTCAACGCCCTCGGGCGGTGGTTTCACACTGCAGCCCGCCGATACACATACGACCGCGAGTACTCCCAACATTCGTTTCATTCTATTCACCTTCCTGCTGTCCTGTGGGCTTCGGATTCATGCCCCAGTTTCCTCTGAAGGCACCTCGCTGTCAAACCCGCGCGGCTCATTTGTTATCGGATACGGCCTGTCTCCAGCATCACGGAAGAGTGGTCTCCATTCAAATAATCGGAAGGCACAATGGAAATATAGCGCTGGTGACAGCCCCGTCCTTTCCCATATACTGTTGTTTTCATTTGCAAACTAGATGGGAACGCCATGCCAACCGAAAACACACAACCGATGACCCGCCATGAGGAACCGGCTCCCTCATTTACATGCCGGATTTGCGGCAGCTCCTCCCTAACCCTTTTCTTTACGCAGGGAAATGATGGTGAATTTCATTTTTATAGATGCCGGAACTGCAAACTGGTGAATTATGATCTGTCCGGTGGCCTGGATCAGGGAAAATATGAACAGAAATATGAAGATCCCCTTGATGATTCTAACCGCTTCAACCACCCTCAGACGGCCACCTTCAAATTTCTGAATGCCCACCTCCCCCCACAGGGGAAACTTCTGGAGATTGGGTGCGGGAACGGACGCCTGCTCCATCTGAGCCATCAGGCCGGCTGGTCCGTTTCGGGACTCGAGCTTTCCTCCTTCATGGCCCAATCGGTAACCGAACGATTGAACCTGCCGGTTCTGGTTTCCAATATTGATGCACCCGATCTGGCCGACCGACTGACGGAGAAGCCTTACGATCTGATTCTTCTGCGGCACGTTCTGGAACACCTTCCGGAGCCACTATCCGTGATGAAGCTGCTCCACTCCCTGCTGGCCGACCGCGGCCATGTCCTGATGGAGTTCCCGAATATTGACGGGGTCGACCTTAAATTCAAGCGGCTGACCCGGAAACTGGGCCTGTCCCATAAAAAGTATCCGCCGGACTACCACCCCGGTCATTGCAATGAATATTGCCGGGAAGCCTATCAAGCGCTGATCGACCGCACCGGTTTTGAATTGATTGCCTGGGAAACCTATTCCATGAAACCGACACAAAACCTGCTCTTCAATCGCTGGCATATCGGCAACAAGGCGCGCGCCCTGATTCGGAAAAAATAAGCTGATTCAGAAGCGTTCCCTTGAACCACCCTTATTAGAGAGTTGTGCCCCC
>CAZGMQ010000091.1:0-11504 GCA_964526745.1 uncultured Verrucomicrobiota bacterium
GGGTGCGACCGATTTTCCCGATGACGAGAGGGGCAGGAGCAGAGTGTGCTTCCGTTTAGGCGCGCGGCGGGACTACAGGGTGCTGACAGGCGCCGGGGACACCGGATAGGTGATCGGGGCTGGGGCCTCGGGCTCACGGGGAACAAAGCGGTTCCACAGGAACCAGCCGTAATAGCAGAAGCAGGCGAGGGCGATCAGCGCGATTACATGGCACACGATCCGTTTGGTGAGCGATGGCTCGAACCGGGCACCGCGCCAGGCGATCGGCGGAATGGCAATGAGGACCCCGGCGGCCAGGGCCAGGCCGATGCGCGTAAACATCGCTTCAAGTTGGAAGGTGGGCATCACAGGGAAGCACTCTATCTTTCGGGGGCAGTCTTGGCAAGGGGTTAGTAATTGAAGTCCGAGCCGCCGACAAACTCGCGGATAATGGAGGTCGTCGGGGTGACTTCGGGATTCAGCGGAATGAAGTGGGACAGGAATTCCAGCATGCGCCGGGCTTCCGCATAGACGGACTGATGCGGCTTGATTTCGGAGAGCAGCGGACGGGCCAGGACCGACAGAATGGCCAGCTCATAATCCAGTGCGGAGTTGAAAACGGCCTGTGCCTGCTCCTGGAAGGGGAAGATCCAAGTGCGCTCTCCACGTCCGACATTCGGCCACATCTCCAGGGTGCGGGCCGCGGAATGACCGCGGTAGCGGTGGTCGCGGACCATGCGCCGCAGTAGACGATTATCCGTCGTGGGAATGCGGTTGTTGTTGTCCAGGTTCAGCTGCGTGAGGGCCGAAATATAGATCAGAAATTTCCGTTCATCCGGGATGCTGGTGGTGAGTTTCGGGTTGAGGGAATGGATGCCTTCCAGCACGACGACCTGGTCCTTCTCCAACTGAAGGGTTTTGCCTTTGTAGTGGCGGGTACCGGTGTGGAAATCGAAGGTGGGGCGCTGGATTTCTTTTCCCGCATCCAGATCGGCCAGATCCTTGTTTAAGACCGGGATATCCACGGCCTGGAGATGTTCGAAGTCGAGTTCGCCTTCCGGGGTCAGAGGGGTCTCCTTGCGGTCGACGAAGTAATCGTCGGTTCCCAGCGTGACCGGCCGGAGCCCGTTGACGCGCAGCTGGGTGGCGAGACGCTTGGCAAAGGTGGTTTTGCCGGAGGAGGAGGGACCGGCAATCAGCACCCACTTCACCGACTGGGTTGAGGCGATCTGGTCGGCGATGGCCGCGATTTTCTTTTCATGGAGGGCTTCCGCCACTTTGACGAAATCGCGGATTTCGTTGGCGGCGATGATCTCATTGAGGCGGCCGACCGTGTTGACCCCGAGGATGCGCCCCCAGCGGTTGTATTCCTTGAAGGTCTCGGTCAGGACCGGAATGGGCTTAAATACGGGAATCTGCGGAGCGGACTCGCGCGTGGGCATCTGCAAGACAAATCCAGTCTCGTAGGGGATCAACTGAAAGTACTGGAGGGGGCCGGCCGATCGGGTCATGGGGCCGGTGGCCAGATCCGAGAAGTTTCCGCAGACATAGGTGACGATCTTCGGCGTATTGGTGAAGCGCAGCAGGGACACTTTATCTGCCTGCCCGTTGCGGGTGAATTTGTCGATCGCGGCGGTATAGGAAATGCGCTGACGGATAATGGGTTTATCCTCTGCAATGAGATCCTGCATCGTGGTATCGACCGCCTTGACCTGCTCCTCGGTGATGCCGCGGCGGCCATCATTCTCGAATTCACAGTAGAGACCCGGACCGAGGGCGTGTTCGACCGAGAAGTTGCAGGAGGGGTAGAGATCTTTGACGGCCTTGGCCAGGAGGAAAGAGAGAGATCGCACATAGATCTGCATGCCGCCATGGGAGGCCATGGTGACAAACCGGACGCTCGAGTCGATGTCGAGCGTATAGCCGAAGGTGACCAGCTCATTGTTCACGAGAGCGCCGAGATATGGCAGGCCGTTTGTGGGATCAAAGGGGTCACTGATGAGTTCACCAACGAGGGTTTGGGAGGGGCAGGGAATCTTCTGGCCGCTTTCAAGCGTGATCGTGATCGTTTTCTTCATGCGTTCTCCTAGATGCCTTGTGGCTAAGGGATTAAATAATCATAATAGGGGGTGACTGTCGATCAGGAATCAACCAAAAGCCCGTGGACCTGGATCTTCCGGGACAGGGGAATGACCCAGTCCGAATAGAGGGTAGGAATCCGTTCTGATGTGGTTTCGTCGGCTCCGCTTTCGATGGCCCGGGCCCGGATACGGGCCAGCACTTCCACCTCCACCTCGGGGTGGGTAATCGTGGCTTCGACCTGAGCCGGATCGCCGGTGTCGATGGCCGCTTGGAGCGTTTCGGGGATGGCTTCCCGTTTGCGGGTTGCCACATGGACCGAGAGCGCCAGCCGGCGTGCCAGCGTGTCGAGGCAGGCGGTGTCGGCGGCCATGCAGGGTGCGCGATCGCCCTTGCCGCCGGAGGCGCACAGGAGTGGAAGCCACTGCTGGAGATAAGCCGGGCGCAGAATCTGCACGCGACCCGCTAGGGTCGTCGTGTCGGCAAACGGGCCGGCCATCGCATCCAGTCCGCCCGGCAGGTCGCCCATTTCATCATAGATCCGCTCATTCCGCGGGAGCTGGGCCCGGGTGACCAGATGGTCCACCAGTTCCTGGTCGAGCGAGGCGATCAACGTACGGAGATGGGTAAGCGGGTCCATCATCAGAGAACGGGATAGGTGCCGATTTTCCGGCCGGACTCGGCCAGGGCGAGAACCAGTTTCCAGGCGGCCTGCGCGCGAGCGCTTTTCCAGTCCGTAACCGCTTCGATGAAGAACCCGTATTCCCAGGGACGGCCCGGGAGGGGACGGCTCTGGATGAACGTCAGATTCACCTCGGAGGCGTCGAAGGGGGACAGCACATGCAGCAGGGTCCCCGGGCGATTTCCGATCACCAGATAGATGAGCGAACGGCGTTCTCCAGCTTTGGGGGCCGAACGGACCGGAGTCCGGGTGGCGGTGAGCGTGAAAAAGCGCGTTACATTTTGATCCCCGTCCTGAATGTTCTTTCGCAGGATGGAGAGTTTGTGAATGCGGGCGGCGGCATTGGAGGCCACGGCGGCAATCCCCGGATTCTCTGCGGCCCGGCGTGCGGCTACAGCCGTGCTGGATTCGGTGATCAGATCGGCCTTCGGCAGCAGGCGTGCCAGAGTGCTCCGGCACTGTCCCAGCGCCTGCGGGTGGCTGCACACCTGTTCGATGCCGGACAGCTTCGTTTTGGGCCGGGCCATCAGGTGCTGCGGCACCGACAGCGAAAAGCTGTCCGCAATGGTCACTTTCGGATGAGTCGCCAGCTGATCCAGCGTCTGGGTGACCGGCCCTTCGCTGGAATTCTCCACGGGCATCACAGCGAGTGGTCGCGGACGGCTGCGCGGATCGCACAGCCGGGCGATCACCTCATAGTGCGAGAGGCAGGGAATCAGTTTCGCGTTGGCGCCGAAATGCTTGAGGGCGGCTTCGTGCGAATGGGTGCCTTCGGGGCCAAGATAGAGAACGGGTGCACTCATGGGGAATCTCCGGGTTCAGGTGGGAGAGGGCAGGTCGTATTCTTTGCGGGCCAGTTCGATCCAGGGGGCCAGATCCGCAAGGAAGTCGCTGAACTTCCCGCTTTCCAGCTGCTGGGCAGCATCGCTGAAGGCATTCAAGGGGTCGGGATGCGCTTCCACGATGAGGCCGTCTGCGCCGACAGCCAGGGCTGCGCGCGCCAGGGGCGGCACCAGATTGCGGGCACCGGCGGCATGGCTGGGGTCGACGATCACGGGCAGATGGGTCAGATGCTTGGCCACGGCCACTGCACCGAGATCAAGCAAATTGCGCGTGCTGGGGTCGAAGGAGCGCAGGCCGCGCTCGCACAGCACCACCTGGGTGCAGCCGTTCACAATGAGATACTCCGCAGCTGTAAGCCATTCCTCGACGGTGCTGGCCAGTCCGCGCTTCAGCAGCACCGGCTTGCCGGCTTTGGCAATCTGTTCAAGCAGGTCATAGTTCTGTGCGTTGCGGGCTCCGATCTGGAACATATCGGCTACATCGACCAGCATCTCGATCTGGGCTGGTCCCGGGACTTCGGAAATCAGGGCCACATCGAACTCATCCTTGATGTCCTTCATGATTTTCAGGCCGTCCTGTTTCAGCCCTTGGAAATCATAGGGGGAGGTACGGGGCTTGAACGGCATGGCGCGGATGATCTTGGTGCCGCATCCAATGAGATCCTTCACGGCGGTGCGGAACTGGTCATAGGACTCCATTGCGCAGGGGCCAGCGATGATCTGGATGTGGCCGCCGCCGATCTTCACGCCGCCGACTTCGACCACAGAGTCACCGGGATGGTATTCGCGCGAGACCAGCTTGAACTTCTTCTGCACCGGGAAAACCGATTCCACGGCCGGCAGATTGCGCAGGGCTTCGAGGGAATGCTTGCTGAGTTCATCGCCGATGCAGGCGACAACGGTCTGTTCGGTGCCGCGAATCACGCGGGGTTGGTAGCGCATGGATCGGACCAGGTCGCTGATGGTCGCGACATCGGTGTCGCTGCTTTTTCGCTTCAATACAATAATCATAGTCTTTTCTTTTTTGGTGGGGGTGAGAAATCGATTCGGGCACAAAAAACGCGCGTCCGTTGGCCGGACACGCGGTGTTGGAACGAATCCCGGAGCCGAAGCCTACCGGGTCGAACCGGACCGTGCGTCCGGCGACCTAAACAGGAAGCTGTAATATAGCGGCATGTTATTCATGGAATTCACAGGTGTACTGAACCATTCAGGCGGGGGGATGTCAAGCGGGCGCACGGAAAAAGCGCGCCGCCCGGATCCGGCCGTCCCGGGGCCTAGTCGAGGGACTCGCCAGCGGCTTCGCGGATGAAGAAGTCCATGGTTTCTTCGATGGACTGCTTCATCCCGATGGTCGGGGTCCAGCCGAGGAGCTTCTGGGCTTTTTGGATCGAAGGCTTGCGATGCTCGACATCCTGATAGCCTTTGCCGTAGTAGTCTGCGCTCTTCGTGACCTGGTAGCCGGCGAATTTTGGGAACTGCGAGCGGAGCGGGTGGGCTTCAAAGGCGGCGACCACCATCTCGGCGAGTTCCTTGATGCTGGCTTCGTTGTCCGGGTTGCCGATATTGAAGATGTCCTTATTGGCGATGTTGTCCTTGTTCTCGATGATGCGGAACAGGCATTCCACGCCGTCCTTCACATCGGTGAAGCAGCGCTTCTGCTCGCCGCCGTCCACGAGGCAGATGGGCGAGCCTTCCACGAGATTGAGGGCCAGCTGCGTGATGGCGCGCGACGAGCCGAGACGGGCGGAGTCGAGCGAGTCCAGGCGGGGGCCGATCCAGTTGAAGGGACGGAAGAGGGTGAAGGGCAGGTCTTCCTTCTCGCCGTAGGCCCAGATGACGCGGTCGAGCAGCTGCTTGGAGGCGGAATAGATCCAGCGCTGCATGCGGATGGGGCCGACAATCAGGTTGGAGTTGTCTTCATCAAAGTTTTCGTCATCGCACATGCCGTACACTTCAGAGGTGGAAGGGAAAATGATGCGGCGGCCATATTTGGCGCAGTAGCGCACAATGCGCAGATTCTCTTCGAAGTCGAGTTCGAACACGCGGAGCGGGTTGCGGACATATTCCTTTGGGGTGGCGATCGCCACCAGCGGCAGGATCACATCGCACTTGCGCACATGATATTCGATCCATTCGCGGTTGATCGAGATGTCGCCTTCGGCAAAATGGAAGCCGGGCTTGTGTAGGAGGCGCTGGATCTTGTCGTTGTGCAGATCCATGCCGAAGACCTCATACTGGTCATCCTGCAGCAGGCGGTCGGTGAGGGCGTTGCCGATGAAGCCGTTGACGCCGAGAATGAGAACACTGGTTTTCTTTTTGGGGCTCATAGGATGGGGCTTTCTCCGTGGATTTGGTGGATGAGATACCGTGGGCGGGCGCCCACATTCTTATAGATTCGGCCGATGTATTCTCCAAGCAGGCCCATTCCGACGAATTGGGCGCCCACCAGGAAGAACAGGGCGGCGAAAAGGGTGAAAATGCCGTCATTGGTCCAGGCATCGCCGAGGTGGAGGCGCATATAGAGGATATAAGCCGCCAGGAGAAAACTCAGACCGAAAATGCTCAGCCCAATGAAGGACAGCAGCCGCAGGGGGGCGGTGGTCATGCCGGTGAGCATGTCGAACATCAGGTTGATGAGACGGAACACGCTGTATTGCGAGTCCCCACTGGCGCGTGCGGCATGGGACACCTCGACCTCGCAGGTGCGCTGGGCGAAGGAGTTTGCCAGCACCGGGATGAAGGGGGTCCGTTCGCCGCAGGACAGCATCGCTTTGACAACTTCGCGGGTATAGCCGCGCAGCATGCAGCCGTAATCGTTCATCTCCACGCCGGTGGAGCGGCGGATCATCCGGTTGACGATCCAGGACGGAATTTTGCGCAGGACGGAATCCTCGCGCGGCACGCGCAGGCCGGCCACGACATCATAGCCCTCGCAGAGCTTGTCATAGATCTTGCCGATTTCCTCGGGGGGATTCTGCAGGTCGGCATCCAGATTGATGATCAGGTCGCCTTTGGCGACGCCGTAGCCCGCAAAAATAGCGTTGTGTTGGCCATAGTTGCGATTGAGCAGAACCGCGATGATCTCCGAGGGGTTTTGGAGGGAAGCCTCGGTCAGCAGCTCCGCGGACCGGTCCTTAGAGCCGTCGTTGACCAGCACCACCTCAAAGACACAGCCCAAGGCGCGGCAGGCGTCCAGCACACGCCGGAGCAGCTCCGGGATATTGTCTTCCTCGTTATAGACGGGGATGACAATGGAAAGAGAGGGTTTTGTTTGGGCATCGTTCATGAAATCAGGCTCCCACCTTGGCCAGCGTGTCCCGGATGGCCGCGACCACATCGTCCTGGTCGGCTTCGCTCATGGCCGGGAAGAGCGGCAGCGAACACAGGCGGTCGGAGCACCACTCCGTCTCGGGCAGGGACCCGATCGGGTAGCGCTCGGTGCGGCGGTAGTAGGCATGGGTGTGAACGGCCTTGAAATGGATTCCGGTGCCGATGTTGCGCTCCTTGAGGCCGGCCACGAAATCCTCGCGCGTCAGCTTCGGACTGTCCACCCGCAAGACATAGAGATGATGGGCGTGAGTATGCTCCCAGGGCGGAGCCGCCAGCGGCAGAATTTCGGAGACATCGGCCAGCAATTCATCGTAGCGGGTCGCCAGTTCGGTCCGCCGGGTATTGAACCGGTCTAGTTTGGCCAGCTGCGTTAGCCCCAGCGAGGCCATCATGTCGGGCATGTTGTATTTCAGCCCCGGTTCGACCACTTCCGCCACGGTGCCCGCGCCGGTCTTGCTGTAGCGGTCCCAGGCGTCTTTGCCCAGCCCGTGAAATTTGAACCGCTTCACGGCGTTGTAGATCTCTTCGTCATGGGTGGTGACGATACTGCCTTCGGCCGTGGTCATGTTCTTGATGGGGTGAAAACTGAAAATGGCGGTGCCCTGGGAACCGATCTTGCGGCCTTTGTATGTCGTGCCGATGGCATGCGCGGCATCCTCGATCAGCGCCAGCCCATGTTTGTCGGCCAGGGTGCGATACGCATCCAGGTCCACGGGGGCTCCGGCGAAGTGAACCGGCAGGAGGGCGCGGGTTCGCGGGGTGATGGCCGCTTCCATCGCCTCCGGAGAGGACAGCATCGTGCCGCGGTCCACATCCACAAAAACGGGGGTGGCGCCCAGCAGTTCTACGACATTGGCATCCGACACCCAGGTCATGGAGGGCATGATGACTTCATCGCCCGCTTTGAGGTTCAGCGCATGGCCTACGCAATGCCAGCCGGCGGTCCCCGAGGTCAGGGCGCAGGCGTACGGTGCCCCCACATAGTCCGCGGTGGCCTTCTCGAAGGCAGTGGCCTTGGGGCCGGTGGTGATCCACCCGGACCGCAGTGTTTCGCAGACAGCCTGGATGTCATCCTCTTCGATTCCAGGGATGGAAAACGGTAAAAAATCAGATCGACTCACAGTAAAATTCCTTTGTTAAAAATCGCTGAATATCATGCGCTTGGAAGCGGGGCGGTTCAAGGGCTAAATGTGTGTCAGCGGAATCGCCGGAACCACCAACTCCACAGACTTCCCGCAAGCAGGATCAGCAGAGCGGTCCCCAGAGTCAGGGCCAGGGGAAGGATCGGTTCCCGGGTCGTAAACGGATTATAGTCGAAGCCAATCAGCACGGTACCGGAGAAGGCGATCGCGATCAAGGAGGCCCCGATCCAGCGGTTCCATTCCTTCAGCACCAAGCCATAAAACATCACGGCAAGAAAGGGGGGCAACGCCAGTCCCCAGAAGCTGGCGATCGCGAAGGGAAGCAAAAAGAGCCAGGCGACGGGATAGAGGGGCCATTCGGTCAGCAACGGGCCGGCTTCCGCTGAAAACACAATCCCGGAGCCACCCACCAGCCCAAGGCCGACCGTGTGCCGTCTATCATACTCGAAATGGGATAATCCTTCTCACTCATCCATCAAAACCGATTTCAGAAAAATTCATTTTACACGCTACAAAAGATCAAAAGACACGAAAATCGCTCATAATCGCTTGAAAACAGCTATTCTCAGCCCAAACTTAGTCAAATTCGCAAAAATATGGCCAAGCGGCGAAAAAGCTTATCGCCGGATGGATTCCAATGCCGCGATGAGATATTTCGGGTTATGGGCGGAATCGAACATGGGATGGACGGTTTGATCGGTGTCAAACAGGCCATAGACGGCCATTTGAGCCGTCCGCACCGAATATTCGACGGTGAATACGCAATCCTTGGGCGCTTCGGAAAACTGCCCGAGGAAGGCGAAGTTCGTGGCGCCTGTGGGCACCACATCCGGGCGATCGCCTTTTTCCCTCGGCATGAACAGGCTGTCCACAAACGGCATGGCCACCGGGATGCAATTGACTTTGCCAGCTTCGGTCACCGGTTTCATGAGGTCCTGGATCTTTAAATGATAATACAGCTCTTCCAGCATCTCGGCTCCGGTGCATTCCGCCATAGTTTTGTTGACGAAGTTTCCTTTCCGGTCCGGATAGAGTCCGTAGCCCCAGAACATTTTCACAGTGTCGGGCTGATTGGGGAAGTGCGGCTGTCGGGCAATCACGATCGACATCAGCCAGTTCGAGTCGGTCAGGGTGACCAGGCCGCCGGTGCCATCCACATTCCCTGAGAAATTCTCCATGTAGTCATGGAAAGTGTTGTCCTTGAGCGTGGCGGTGAACGAATACCACTTCTGCAGATCGATGTGGTCGCAGAACGGGGAGGGGTTGCCGAAGGCCTTGTCTTTGGTTGCCAGTTTCTTCCAGAGTGTCCAGGATCCCGATTCCGCCACACCCAGCAGTTTGGCGGGTGTGTTCCAGGTACCGTTATCCGTACTTTCGGTGATTGATCCGTTGGTGAAGAACACGCAGTCGTTCGGCCCGAGCACGATTTCATCCCCGTTCTGCATGTGCAGGACGGTTGCAGTCTTCTGGTTGGCCGACAGGTCGAAATCGATGTCGACCACTTCCCGGCCGGTTTCGAAGTGCACGCCTTTGCCTTCCAGATAGCAGACCATCGGACGGACGACGGAATCATACTGGTTGTACTTAGTGCGCATCACGCCGCCTAATTTATAGAGTCCGTCTACCAGATGGATGAAGCGCTTCATGTAGCGGCGCATCTCGGCGAGGCTGCTCCATTTCTGGAACGCGAACATCGTGGTCCAGATGAGCCAGAAGTTCGTGTCGAAGAACGCTGCATCGAACCAGTCTTCGATCCGCTTATTTCCGAGGGAGTGTTCTGAAACAAAGGTCAGTTTCACAAAATCGGCTTGCTGCTTGTGCGAGAGCCCGTAGGAGGACACATCAATCTTTTGGCCATCTTTCAGCAGGCGGGCCTGACCGTTGGACACAAACCGCTTGTTGAATTCATAGGACTCATCGCGGACCGACACGGCCGGATCTTCCAGAGAAGGGATGTGCGACAGCAGTTCCCAGTAGCATTCATAATGCATCTCGTGCATCCTGCCGCCGCGGACCACATAGCCCTTTTCGGGATCGCCGGTGCCGTCCGTCGCCCCTCCGAGAATCGAATCCTTTTCGAGAATGTGGATGTGGTCGCCCGGTACCCCGGCATCCTTCTCCAGATAGACCGCACTCGCGAGACTGGCGATACCGCTTCCAATCAGATAAACCGTTGATTCTTTCGGATTCTGGATTTTGTGGGCTTTCATCGGAACTCTCCTTGTTGGGTACTCAGGGGCGGTTTTGCTGTTCAGGCTACTCGGGAGGAGAAGCGGGGGCAATGCAAAATCTGGTTCCCGAGCTATTTTCCCGGATACCCGACCGTCGGTGTCAGAATGAGATTGATTCCACCGGATGAAGCGGAGAGAATCCGCAGGTCCGGACTCGACGCTGGCCTACGGGAGAATATGATGGAATTGAGTCAGAATATCATACAGAAGCTGCTGCAGAATCAGCAGGATGAAATTAATGCGTACACGTTGTACGGCAGGATTGCCGCCTTGCTGAAAGATGCGGAGAACCGGTCGACCCTGCTGCAGATCGCTCAGGATGAAATGAAGCATTACCTCCGGCTGAAAGAGGTAACCGGTCAGGGCCTGAAACCTCAGCGTTACAGAGTCCTGTTGAATCTCTGGTTCGTACGAATTTTCGGAATCACCTTTGGGATCAAAATGCTGGAACGGACGGAAAGCCGGGGAATTGCAAGCTATGGCCAGATCGATGTCGACCTGGAGTTCATGGATGAGATCGTCAGAGATGAAGAGCGGCACGAGAGCGAGCTGATTGAGATGCTCAATGAGGAGCGGCTGAAGTATATCGGATCGATTGTGCTCGGGCTGAACGATGCGCTGGTGGAATTGACTGGAGCGCTGGCCGGCTACACGATTGCATTTCAGAACACCAAACTGATCTTTCTGACCGGTCTGATCACGGGCATCAGCGCCTCCTTTTCCATGGCGGCCAGCGAATATCT
Organism: uncultured Verrucomicrobiota bacterium; assembly: GCA_964526745.1. GTDB lineage: Bacteria > Verrucomicrobiota > Kiritimatiellia > CAIQIC01 > Lenti-01 > Lenti-01. The sequence continues at coordinate 11,032 of CAZGMQ010000091.1, forward strand.
TGCCACCAAGCACGAGGGCGGGGCAGATGCCTTGAAATCCGCCTTCTACACCGGCATGGCCTATGTCTTCACGGTGATCTTTTTGGTGCTGCCGTTTACGCTGTTGCACAATCCGTTCGTCTGTCTGGCGGTGACCTTGTTCGTCGCGGTGATGATCATTGCGGCCTTCAACTTCTATATCTCCGTGGCCAAGGGATATGATTTCAAAAAGCGCTTTCTAGAGATGGCTTCCATTTCGCTGGGCATCGCCGGCATTTCGTTTTTGATCGGTATTCTGATCAAGAAATTTATAGGTGTGGATATCTAGTGCGACGATGCCCGTGCCCGCTGTGAACAAGCGGTGAATGTTGAATAGGTGCTCAACTTCCTGGAAGGGCCAAATCACACAAAACAGACCCCAATATCCCTTTTAAACGATCCCGCAGGCTAGTGGCTATTGCAACACTTGAAAAAAGAAAGGGCCACGCGATAAG
>CAZGMQ010000092.1:0-11477 GCA_964526745.1 uncultured Verrucomicrobiota bacterium
CTAAAGAAAGAGTGATGTGGCAATGGGAATTTACAGAAACAGTGTTGCACTATCTAAAAATAGCTATTATTGATGAAATTTCGGCCAATTTTCATGATTTTGGACCGATTTTGGGTCCCCAAACCTGTTTGGGAGGCCCAAGTCGCAAGCAAACGTCTCCGCCACTCGGAAAGCCGGGACGGGCGCGGAGCGCCTCGGATCAGCGGTTTTCTTCGTACCAGGCGATGGTTTCGCGGAGGCCTTCTTCGAAGCCGACCTTAGCCTTGAATCCGAAGTATTCTTCGGCGCGGCTGGTGTCGAGCATGCGGCGGGGCTGGCCATCGGGTTTGGTGGCATCCCAGACGATGTCGCCTTCGAATTTGGTGAGTTTGGCAATCAGCGGAACGAGTTCCTTGATCTTGATTTCGAAGCCGGCGCCGATATTGACAGGTTCTTCGCCGTCATACTGTTCAGCGGCGCTGACAATGGCTTCGGCGGCATCACCGGCGAAGAGGAATTCGCGGGAGGCCTGACCGGTGCCCCAGACGGAGATGCTTGCATCGCCGGCTTCGCGGGCATCGATGCACTTCTTGATGAGGGCGGGGATGACATGTGAGGAGGCGGGGTTGAAGTTGTCGCGCGGCCCGTAGAGGTTCACGGGCAGCAGGAAGATGGAGTTGAAACCGTATTCCTGGCGGTAGGCCTGGGACTGGACGAGCATCATCTTCTTGGCGAGACCGTAGGGGGCGTTGGTTTCTTCGGGATAGCCGTTCCACAGGTCTTTTTCCTGGAAAGGGACAGGCGTGAACTTGGGATAGGCGCAGATGGTGCCCAGCGCGACAAATTTATCGATCTTGCGCAGGCGGGCTTCCTCGAGCATGAACAGGCCCATCGCCATGTTCTTGTAGTAGAACTCGCCGGGATGCTCCCGGTTGGCGCCGATGCCGCCGACCACGGCGGCCAGATGGATGACGAGGTCCGGTTTGAAGTCGTCATACATGCGTTTGACGTTGGAAGGCTCCGTCAGATCATAGTCTTCCACCAGCGGGATAAAGAGGTGTTCGCAGCCGCGTGCCTTGAGGGTGGCGAGCACGAAGCTGCCGAGGAAGCCGGCTCCACCGGTGATGACGATGCGTTTGTCTTTCATATTTGCCATAGGGGGACTCTCCATCCTGTTTTCATTGGTGAAGAACCTAGACCAAAGCCGGCGCGGTGGCAATTCAGAATTGAGAATTAAGAATTAAGAATCGGGAAGGAAGAATGAGAAAGGGCGGGCGGACTGAGATCCCTCCCCTGAATCCTCCTTCGCCAAGGCTTCCGCCTTCGCCACGGCTTCGGTGGACACATCGGTGGACACGTTGGAGGACAGCCGTGAACCGTTTGTCCGGCATCCGCTTCTCCCGCTTGAACCGTTTGCCCGGATGGGGCATAGTCATTGGCATGACAAAAACATATTTCAGCGGATTCAGGTGCTTCAGTTGCGGAACGGAGCAGGGAGCAGAGTTTGAGGGGTATATCTGTCCGGCCTGCGGCGGCAATCTGGAGATTCGATACCAGTGGCCCAAGGAAGAGGGGAACTGGTGGATCGATGACTCCCGGAAGGACATCTTTCGCTATCAGGCGATGCTGCCGGTGTCGGATCTGAGCCTGGCCTCGCCGCTTCGAGTGGGCATGACCCCGCTCTATAAAGTGCCCCGCCTGGGCAAAAAGGTCGGGTTGAACCAGCTCTTCCTCAAGGATGACGGGCAGAACCCCAGCGCCTCGTTCAAGGACCGGGCGGGAGCCGTGGCTCTGGTCCGTGCCCGCGAAACGGGGGCTTCGGTGCTCTGCGGCGCCAGTACGGGCAATGCGGGCAGCTCGATGGCCTGTCTGGCGGCCAGCGTGGGGATGCCCTGTGTGATTTTTGTCCCCGAAAAGGCCCCGGCGGCCAAAATCGCGCAGCTGCTGATCTTCGGGGCCAAGGTGCTGGCCGTCAAAGGCACCTATGACGACGCCTTTGATCTCTGCATGGAGGTCTGCGAGAAGCGCGGCTGGTTCAATCGCAACACGGGACACAACCCCTTCACGCGCGAAGGCAAGAAAACCGCCGCCTTTGAAATTTATGAGCAATTGGGCACCGTTCCCGACTGGGTCGTCGTGCCGACCGGTGACGGCAACATCATTGCAGGCATCTGGAAGGGCTTCTGCGACCTGAAAGAGGCTGGAATCGTCGATAAAACGCCCAAAATGCTCTGTGCGCAGTCGGAATTGAGCGCGGCGATCAGTCAGACCGTCTGGAAACTGCAGGAAGCCGGGAATCTCACGCCGGACTGGAAGACCGTTGAAGTAGCTCCGGTGGCCGCGACGACCGTGGCCGATTCCATATCCGTGGATATTCCCCGGGATGGCCTGGCAGCTGTCCGCGCCGTCATTGATTCGGGTGGAGCCGCCGTGACGGTTCCGGATGAGGCCATTCTGGCCGCGATTCCGGAAATCGCCCGCGGCGCAGGCGTCTTTTCGGAGCCGGCCGCCTCCTGCGCCTGGGCCGGGTTGAAAAAAGCCGCGAAAGAGGGTCTGGTGAAGGCCGATGAGACGGTGGTCTGCATGTGTACCGGAAACGGATTGAAGGATGTCGCCAGCGCCCGAAAGGTCGCCGGCGATCCCACGCCGGTCGAGGCGAATGCCGAGGCAGCGATGGCGGCGACCGACGGAGTGGCCTAGGCCGGGTTTTCCCTTGATTATGTTCGACTTTTCGAAGCGCTGAGCGTATCGAAACAGAGAGGGTGCGGAGATTCGGATCCCAAACAAGGATGGGTGAAATGAAACGACAGAACCGGTGGGCAAGGGGCTTCTCCTTGATTGAAGTATTGGTGGTGCTGGTCATCGTCGGGATTCTCTTTGTGGTGGGATTGGTCGTTTTTGGAAACGCGGGGCGGAAAGATACGGATGGGGCGGCCGGTCAGCTCATCGGTGTCATGCGCCTGGCCCGTCAGCATGCGGTCAGTGCACGCCAGTGGACCCTGGTGGTGTTTCCCAATCAGGATGGCGGGGCGTATACGGGAGTGGGCGGCGATGATGTCAACAAGTGCCTGCGGAGTGTGGCCGTGCTGGCTGTGGTGAACTCCATGGAGGAGCTGCTCCGGGCAGATCAGATTCCATCGAACATGCAATTCAAGTTTGTGACCGATTGGAAAAGGCTGCGGAAAGGCATCTATTTTGATGATGATGCTACTCTGAACGGGAACTATTTGTTTGAGTCGGCTTCGACTGTTTTTAAGTACCCGATGGATCCGGCCGCCCCGAATCTCCGGGTGCGTCCGATGGGCGTCGTCCTGTTTCGTCCCAACGGCCGCGCTTACACGATGGTCGGAGACAACAACAATGGCAAGGTCTGGCAGGATAAGAGCCATTCGAAGATTTATCTGACCGCTGACAAGTATTATGACGTGTCGGGCGGGAGCCTGTTGCCTCCGGCCCCCATTCCGGGCCCCCGCACCGTCGTGGAAATTCACAACAAAACGGGTCAGGTGGGCATTCTGGCCCCGTGAGGGGCGGACAGCTCAGAACCTGTGCACCTCAAAGAACCGGAAGGCATAAAATGACAGAACCCATTGTGCTGCAAGTTCGTAAAGTTGAACAGAAGGATAAAAAACTCATCTGGGAGTGGGTGAATGACCCCGCCATGCTGCAGTTTGCCTTCCAGACGCACGAGCCGGTGCCCTGGGAAAACCATTGTCAGTGGTTTGCCGGCACGTTGGAGGGGAATAAACGGACGCAGTATGTAGCCGAAACGGCCGAAGGGATGCCCGCCGGCCAGATCCGGTTCGAACCGAACGATGGGGAACCCGTGGTCTCGGTCTATCTGGCGGAAGCCTTCCGCGGCAAGGGATTGGCTCCCGGCCTGATCCGGGCCGGCACAGAGAAATTCTGCGCCGAGAAGGGGGCTTCGGAGGTCTTGGCCTGGATCAAGCCGGAAAATGTGGCTTCGGTCCGGTCCTTTCTCAAGGCCGGGTATGCAGAGGCCGACATGCGGGACTTTTTGGGGCAGCCGGCCTGGCGGCTGGTCTGGCGGGCGGCGCCAGCCGAGTAAGAGGCTCTTCTTCTCTTCCAATCCGACCCGAAGGGGCCGAATTCAGGGGGGTTCCTCTCTGAAACCAGTCCCTGTGAACCCGTGCCCCTCTACACCTTGGATATTCAGATTTCGTTCGACTTCATAAGGGGTACAGCGTATCTTCATAGTGGTTGGGCGTGTGCCCTGCAATGACCGTATTGAGGGATGGAGTGCCATGAGAAAAAAGACCGACAAACGGACGGGATTCACTCTGATCGAGCTGCTGGCTTGCCAGCCGAAGGCCTTGCGAAGGCAGGCTCGTGCGGCGTTTACGCTGATCGAGCTGCTGGTGGTCATCACCATCATCGGCCTGTTAACCGCGATTCTGGTACCAGCCATCACGGGGGCGCTGAAGGGGGGTACAAAGGCGCGGGCCATGTCTCAGATTGAGGCGTTGGATGGGGGAATTAAGCGGTACTTCGCGGAATATGGCAAGATGCCGGTACCCTTCGGGGATAATGGTTTGGACGATCAATTGGTTACGGGGACAGCGCAGGGCGAAGTGGTCGGCATTCTCATCGATTCGCCCGAGCGAACCAGTTTGGATCAGAATCCGAAGAAAATCGTCTTTCTAGATCTGGATCCGGCTTCGTTTGGCGTGAAGACCATCGATGACATGGAAGTTCAACTGGCATTGACCGGATACCCGGACCCGTGGGGGGAGAGCTACGGTATTCTGATGGATCTGAATTTTGACGGAATTATCGAGGGACCCGCAGCGGTAGGCAACATCCCAGCTAAGGTGGGGGTGTATTCGCTCGGCGACCCCGACAAAGAATACGAGATAACGACTACGCCATTCAAGACTTGGTGATAAAGGTGAGCGACATGAAAAAATCTGGATTCACACTGATTGAAGTCCTGGTGGTGATTGCCATCATCGCGATTCTGGCATCGATCCTGATTCCGTTGGCAGGAGGTGCCAAGGAGACGGCGTTGAAGCGCCGCGCCGCGACAGAGATGCAAAGCATCAAAGTGGCGACGATGCAGTTCTATGCGGACCACAAGTATATGCCTTGGCCGACAAATGGTCTTCCCGCGGCTGTTGGGGAAGATAAATGGACAACAGATGCTGCGGACCAGTCTCCCGTTATGGCCTTGTTGACCACGAATAATGTCATGGGGAAATTGTATTTGCAGATTCCTGAAAAATCCCGCCCAGCTGACAAGTCAATGGTGTTCAATGATCCGTGGGGGCAGCCTTATCAGATTGGGATGGACCGGAACATGGACGGAAAAGTTGAAGTGCTGGTGGTGCCGGAAAATCCTGAAGATACAGAATCGGCTACTTGGAATGGCAAGCGGATAATGGAAAAGGTTCTGGTGTATAGTCCGGGCCCCCCCCTGAGCAAGCCGTACCCGTTGAAGACATTTGATATTATTTTATAGTAGTTGGGAAGGAGATCAGAATGAAGAAGGGATTTACATTAGTTGAACTGCTTGTGGTAATCGCTATTCTGGGCATCCTGATGGCGATGATGATGCCGGCGGCCAACATGATATTGAAGCGGACCAGAATTTCTAATGCCAAGGGAGATGCTGGCGTGGTGGCCTCGGTATTGCTGAAATATCAGGCGGAATACAACCGCTGGCCTCCCGTGTATGTGTTGGGCACGTCTGATAAAACAGATGCGACTTGGGTTCAAATCATGTCGGTGCCTGAGAACGCGCTCGCGCAGCTTCTGGACGATAATAATTTCAAGCGAATCTTGTTTTTTGAGGCGGGGGGGGGTGCATTGGTTACTGATGGGATCTATGCGGGGGCGTGGTTGGATCCGTTTCCTTCTCCGGGGGGGAAACCCTTTCAATACCTTCTGGATCAGGAAGGGGATAGCCAAATGGCCAATCCGGATGTGAATGAAGGCGGAGAGATTCGCGCACGGGCCCTGGCCTGGTCAGCAGGTCCGGATGGTGACTACACGACTTGGGAGGACAATGTGAAGAGTTGGGAGTGAGGGGGAAGCGAGTGTATTTGCCCATAGAAGGCGCGGTGGGCGCAGAAAAATGTTGTACGGTTAGGGTAGAGTGCGTGGCAGATGATGAAATGCGGGCAATCGAGGACGGATAGACCGAAGAGAACGACAGATAGGGCAAAAAAGATGAATCGAAAGATGGACATAACAAAGCAAGGTTTCACACTGATTGAACTGCTGGCTTGCCAGCCGAAGGCCTTGCGAAGGCAGGATCGTGCAGCGTTTACGCTGATCGAGCTGTTGGTGGTGATTGTTATCATCGGGGTTCTGTTTGCCGTCGCCCTTCCCGTGTTTGAAAATGCGGGACGGAAGGATACGGGGCGTGTGGCGAATCAACTCATCGGAACGATGCGCTTGGCGAGGCAGCATGCCATCAACAAGCGCCAATGGACGATTGTCGTGTTTCCGAACCGAGACGGCGGAGCCTATTCCGGTGCGGATGGCGACGAGTTGAAAAAGTGCCTGCGCAGCTATGCGGTGCTGGCCGTGACCAACATCCAGAATGTACCGGGCGCCTATAGCATTGACGAACTTTCGCGTCCGGAACAGATTCCAGACAATATGCAGTTTGAATTCATCTCCAACTGGAAGTATCTGCCGGATGGAATCTATTTCGATGATGATTGGGACACCGGCGGAACGGCCACCAATGGCAATTACTTGTTTCAATATGCCTCGACCGATTTTCTATATCCGCTGAATCCAGCCCAACCTAATGCCCTTGTTCGCACACCCGCATTACCAGCTCGCCCGATGGGTGCGGTGCTCTTCCGTCCCAACGGCCGTGCCTATGCCATGAAGAGCAACACCACCACGGGTAAATATTGGCAGGACACGGACTATTCGAAAATCTATTTGACGGCAGCCAAATACTACGAGGAGTCCGGTGGAATATTGCAGGATCCAACGGATATTCCCGGCCCGAATACGGTTCTGGAAATCCGGAACAAGACCGGTCAGGTGGGAATCTGGGACGGGAAACAGTAGGAGTCGCTATGAAAGATCTCAATCAGATCAGGCAGGAGTTGAGGGCGGGCTACTCGCTAGTGGAGGTGACTCTGGCTCTACTGGTAGTGGCGATTGGCCTTGTGGCGACCTTCGCCCTGTTCCCTGTGGGGCTGAAAGCCACGCGGGATGCCGTGGATGATACCGAGATTGCTCTGTTTGCGGAGTATGTGTTCACCACGCTGGATCTGGCGGCCAGCTTGAATGGGGCGACCTGGACGGTCGCGGACGGAATAGATTTCAAGGCGTTGTCCTTTTCGGATAAAGATCCCACCCAACTGAAGACAGGCACCGGAAATGTCTGGTATTGGATTCCGGAAGACTATGATCTGGGAAATGGAAACTACAATGCCGCCAAGGATGCAGGATTCTGGACATCGGCCTTTACCTATGATCTGGACGTCATCAATGGGACCTGGAAGGGCCTGGGATCGCCGGGGATGGTGAAATCGGTGACACTGAAGGTGTGGCCGGGCGAATATCCCAGCGGTGTGACGCCTAGTGGCGACCCGCGGATTTTCTATCGGGAAATTCTGCCGTTACGGTGAGGAACAAGATGAATCAACAAAACACACATTTTCGAACGCGCAGCGGATTCACCCTGATCGAGGTGCTGGTTTCGATGGCCGTGCTGCTGGTGCTGATGCTGGCGCTGACGCGGATGTTTGTGGCGGCCGCCAACATCACGAAGCGCGGGACCACGGCGCTGGAACGCAACAGCACTGGGGAGACCGCCATAGAGACCCTTCTGCAGGACACGGAGGGAATGGCGGTGAACGAACGCCTGGGTTGTTATGTGGAGGCGGATGCCGTTGATCCCGGCGGCTTCGGGTTCGATGAAGTCTGGCTTGTCACCACGTCGGGCGATCAGGATGACGGCCGGACCTACCAGTTGATGCGGTACTACGTGACCAATGTGGTATCGACCAGTTCGACGGGCGCTGAATACATGCGCTATATGCTCTATCGCGATCTCTGGATTATGGCTGTGGCCCAGGATTACGGGGTGGATGTTTTCAATCCAGCCCAGACCGATTGGTGGAATTTCGGTCTCGAAACCGCCAAAACTGCTTCTGGTTTTCCGATTGCCGATCGGAATATGCTGGCCGACAATGTGGTTCGTTTCGATGTGTATTGTCTGGGCTGGGACGGGAAAGATTGGATGCAGGAGAGCGGGGGAAAACGAGTTTTTGACAGTACACTGGGACCGGTTGGGTACCCTCAGCACGCCAACAAGCCGCCGGCTGCCTTTGATATCTATCTGCAGATCACCAGTCCTGATGTGGCGGTGGAAAGCGGCATGGCCCTGCTTCCCGGAGTGGATGCCCAAACACAAGACAATGCGCGGGCGATGATGATCAGGGAGTCCTCTTCGCTGTTTGGGCGGGCCTCGCCGGTCATCGGAGCGGCGCAATATCACCACCCGGTTGAACACTACAACTAGCCGGAAATGGGAGTGAACGAAATGAAACTGACAGTTTTTCATCCAGAAGATAGTTCGAAATGCGGGGTGGCGCTGATTATTGTTCTGGGCTTCCTCAGCATTATGATCATCATGGCGCTGGCCTTCCTTACCCAGGCCCGGACGGAGCGGCTGGTATCCAATGCGACGCTGGAGGCACAGCGCGGCCGGCAACTGGTCCGGACCGCACTCAGTGCGGCCATGAATGACTATAGTGTCGAATTATGGGGGGAGGGATATCTGCTTCCACCCACCAACACGCCTGCGGGCGATGACCTGACCGTCTTTACCTCCTTTCCTCCGACCGCTGAAACAGATGCGGGCCAGACTCTGGAGCAAAGCCGTGTCCGGTTAATGGCCGGGGAGGCCCGCCAGTGGATTCCCCGAGGGTATATGAAACCTGCCGTATCCAATCTGGTGGGGAAAGCTGAATGGATACTGGTTCGGGAGGACCCTACCAGTCAGAGTCCGATTCTCGGCCGCTATGCCTATGTATGCTTTGATATGAGTGGGGGCATCGATGCCAATCTGATTGCTCAGCCCAGCGCTGTGACAACCGTCGGCAATCCCACCAATCGGCCCAGTGTGCGTGCTGTGGGCATGGGGGAACTCCCGGAAACGGCGTCTGCCAGCGCATTCAAAACGCTTCGCAATGGCTGGAGGGGTTTTGACAATCTTTCAGAGCTGATTCTGCTGACGAACGGAAAATATAACGGAGGGGAAGGGTCGGTTGCCCGTACCATCAACGGCGTAAAATATACATATAGCGACGAAGCGGATCCGGACATTGAAGATGAGACCTGGCCCCCGATTTCCGACCCGCGCTGGAAAGGGGACAAGATCGAGTGGTCGGCCGCATTGATTTCGAGCAAGGTGTCCGATCTGGTTCCCTATAGTCTTGCAGCCTATCGGGGAACATATGATATTGCCAAAGACAAATGGATTCCGCCCGTGCTTTGTGACAATACCGCCAATTGGACTGACGTTCTGGGTCCGGTCCAGGCGCAACTGGCCAGTGTGCCGGATACGGTCAAGGCCATCGATGATTATCTGGATGCGGATTCGGATCCGCAGGGGGGGATTCCGAACTACCCCTCCTCTGAAGCCGTCCCGATGTTCAATGAGCTGGGGATGACTCTTCAGATTGATTACAACACTACCAATATAATGTTAAGTGTTGATCTGGAATTTGAGACTTGGTTCCCATTCCCTTCAACCAATAACCCCGCAGGGGACCCGTTTTCGATTCAGGCCCCCACTATTGCATGTGACTTTAACCAACCTGTAGGCGCCGATATATGGCTCCGGTGTGCGCTGTTAAACAACGGTCAAGATTATGTTGTCCCAATTCAGGCCTCAGCCACCGTTGCTGAATTAAACATGACTTCAGATTTTGCCGGTGGACTGCCCCAGTCACAAGGGAGTTTCCATTATGATATTCCGCTTGTCCAGCAAAGTACAAATTCACTTACCACCACCACCCGTCTGCTGGTTCAGTTTATGAAATCAGATCAACCGCTGCTGCTCCGGGCAGGACCTGGCCCAGCGGGGGCCATAGTGGATCAGATGGAGTTTGACTCCGGGACATTGGGACTCAATATGCAGGATGGAGTCCCATATCAAGCGTTTATTGAGGTGGATGATCCCCGGTTGAATCATGATTTGAGCCGATGGAATCAGGCCTTGGCCCTCGGTGGCAGCATGAATCAAGTAAACGGGAATGCGCAGACGGTGAACCCGCCGGGGTATGGGGTGGCCGGCGGAGCGGGCTTGTATATGTATTGCCGGAACGGACCCATGGAATCCCCAGCAGAACTGGGATATATCAGTTCGGGGAATCCATGGGAAACCATCGACCTCTGTACGGATGCGGGGGCGGAGATGATGGCCGGTTTGGTGTCGGATCCGGCGATTCTGGCCGCGGTTCAGTCTGCTTCCAACAACTTTACCTATTACACCAATGGCACAATCAATCCGAGCACCAGCAGTACAAATGTACTGCGGGCGGCATTTACAGGTTTGTTGAGAAAAGAGGTTCCGGAAATGCCGGATATGCCGGGTCCGGATGATGGTCCTTTGCACGCAGATGATGCCCAGCTCCTGGCGGCAAATATGGTCTTTGAGTCGGCAAGTAAGGCAATTGAGCCGACGGGTGGAGCGTTTATGTCCGGCTCAGCCTGGGCACGGGTTCCCGCCATGCAGATTGGCGGTGCCTTGGCCGGCGGCGCGGGTGGACTTCCTTTGCCTAGCGGTATGGCTCCTTTAAACAAGAATCAGAGGGAATCACTGATCCGAAATACCTGGGGTTTGTTCAGCCCGAACAACAGCATGTTTACGGTCATTGTCATTGGACAGGCTATCAAAGAAGGTGCTGGAAAGAAGGGGGATTTGAATCTGGCTTCTGGAGAGGATATGATTACGGGAGAGCGCCGCGGGGTGGCTCTGGTATGGCGAGATCCAATTCCGAGTACAGGCGGCTCCCAGCACCACGAGATGTTCGTGAGGATGTTCAAGTTTCTGGACGAATAGGGCTTGCCAGGGAATAGAACTGGCCAGTCTACACCGGGGGCGGGCTGAGCAAGCTCAGCCCCTTCGGGAGGGGGGGGTGAACGGGGGTGCATCCGCTTCATCAAGCCACGGGTGCGGAGGGCATCCGTCGGCATTATGTTTTGAATTTGGCAATCAGCCGGCTAAAGCATATTAAGATATTTTATAGCCGCATTTTCCGGTTGCAAGGACGGTTCGATTGTAGGCCCGCCCTCTGTGGCGGGCGCGAATACCGCCGGACGCAGAGGTCCAGCCTACACCCCATAGCGGCCACAGAAAATATATAATTGCGCTGACCGCGAATGGACGCGAACAGATGCGAATGGGTAGGGGAAAAGAAGGAGCGATCGATTGTAGGCCCGCCCTCTATATTTGTGCCATTTGGCATGAATAAGCATTGTATGGTCATAACAGCTGTGAT
>CAZGMQ010000093.1:0-11273 GCA_964526745.1 uncultured Verrucomicrobiota bacterium
TTCTCTCCCTCACCACCCTCGGCCTTCGGTGTCATCTATTTTGAGGCAATGCGGTAGCCACGTATAGAAGATTGCGCCCCTTCCCCTGACTCTTTTCATTTGGTATGCTTCGGCCTGTGAAAAATGTCACTCCACATCCCTGCGGACTCGAAGTTCTTCCTCTGGACTGGCTCGAGGGTCGTCGCGTCGGTCTGGTGGCCCATCCGGCCAGCCGAATCTCTGATGGACGCCATTCTGCCGACTTTCTGAAAGAGGCCGGTGTGAATTTGACCGCCCTGTTCGGTCCGGAGCACGGCTTCTTTGGCCGCGGCGATGCCGGGGAAAAGGTTGAAGATGCCGCTCATGGCGATTGGGGTATCCCTATATTCTCTCTATATGGAGAAACCCGGGCTCCCACGGAGGCAATGCTTGCCGAGGTGGATGCGGTTGTCTTCGACCTGCAGACCATCGCCTGCCGGGCCTATACCTATGTGTCCACGCTCCGTCTGATGATGGAGGCCTGTGCCGCGCAGCAGAAAAAGCTGATTGTGGCGGACCGCCCCGACCCGTTGATGCTGGGGCCGGCCGATGGGCCGATGCTCGATCCGGATTGTGCCTCCTTTGTCGGCTTGGTCCCCACCCCGTTTTGCAGCGGCATAACGCTGGGCGAAACCGCCCACTACCTATGCGAAGAACTGAAGCTTTCGGAACTCGACCTGCGGATTGCCCCCTGTCCGGAACTATCGTCGTGTCAGTCGCTGGAGGAGATTTTTCCAGTGTGGCATCCCAGCTCTCCTGCGATTGTGTCGCTGGAAAACGCGCTGTGTTTCCCGCTGACGGTTTTCTTTGAAGCCCTGCCGATGATCGATCATGCGCGTGGCACCCCTCTCGCCTTTCAGAACATTGGATCTGCGCATTGCGACTTGTCCAATTTGGAGATGCCGGACCTGCCCGGCGTGAAGGCCACCCCTGCGGAATATCCCGACAAGACCGGAGAGACGCTGAAGGGCTGGCACTTCGAAGTAACCGATCCCACCGACTATCAGCCAGCGCTTGGCGCCTTCCGTTTGATTTCTGCCTTAGAGAAACACATCGGCCCCAAGCTCTGGGACTTCCCCGGCAGTCGGCCTGATTTCTATGCGCAACTCTGGGGCACCCGAACCCCCGCCCCCCCCTGGCCGGAGTTCGAAGGCTCGGCGCTGCTGTACTAAAAAGTCATTCCGGTTGTTGCAGTTGTCTTTAGGGCTCGAGCACCGCTTCCAGCCGCTCAAGGCGTGCCTGCAAGTCCTCGTTTTCCTGCCGTAATTGATCGAGTTCCGCCTGTTGATCTTCGACCACCGCATATAATCCCTGAATCGCCGCGAGCGTCACGCCGTCGGTGTCGAGGGTGTTGATGCTGGTGTCGTCGCCCAGCCCGAAGGCGGCGTGGAAGTCTTGCGCGACCGGGCCGATGTAGCGGCGCTGGTCCGGATCGGCCTTGTAGTTCCAGGCCGTCAGCGGAAGCCCCGCCACTTTGTCCAGGATGTCTAGGGTGTCGATGGGCTCAAAGTTCTCCTTCAGGTTACGGTCCGACATGACCGTCCACGCCGTGGCGTTCGGTGCCAGCGCGGCGCCCAACCCGGAACCCGTGAACAGGCGGTAGCCGCCGTAGGCGCGCATGGTTACTTGATTGCTGGCTGTGGAGACGATGTCGGCATTCATCGAATCGCCCCATACGAACGCTCCGGGATGATTCGCTTTGGCGCGCCGGCCGGCGGCGAAAGCATCCTGTGCGTTATTTCCCACCGCACTTGCCCTCCCGCCTGCAATAGTGGCGCATAACGCATTGGTGCCGATGGTGTTGCTGTAGCCGCCCGCCACCGTCGCATACATCGAGTCATTCCCGATGTTGTTTTCGGTGCCTCCCGCCACCGTCGCATTCGACGAGTTGTGATGGATTTTGTTGCCGAATCCACCTCCCACCGTAGCATTCGCCGAGTTGGCCAGGATGTAGTTGGCTTTGCCGCCGCTAATCACGCTGGAATTGCAATTCGTGCCGATATAGTTCTCGAATCCGCCCGCCACTGTCGCATACTTCGAGTTATTCCCGATGTCGTTGATCAAGCCGCCGCCGATCACGCTGTAATTGGCATCTTCGTAGATATTGTTCTCGCTTCCGCCCGCCACGGTCGCATACTGCGAGTAGTTCCCGATGGAGTTATAATTCCCACCCGAGACCGTTGCATTCGCCGAGTTGGCCTGGATGTAGTTGTCGCGTCCACCTCCCACCGTTGCATTCACCGAGTTGGTCCAGATGTTGTTCTTGTAGCCACCCGCCACGGTCGCATACTGCGAGTAGTTCCCAATGCCGTTGAGATTCCCGCCTCCGATCGTGCTGTAATGGGCATTTGTTCCGATGGTGTTGCTGTAGCCGCCCGCCACTGTCGCATTCGCCGAGTTCGCCTCGATGAAGTTTCCTCGCCCGCCGCCGATCACACTGTTATGGGCATTTGTTCCGATGGTGTTGCTGTAGCCGCCCGCCACGGTGGCGGATCCCGAGTCGTTTTTGATGACGTTATTGTACCCACCCGAGACCGAAGCATTCGTAGAATTGATCAAGATGCTGTTTTTGTAGCCACCCGCCACGGTCGCATTCGCCGAGTTGTGCTCGATGTAGTTGGCTTTGCCGCCGCTAATCACGCCGGAATCGGAATTCGTGCAGATATGGTTGTCGGAGCCGCCCGCCACTGTCGCATACTTCGAGTTATTCTCGATTTCGTTGACCCAGCCGCCGCCGATCACGCTGTAATCGGAATTTCCGTAGATAGTGTTCTCGTATCCGCCCGCCAAGGTGGCGGATCCCGAGTTGTTCCCGATGGAGTTAAGTATCCCACCCGAGACCGTAGCATTCGTCGAATTGTTCTCGATGTTGTTCGCGCGTCCACCTCCCACCGTTGCATTCGTCGAGTTGGTCCCGATGTTGTTGTCGTAGCCGCCCGATACCGTCGCTGACTCCGAGTCGTTCCCGATGTCGTTGAGACCCCCGCCGCCGATCGCACCATATGCCGCCGTGGGTTGGAGAACATTTCCCGACCCTCCGCCCACCACGCTGTAGTTCGCCAATGCCTGCGCCCCGATTCCTTCCGCAATCGAATCGGTGCCGCTGGCGACCGGTGCCGTAGAAAACATGCCGTTTTCCTGGTAGCTCTTCAGGTCCGACGAAGGCATCGTGCTCCAGTCGATCTTGTTGCTCGTGATGACGCCGTTGGCGATCTTGTCGGCGGTGACGCTGTTGGTGGCCAGTTTGGTCGCCGTCACGGCACCGGCTTCGATTTTATCCGGGGTCACGGAAGAGTCATCCAACTGCAACGCCCCGATCGCGCCATCCCCCACCGAACCCGCCACCAAGGCATAGCCCACCGAGCCCAGCGGCTGGTCGGGTGCCAGTTGTTGGAAGGGACCCAATCCGGTTTCAGCAAACCAGATGCGCAGATGCGCGTCGTCGTTCTGCTGGAACAGGTCGGCTGTGAGCGATTCCGTCATGTTGGGCAAAGCGGTGTCCCCCAGAAAGACCGAAAACAACCCATTGGTCACCGCCACCCCGACGGCATCGGTCGGCTCGCTGTCGCCGATGCCGGTGCCATCGTTACTCCAATAGGTGGTCAATCCGTCCGCGCTCACCAGCGCGAACTTGAAATATCCGGTCCCGTTAAAGTTGGTGCCATTGGCGGACAGCCGCCCCTGGTAGCTCATCATTTCAGGCACCGTTTGCGCCTGCGCGCAAAGCACAAAAGCGAACAGCAAGACAACGGTCGACAGCAGTTTGATTTTCATGGGGATTCCTCCAATTCGATTTCCTACGGCTTATGCAATCGGTAATAGCGCTTCACGACCAGCGGCGATAGGGTCACTTGGTACTCATCGCCCACGATGGTGGGCGCCCCGGGAACATCGTCCCAGTCGGGTATGATCAGGGAACTGGCATCCTGAAGTTGATAGCCTGTGGAACCCGCAACAGGCCAAGCCAGCGTGGCCGAAACGGCGTCTCCCCTGGCGATGCACAAAAGGGGCCCATTGGGTGTCTGCACCAGGTCGATGAATGCCCAGTATCCCCCCTGCACATCGTACAAGCCACCCTGCAGCGTTTCCCCTGCATCCGGCTGGCCGATGGTTCCCTCCAGTTTGTATATCCCTCCGGTGCTTAAGCCCCCGCCGCCATCCATTGTTTGCCACGGTATGTTGGTTTGCGCCGATGTAGCCATCACAAACAGAAAGGCTACACCTACTATACAACGTCCTAGCTTGTTCATCCGTGTCCCTTCGCTTTCGGGTTAAGTAACATGTGATTTATACAACGATCCGGCCTATTGTCTACTTTATAGCGGAAGTATTGATAGATTTTGAGTTAAGGCGCGCTTTCGTGGATGGCTTCCAAGTCATCCTCCAAGCTGTATCCATATCCAGTCTCCACCATTTGCGGATAAACCCAGAACGCAGTATCTTCGCTCCCATGAAAACAAACCTCAGCCGCGTCCTCTTGGGCGGAATCAGCAGCCTGCTGATCTTCGCAGGTTCCGCCACCGCTCAATCCTCCGCGCCTCGCGCTTCGAAGGGAAAGATCATGAACACCACTGAAACCGCCACCTTTGCCTCCGGATGCTTCTGGTGTACCGAAGAAATCTTCCGTCAGCAACCCGGTGTCAGCGAAGTCATCTCCGGATACATCGGCGGCTCCGTGGACAATCCGTCCTATAAGCAGGTCTGCTCCGGCACCACGGGGCATGCTGAGGCGATCCAAATCACCTTTGATCCCGACGTCATCTCTTATGACAAGCTGCTTAACCTGTTTTGGAAGGCGCACGATCCCACGCAACTGAACCGCCAGGGCGCGGATGTCGGCACGCAATACCGGTCGGCCATCTTTGTCCATTCTCCGGAGCAGCGCAGCGTTGCTGAAGCCTCCAAGAAAGCAGCTGACCGTTCGGGATATTTCAAGAAACCGATTGTCACGGAAATCACAGATGCCTCTACCTTCTATCAAGCCGAGGATGTGCATCAGGATTACTACGTGAACAACAAGCGGGCGCCATATTGCCGTGCCGTGATCCGCCCCAAGCTGAAGAAGTTGGGCCTGGAGGATTAAGCCGCAGTTGGGAGCGCTGAAAATTACGGCGTTTCGGTCTGGTTGTCGTCTGTCATCGCCAGATATTGATACAGGCGGCGATAGTAGCCGTCCTGCTGCAGCAGTTCGTCGTGCGTGCCCTGCGCGACCAGTTCGCCTTGATAGAGGACCAGAATGCGGTCCGCATGCCGGATCGTGGACAGGCGGTGAGCAATAATGATTCCGGTTCGGGTCTTCATGACGCGTTCGATGGCATCCTGAATCAATTCTTCCGTTTCACTGTCCACGTTGGCGGTGGCTTCGTCGAGGATGAGAATGGCGTCGCGGTTCTGGGCAATCACGCGGGCCAGCGCCAGCAGCTGCTTCTGACCGGCCGACAGCCCCCCGCCCCGTTCATTCAAGACGGTGTCGTACCCCTGCGGCAACTTCTGAATGAAATGGTCGGCATTCACATACTGCGCCGCCTGTTCAATCTGTTCGCGGGAGATGGCCGGATCCAGCAGGCTGATATTCTCGGCCACTGTTGAAGAGAAAAGAAAGGGTTCCTGCACCACGGCGCCCATGTGGCGGCGCAGGTCATGGCGTGAGGTTTCCCGCACATCCACATCATCCACCCGGATGTGCCCCTCCTGAATATCATAGAACCGCATCAGCAGATTGATGATGGTGGTCTTGCCGGAGCCCGTGGCGCCGACAATCGCGACGGTCTCACCCGGATTGATCTGGAAAGAGACATCCTTCAGGACCCAGTTTTCCTTGGTGTAGGCAAAGCGGACATGATCAAATTCAATTTTTCCAGTGCAGGTTTCGCGGACTGCCGGTGAGGTGGGATCCCGGACCTTTTCATCCTCATCCATCAGTTCAAAGATGCGTTCACAGGCCGCCAGGGCCTGCTGCAGCATGCCCGCGCGGTTGGACAGCCCATCCAGCGGCCGGAAGAAATCGCGCACATACATCAGGAAGGCCACCAGCACACCCAGAGAGACCGATCCCCATCCGGACAGGATACAGGCCCCGCCCACCCCCAGCACCAGGATCGTCGAAATGGCCTGAGTCAGCTCAAGGACCGGGAAGTAAACGCTGAACCAGCGAACCTCATAAAAGCAGGCATTCCGCATGATCCGGTTCAGCTTGGCAAAGCGAGCGCGGACGGATTGCTCGCGACTGAACAGCTGGATAGTGGCCATTCCCGTGATGGCTTCCTGCGCATTCGTATTCAATGCGGATTGGGATCTCCGAATCTCGCGGTTAGCGACGCGCACACGCTTGTTTGAAAAAACAAAGGCCAGCACCATGAAGGGGATGATGGTAAACAGCGCCAGGGAAAGAATCGGACTGATGTAGATCATGAAGGCAAAGACACCGATGATCTGAAATACATCAGCCACAGCGCCCACGATGCCTTCCGAAACAAAGCGCTGCACGGTGTCCACGTCAGACGTCACACGGGTGATCAAGCGCCCCACGGGAGTCGTGTCAAAATACTGGCGGTGCATGTCGAGCACCTTGCCGAACACATCGCGGCGGATTGCACGGACAATCCGCTGTCCCATCCGAATTGTGATGAGGGTTTGGAGATAGCGCACCACCGAGCTGAGCGCACTGATGACAAAGAAGAGAATCGCGGTACGGATGAGTCCGTTCATCCGGGCATCCATAGCCAGTGAGGAGTTTTCGATAAACTGGTCGATGGCATTGCGGATCAGGACCGGCGGATAGTTCATCCCCACACTGAAGAGGATCGTCAGTACCAGGATGACGCCCATCACAAAACGATGCGGGCGCGTATAGACCAGCAAACGGCGCAACAAGCTGAAGGACTCTTGGGTCCCGACGGGCTTGGTGGGTGTCGTCATCGCACGCCCTCCACGGCCGCCAGCTGCTGCATTTCATGCAGGCGGCGATAATAGCCGGCCTGCCGGATCAGTTCCGCATGGGTCCCCTGCTGCGAGATGTGGCCTTCTTCCACCACCAGGATCAGATCCATATCCAGCAGCGTACTCACCCGGTGGCTCACAAACAGCGTGGTGCGACTGGAGAAAAGCGGCTGCAGTTTGCCCAGGATGGCGGCTTCGGTTTCGGTGTCCACGGAGGCCAGAACATCATCCAGAATCAAAATGGCGGGATCGCGGGAGATCGCCCGACTGATGGAGGTGCGCTGACGCTGCCCGCCCGACAGAGAAACCCCGCGCTCGCCGATCAGGGTCTCATATTGATCCGGGAGCTGTTCGATATCGGCATGCAGATGCGCAATATCGGCCACGGACAGAATGGACTCTTCCGACAGGTTGTGTGCACCGAAAGCGATATTGTTGGCCAGCGTATCCGAGAACAGCGTGGGTTCCTGCTCGGCCATTCCAATCTGCTTGCGAAGCTCATCCAGGGGAAATTCCCGCACGTCGCGCCCACCAATACTGACGGACCCGGAGGTCACATCCCATAAACGGGGCAACAGGGAAACCAGAATGGTTTTGCCGCTCCCAGTGGGTCCCGTGATTCCGACCCGCAAACCCGGGGGGATGGTCAGGCAGATATCCTCCAGCAAGGTGGCCTCGCCAGCCTTCAATCCCACATGGTCGAACACAATTTCCCCGCCGGCGGGGATCGGCTTTTCCTGCGCTCCGGGAGGATCCGCAATGGCCGGTTCCTCATCGAGCACTTCGCGAATCCGGACCCAGCTCGCCCAGGACCGCTGCATCAGGCTCAAAATCCACCCCAGCGAAAGCAGCGGCCACTGCATATAGAGCAGATACTGGTTGAACTGAACCAATTCGCCGAGCGTCAGCTTCCCCTGGATTACGAGGCGCCCGCCCAGGAGCAGGATCAACACGGAGGTCACGGCGAACCACAGAGCCGCCAACGGTCGCACCCCTTCATGCACATAGGCCAAGCGCATATTGACATCCATCAGGTCCGTGTTCTGCTTCCGGAAGAGATCGCGCCAGCGGGGCTCCACCGCAAAAGATTTCAGCGTCTGGATTCCGGTGAAGGTCTCCTGATTGAAGCTCGCCATTTCGGAGAGCTGTTCCTGCACCGCGATATGCCCCTTCTTGATCCGCCGGGCGAACCACGAAAAACTGATGATCATCATCGGCACCAGAATCAGCATGCCCAGGGCCAGCGGAACACAAATGTGAAACATGACGCTGAAGGTCAGGATAAATACAAAGATCATCCGGCAGTTCTGCATCAGCCCCTGACCGATCCCCATCCCCAGCGACTGGATATCCGACGATAAGCGATTCATCAGGTCGCCCGTATGCTGAGACCGGTAGAAGCCGCGGTCCAGGAGGGTCAGGTGATCGAACAACTGGCCGCGGATGGTCGACTCCACGGCGTGCCCCACCCGCAGCGGGAACTGGCGCATCCAATAGGACAGAAACATCGCAATCCCGGCGGCCACGAGATACAGCAGCAACCACAAGACCAGTGTGCGGGCATCCAGCGTCCCGGCTGTGAGTCCGTCGATGACATAGCGTGAAATGAAGGGAATCCCAACATTGATCGCCACGGTGAACAGCGAAATGACGCCGCCCCACAGGATCTCACGTCCATGCGGGAAGATATAGCTTCGCAGGGTTCTGAGTTGGGACATGGGGTTCGACATGGATGGGATTACTATAACACGGGAGCGAGGGACAAACGAGAACCGAGCAGATTATTCAGCCGATTCGCCCCGGTTCTGTTTAAGCCACGCCTCAATGAACATGCCGATATCGCCATCCAGCACCGCCTGCACATTGCCCGTTTCGGCATCCGTGCGGTGATCCTTCACCATGGTATAGGGCTGGAGGACGTAGGAGCGAATCTGATGGCCCCAGGCGATTTCACCTTTGTCGCCATAGAACTGTTCCATCTCGCGGCGTTTCTTGTCCTGTTGCATCTCATAGATTTTGGAGCGCAGGAGTTTCATCGCCTTGTTGCGGTTCGCGATCTGACTGCGTTCGGCTTGGCACGCCACCACAATCCCCGTGGGCATATGGGTCAGACGGATCGCGCTGTCCGTCTTGTTGACATGCTGGCCGCCTGACCCGCTGGAGCGGTAGGTATCCACACGCAGGTCTTTTTCATCGATCTCTACTTCGACATCATCGGTGATTTCCGCCACGACATCGAGGGATGCAAAAGAGGTGTGCCGCCTCTTGGCGGAATCGAAGGGGCTGATCCGGACCAGCCGGTGCACGCCGCGCTCCGCCTTCAGGAAGCCATAGGCCCAGGGACCGCTGATCATCAGGGTGACGCTCTTCACTCCGGTTTCTTCCCCGGCGAGATAATCCACAGTGGAAATGGTGAAGCCCTGCTGCAGACAGTAGCGGTCATACATACGCATCAGCATGGCAGCCCAGTCGCAGGACTCGGTCCCACCGGCCCCTGCATGGAGCGTGATAAAGGCATTGGAGGAATCAAAGCGGCCGACCATCAGGGACTGCAGCTCCACATGGGCATACTGCTTGTCTAACGCATCAAGCTGCTTCCCAAGTGCAATCACATCGGGATGGTCTTCAGCGATTTGGCCCTCCGCGGCCATCAGCTCCGCCATCATTTCCATGTCCTCCAGTGACGCCACCAGCTTCTCATAGGGGCCCGTCACGGATTCCAGTGCGTTTTTCTTGTCAATCAGGCCGCGCGCCTTGGCAGAGTCATTCCAAAACTCCGGCACGGACATCTGCTGCGTCAGTTCTTCAATGAGTTCTTTTTTGCCATCGACGTCAAAGATAGCCTCTCATTCCTGCGAGGTCCTCTTTGCGAATCGCGATGCGCGATGAAAGCTCGTCTAACATGTGTCACTCAATTCCTGTGTCAAATCATGGCGCTTCCGCCTCTTCCAAAGAACCCGCGCAAGCCACAACACGGTGGCCACGGCGCAGGCGATGCCCACCATATCTCCAAATCGGGAGTAGAAGGTCAAGGACATCCCATCCGGAGGCACGGCCACATCGGCCCACAGCACCCCCGGCAAATCCGTGCGTCCTTCCCCGTCGCTCAGGAAAGAAACCACTTTCCCGGACGGATCGATCACGCAGGTGACACCGGTGTTAGCAGCCCGAATCAGCGGCACACGGTTCTCCACCGCACGCAGTACCGCATTGCGCATGTGCTGATGCGGAGCAACCCAGGCATCGAACCAAGCATCATTGGTCAGGTTGACCAGCAGACGTGCGCCCTGACGGACATCCGCCCTTGCGAGAACCGGCAAACTGTCTTCAAAACAGATCAGGGGCGACAAGGGGATCCGCTGTGCCGTGGTATGAAAAACCGCGCCGTTCCTGCCTTTCGAAATGCTCAAGGGGAATCCCATCGCCATCTGCCAATCGAAGGGAATCCACGCCTGCCCTGGAATAAATTCACCGAACGCCACCAGATGCCGCTTGTCATATTCGCCGGTGATGCGGCCCTCCGCATCAAATAGAAAGGCGCTGTTGAAATAAAGCGGCTCGCCCGTATCCAGAGTGGAAATATCCAGCGACCCGGTCAAAATCTCCGTGCCGTTGGTGCACAGGCTCCAGACCAGGGAATAGCTGGGTTCGCTGTTCCGTACATCATCCGGCAGAGCCGTCTCCGGCCAGATGACCAGCTCTAGGCGCGGATCGGTCTGAGCCTGTTTCGTCAGCTCCTGAAGGCGCTGATAGATCCTCTCAATCTTGGCGGTCACCCACTTCTCGTCTTGCGGGATGGACGTCTGCACCAGCGCCACACGGATCGATCGTCCCTGCGGGATGGGTTGTTCCGCCCGCCAGGCGCCCCAGCTCAGGACTAGGGCCACAACCAGCATACACACCGACCAGGCGCGCCATTCGCGATGCTCCACCACCGCCCATGCGATCAATGCATTGCAAAAGACAATCAGACCGGACACCAGCCAGACGCCCCCAAATTCCGCTGTCTGAATCGCCGGCAGCCACGGGGTTACCCCCACGCCCAGCGGATTCCATGGGAACCCGCCACAGATCCAGCCCCTCAGAAATTCACTGCCTATCCAGACGATGACCAGCGATAGAGAAAACCCGGCCGCTCCGCCGCGCCAGCGGTTGGCCATCCAGACCGGCGGCAGAAAATAGAGTGCGCAGTAGCCGCTCAATAGAATCCAGCCGGCCGTTGTCACATGGGTCAGCCAAAAGAGACTCATCAACCAGAAAAGGAATCCGGCCAGCGCACCCATTTTCAGCGCCATCCGGGCGGGGAGTCGCCGGGC
>CAZGMQ010000094.1:0-10919 GCA_964526745.1 uncultured Verrucomicrobiota bacterium
CGGCCCCTCGTTCACCGCCCCTTCGGTGTCATACTTATTTGAGGCAACACGGCCTCAGCACATTACTCTGCAGGCTGACGGTTGGCATAGCCAATCAGTAGCGGGAACGGGGCGGGTGTCGTGTCTGACAGGAGCTCCAGAGAAGCCGGACTGTCCGGTGGCAGGGAGAGTTGAACGCGAGCCGGCAGTGTCAGGGGCAGGTCCTCGCTGCCTTGGGATGTCTGCAGACGGAGGGTGATCGGGGTGCCCCGGCTAGCGGAAAGGCCAGCCACAGGGAGCAGATAGAAGGAAAAGGTTGAAGCGGAACCCGATTGGGGGGGGAGCAGAATCTGTCCCCAGCCGGGTCGGTCTTCGCGGGGAGGCAGATGGATTTCAAACGGCGCCAGTGCGGGTGAGATGGGAAGGGGCTGGTTCTGTTCCACGGCAGCCTGACGCCAGT
This sequence comes from uncultured Verrucomicrobiota bacterium, assembly GCA_964526745.1. GTDB lineage: Bacteria > Verrucomicrobiota > Kiritimatiellia > CAIQIC01 > Lenti-01 > Lenti-01. Next base: position 440 of record CAZGMQ010000094.1, read on the forward strand.
CCCACATGGCACGCGGCTGGAGCAGTGGGCGCGCGGCAAATAGGACCGCGACCCAGAGGGCAAAGAGGAGCAGCAGGGAAAGGGTTGGAAGGATGGAGGCGGTGAGGGCCTGGCGCAGCGGGATCTCCCGCTGGCGCGAATCTGTCCGGAGCCAGGTCAGAGAGGCGGCTGCCGCCAGACAGACATAGGTATGGATATAGGCGGAATATCGGGGATCCGACTCGCCGAAGACGACATAGGCGGTTACGATGAATGCGAAAGGAATGACAAAGCTGAGCGCATCCCGTCTGCGGAAACGGACAAGAAAAAGAAGGCCACCGCCGATGGCCAGAGGGAGCAGGCCGATCAGATACAGCGTTCGGGCTCCGGTGTACAGCATGCGAAGCTTCGGCAACTGGTTGTATTTGAGCACTTCTTCAAAGCTGGAGGCGTAGCCCACCATAAAATATTTAGCGGCCTTAATGGGAATCTGCCGAACCGCCACCGCCGCCGGATTGTAATACGCTTGGGACGCCAACAACTGGAACAGAAAAGATTTTTTCTTGGGCTGAGGGGTCAGGACATCCAGCTGTTCATAGGTCCCGCAGTATTGTCCCCCGGTTTCGACCGACCAGCCCCGGGTGGACCAAGCGAGGATGCCGCTGTCATAATGATGCTCATCGGCTTTGTCGAGCAACGTGTCCAGCGGACCCGTCAGGACGGTCATCGCCACGATCGGTAGAAGGAGGAGGGCTGCTACGGAAACCATGGAGTTCCGTGCGGAGACTTTGCCCGTCAGCCAGGTTAGAAACAGGGTGCAGGCAATGGCACCGATCAACACGAAATCGATCCCCCCCTCTAGGTGCATCAACGGAAGTAGCCCGGTCATCAGAGCCGCCAGTCCGGCTTGCTGAAGACGGGTTCGGGAGGGTTGATGCCACTCAACGAGAATCCAGACCGCGAGGGTATAATACAGGCCGCCCAGAATGTGATGGGCCAGGTCCAGATGAGTGAACAGGCGCCAAGGCATCAGGACTTGGAGAATCAGGGCGATGGCGGCCGCGCGTTCCCCAAGCAGCAGGCTGGCCAGCCGCCAGGTCAGAAAAGCCGCCAGGACCATCAGCAAGGCATTGAAGCATTGCAGGGCAACGGGAAATAGGGGGCCGGAGATCCGGTACAGCAATAGATAAAACGGCACGGAGCGACGGGCCCAGACCTGAAAATCATAGGAGTCGCTCATCGGCCGGAGTACGTCTTCCGTATAGCCCTGTTCAGCCAGAGTCCGGACATGCTGCTGCAACAGGTTGGAATCACCCGACCACTCGAGGCGGGAGCCACCGGAAAAGATCAGTGCCAGTTGAACCAGTAAATAGATGGAAAGGACGCCGGCAACGAACTGTCGGGGTGTCACGCGGCGATACAGGGCCCGGAATGCCCAGATCCCCGCGCCAGCCAGCAGGATATACAGTCCCATGCCGCCCAGCAGCAGGAGGACATGGCTTTCGCCTGTCACCCGTTGGCCCAGTCGGAAAACGGCGGCGGACAGAGACAGGCCCATGGCCAGAACCGTGGCCATGATGGCGCAGGCTTGAATCCACAGACCCATACGGATGCCCGGAGAGCCTGACTCCTTCTGCTGAATAGCGGACATGGTTTTGAATCTCCCGTTTACCGGCGAGGCTCAGCGGGACCGGTATCAGATGCCACGAAATAGAGAGGGCGTTTTTTGGTTTCCTCAAAAATCCGGCTGATGTAGAGCCCCACTACGCCAATCGCGCCCAGTTGCAGGCCGCCGAGCAACAGGACCAGCCCAGCCAGGGTGACCCATCCTCTTGGATAATAACCAAGCCCAAGAAGCCAATTGAGAACAATGCAGATGAAGTAAAAGACGCCAAGAAAAGCGATGAAGAAGCCCAGATTCACAAACCAGCGGAGAGGTTCGCCGGAAAAAGAGGCAAGGCCATCCATGGCCAGCTTCAACAGGTGGAACGTCTTGTACTTTGACTCCCCGGAGTGTCTGGATGCCCGTTCATACGGCACGGCCACCTGACGGAACCCGGTCCAGCAGGTCATGGCCCGGATAAACCGGTGCTGCTCACGCATCTTTCCCAGTGCTTGAATGACCTTCTGGTCGAGCAGTCTGAAATCACCACTGTCCAGTGGCATGTTGATTTTGGTTAGTCGTGAGAAGAGCCGATAAAATAGGGCGGCGGACCATTTTTTCAGGCGGGTTTCGCCGGATCGATCGGTTCGGACCGCATACACCACATCCTGGCCTTCCCGCCATTTTTCCAGGAGTTGGGGAATCACCTCCGGAGGATCCTGCAGATCCGCATCCATTACAATGGCCGCATCGTGCAGGGCATGGTCCAGTCCGGCGGTGATGGCCACCTGATGCCCAAAATCCCGTGCCAGTTCAATCAGGCGAACCCGTCGGTCTTCCTGAGATTTGGTCCGGACCCATTCGGTGGACCCGTCGGTGCTTCCGTCATCCACCAGAATCAGCTCCCAGGCTTCCGGCTGGTCTTTCATGGCGTCCGCGATGCGGGTATAGAGCAACGGCAGGTTTTCCTCTTCGTTCAGAAAAGGGGCGATAATCGTGACGCTACGGGGTTCATCTGTCATGGGGGCATGGTAAACAATCTAAGGAGCGGAGCAACAACAAATCGATCGGCAGGTGAGTCCTATCAGGGGGATGCAAGTGTGCGGATGGCTTTCAGGAGTCTGCGACTGTAGGTTTCCGCACTAAGGAAGGAGAGGCAGTCTGCCTGAGCATTCCGGGAGAGACGCTCCGCCAGTTCTGGATCCTTCAGCACTCGCTGGACGGCTTCGGATAGGGCATGGACATCGTTGGGTTCCACCAGCAGGCCGTTTTCTCCATCACGGACATAGTCCACGATCCCGGTGGTACGGGTGGCTACAACAGGGGTTCCCAGCGCCATCGCTTCAAAGAGCACCACCTGGCCTGTGGAGCGATGGGTCGGTCGCAACGGAATAACGACGACCCTCGCATGGCGTATCTGTTGATGCACATCTGCCAGCGGCACTTCTCTGAACACTTGTACAGACTCAGATAGCGGGGTGGGCACCGAATCCTGTTGCCCGACAATCAGAGTTAGCGGCGCGCCAAAACGGGGCGCGGCAGCAATGAGTGTTTCCAAGTCCCGTAGGGATCTCCCGATGGAAAGAACGGAACCATCTCGGTCCTTTGAGGGCGGTTCCGGGGTGGCAACGGTAGTGTGCATCGGAACAAAGTGCAGTTTAGCCTCGGGGAGGTTGAAGCGTTTAGAAAGGTAGTTCACTTCGGCGGAACTGTTCGTGAGGATACCAAGGGAATGACGGGCGACCTGACGGAAGAGAGAGGTCTTCAGTCGCCATGAAAGTGACTCGGGCCGGGTTTCATCTAGAAAGATTTCAGTAAGAATCTGTTTAGAAGGGAGTCGGAGCAGCAGGCAGAGAAGTCCATAGATGAGAGAGGGCCGGGGACCCATCGTAACGACTGCATCCGATAAGGTTCGGCCTTTCAGGAGTCGAAAGGCCTGGACAAATGGATTCAGGTTATCGGGCGATTCGTGCTCCCGGCAGATGGTTGTCACCGCGTTACACCATGTCTGGCTTTGATGAAAAGCCAAATTTGTTACTATTATTGGATTCCGTTTCATATTCAGGAGAAATGAAGCAGAAGAAGGTCGCATTTGCAAGATGTCCCAAATATCTAAAGCATAGGCTTATCTTATCACCAAATATGATTTGGCAGGTTCAATTAGATTTGCGACCGTCTAAAGAGGAGACCTAATGAAGCCTATTATGAACTTATCCCCGTTTCTTTCTGTGCGTCGGTTTGCCCTGTTTAGTATAGGCGTGATAACAATTCTTATTACCGCTTATGCCCATATCAAAGCGGGCTTCACCTTTCCGAATCCCTGGAATGACGAGCCTTGGTTTCTGTGGTCCGTGGCATCCATGGTGGAGAATAACACATATTTTTCCGCATCGCTCAATCCTGAGCGGATCTTGTTGATGTCGCCGTACTACCAGGCACCGATGATGCTGCTGTTTAAATTGACAGGATTTTCTTTTCGGCTGGCGCGCTGGGTATCGTGGGCATACATGGCCGTTGCCTATGCGGGCGTGTTGGCGCTGGTACGACGGCGTCCATTTCCCTTGCTGTCGGCCGGGATGGCATCATTGTTTTTTCTGGGGGCGAGCGCGGTGGTTGCAGGAAACATGGCGCGGCCCGAGGCCATGGTTTGGGCAATGGCCGTGTGGAGTTTTGTGCTGGCCGATCGGGGGCAGAATTGGAAAGCATTGGCTCTGGCGGGCTTGGCAGTGCTGGTGCATAGGATTGCCATCGTTTATTTTGGGGGCGTGTTATTCCTGTGTTTGTTGGACATGTGGCAGAAGCGGATCCGGATCCGGCCTACGCGCGGGGATTGGATCGTAATAGTCATCTCGGGCGTTTTATTGGGAACTTATCTGTATTGGATGATCCAACTTTGGGGACCGGCCATGGCCGACACTAAGGCGGTGATGAGCGAGGGCCTAGGTGGCAACACAGTGTGGGAACGGGTTTTCCTGTCCAACAAGACCCCTTGGCTCGCGATGTTCGGGGTCTTGGCGGTGGTCGGATTCTGGAAGGACCGACAGCTGCTAGTACCGGCATTGCTGGGCGGTGCGGCCTTATCGACCATGCTCCTGCGTCCGCAGATGTGGTACGAGATTTACAACCAGATGGCCTTCATGTGGATCACCCTGCTGATTCCCTGGACCCTTGTGTCGGGGGGAGGGGCCGTCTTGTCCCACCGAAAGAAAATCCTGGCGAAGGGTATGCGGACTACCATATTGCTGGCTGTATTCGTGGTCGGCAGTCTGCCCATGCTCAAAATATGCTATGGTCATGGATTTATCACCGGTCCTAACCACTACCCTGCCAAACTGGGATGGGGCTGGGGGATGCGGATGGATTCCTCCCCCTATATCACAGAGAAGGATATCAAAAGGGTCTTGCTTGAGATTGAGTCATATGCCACTGGAGATAAGAAATATCGGGTATTTTTCATGCCGGAAGGCGATGCGCTTTTTTTCTATGGGCGAATGCCTTCAAATACCATTCCTTATCAGGGTGTACGAACAGATGTGATGGGTGATCTGGCGGTATTTCGCCTGTCGCGGCACCAGCCCCCTTGGCTTCGCGATCAACACGTGATGAAATCTTTAGACATCTATGGAGGGACGGATATTGAGCCATTTTATGGTCGTGATGGGACGGAAAAGTGGATTCTCGTCCCACCCCGCTAGCCCTCACATCATAACAAGAAAGTAGATGTGCCTGAACAGCCTTCATTCTCAATTAGGATGGACGCATACCTCCCCATACGTATATTTATGATTACCATCCAACTGGCAATGTTTGAGGAAAAGGATTCAATATGGCACGTTCTCTCCATTCTGAGATCAATAGGGCTACGACGTAAAACCAATCAAGGAATGTAGGTTTGATACGGCCGCTGAATTTAGGTAGAGACAGGGTATGTGCTGGTTATTTGCTATCTCAATTTCCCTGTTGGGGTATGTTTACATAGGATATCCACTGTTGATTTGGATTTTGTCACGGCTAAGTGGGAGGCCGGAAAAATCGGGGCATTTTGAGGACGGCTGTTCCATCTTGATTGTCGCGCACAATGAGGCAGGTACCCTCCCGCAAAAAATGCAGGACCTACTCGACTTGGCGAAGAACGAACCGATCCGGGAAATTTGTCTGGGACTGGATGGGTGCACGGATGAGACGGGGGAGCGGGTGAGGGAGAGGATCGAAATATCCAACATCCAATATTCAATGTCCAATGTCCAATCCTTGCCACGCCAATGGCACGGGGGGGGGGAGCCAAGGACGGAGATCGGAGATCCAAAATTAGAGGACCCAAGTCCGGACGGCCCGCGGCCCATTGTCCACATCCTCGAATTCAAATCCCAACGCGGGAAGGCTGCTGTCCTGAATGATCTGATGAAGACAGCTCAGCAGCCTATCTGGGTGATGATGGATGCGCGCCAGAGGGTGGAGGCCGGAGCTATTCCCAATCTCTTGTGCCATTTCGCTGACCCCCAAGTGGGCGTCGTGTCGGGAGCTTTAGTCTATGAATCTGCAGAAGGTGGAGCTCAGAAGGGGGCTCAGTCCTATTGGGGCTATGAAAGGTTCATTCGCCAATGCGAAAGCCACTTTTGGGCTGTTCCAGGGGCCACAGGAGCCTTATACGCTATTCGACAGGAACTTTGCCTTCCAATCCCAGAGAACACACTTGTGGATGATGTGCTAATCCCGATGAGGGCCGTTTTAGGTGGGTATCGATGCCTTTTTGAGCCTTCTTCTCAGGTTTTTGATCTGCCTTCGACGGATTTTAAGCGTGAAGGGCTCAGAAAAAGGCGAACCTTGGCTGGAATTTGGCAACTATGTCACTTGGAGCCCCAAATTTTCTCATTTTTTGCCAACCCAATAGCATTTCAGTGGTATTCACATAAGATTTTGAGGCTTTTAACGCCAATATTTCTGTTCTTGTTGTTGTTGTCATCTGCGGTATGGGGATTCCGGTCTGACAATCCGGTCAGCTGGGGGAGAATCCTATTCTGGGCGCTGACAGCGGGGCTTGGATTGAGTGGAAGCGCCTATGCAGGCGGACGCATTCTTCAGTCAAGGTTCCTAGGTCTTCTGGGCGCTTTTTGGGGGGTGAATTGGGCTTTGATTCTGGCAGCATGGGATGCTTTGAGAGGGCGGTTTGAATCGAGATGGAAAGCCGGCTAAGAAAGCCTTCATTCAGGCGCATAACGGGCCGCTGGCCTTCCGGCTCAGAGAGCTTTATCTAGCGTTGCGGGAAATGCTTGAAGTAAGGTAAGGTTACAAAATGTCAAAAAGCACGGGACATTTATTTTTGCAGTCGGCGCTAGCTCTAGATGGCGATTTAATGCCACTGGACCGGTTCGATGACTGGTTCCAGGAACGTAAACAGGCACACCGCTTTCAGCTTGAGGAAATTCCCTTTGCCAAAATGGATAAGTGGGGGTTTGATCCAAGTGGTAACCTACGACATGATAGTGGCCGATTTTACAGTATTGAGGGGTTGAGGGTCGGAACCAACTGGGGGCGAATTAGGGAATGGGAGCAGCCGATTATCGTTCAACCGGAAATCGGTCTGCTGGGATTCCTTTCCAAGCGATTCGATGGCATCCTTCATTTTCTGGTCCAAGCTAAGATGGAGCCCGGCAATCTCCATATGATCCAACTGGCGCCCACGCTTCAGGCCACACGCAGCAACTTCATGCGGGTTCATCAGGGGCGATCGCCTCCCTATCTGGATTGGTTCCTGCAGCGTCGGAATTCGCGGGTGCTGGTGGATATTCTCCAGTCGGAGCAGGGGGCCCGGTTTCTGCGGAAGCGGAACCGCAATATCATCATCGAGACGGAGGAAAGTGTCGAGGTCGGCGAGGACTACTGCTGGTTGACCGCCGGCCAGTTGCTTCGATTGCTTCGGCGGGACAATGTCGTCAACATGGATGCCCGCACCGTTTTGTCCTGCATCTCCTATGCCCTGGGCGAAGCCGGGGCTCCGTCGGCCGTGACGGGCCAGTTCGGGCAGGCCCTCTGGCATTCGTTTCAGGTTCTGGAACAGGGCCAGCACACCAATGAGGAAATCATCAGCTGGTTCACCGAACAGAAATTCTTCTATGATCTCGATGTGGATCGCATGCCGTTGGCCGACTTGCGCCAGTGGGAGCGCACCGACATGGAAATTCGCCATGCGACGGGCCGGTTTTTCAGTGTGATGGCCTGCCGGGTGGAGGCGGACAACCGAGAGGTGGCGGCCTGGACCCAACCCATGGTGAAGGCTCATCAGCAGGGGCTGTGTGTCTTCATCGTCAAGGAGTTCAAGGGTGTACTGCACTTCTTGGTGCAGGCCAAGGTGGAGCCCGGAAATTTTGATGTGGTCGAAATGGCACCGACCGTGCAGTGCCTCACCGGGAGCTATCAGAATGCCGCGCTGAATCTGCTGCCGCCCTTCGCACAGTACGCGATGGAGGCGACAACGGATCAGATCCGCTTCGACACCCTGCAGTCTGAAGAGGGCGGCCGGTTTTTCCAGGAAGAAAACCGCAATCTCATCGTGGAGGCCGATGCGCGGCTCGACCTGGATCTTCCTCCGAACTATATCTGGATGACAGCCGGGCAGTTGAAGAAGTTCATCCAGTTCAACAATTTCGTAAACGTGCAAGCGCGCAGTTTGCTGGCCAGCCTGAGTTTTACCGAGCCGGACCTGTTATGAGTGGGATGCGCGTGGGTGTGATGGGCGGATCCGGATTTGCTCGGCGGACGATGGTGCCGGCCCTGTTGCGGTCGGGCGCCGGGACACTGGTGGCCATGGCGAGCCGGTCGGAAGCGACGGCGGCGGAGTGGGCCGAAGAATTCGGATGCGATGGACTCGAAGGGTACGGAAAATTGTTGGAGCGTACCGATATCGATGTGTTGTATATACCCTTGCCGACCGGGTTGCATAAGGAGTGGTGCGGCAGGGCGTTAGCGGCCGGGAAGCATGTGCTGGTGGAGAAATCCTTTGTCCCGAGCCTGGCTGTTGCCCAGATCCTGGTGGATCTGGCCCGGGTGAATCACCTTCTGGTGATGGAGAACTTTCATTTTTCATTACATTCCCAATGGGCGCGGCTAAGCTCGTTCATGGAATCCGACGAGATCGGCAAAGTTCATCTGATCCGCAGCACCTTCGGGTTCCCCCCGTTTCCCTTGGACAATATTCGCTGGAAGCCGGAACTGGGCGGAGGGGCTTTGCTGGATGCCGGAGCCTATGTGGCTAAGGTGTCTCAGCTGTTGTTGGGACAGGGACTGGAGGTGACCGGGGCCTCTCTGCAAATGGATGCGGCTACCGGAGTGGACCGCTACGGCGAGGCAATGTTCCGCAACGGGCGGGGACAGGTGGCTCAAGTGGCTTTCGGATTCGACTATTTCTATCAATGTCGGCTGGAGTTGCTGGGAACCACGGGAAAGATGACCTCCGATCGGGTCTTTACCGCCAAGCCGGATTATGAGCCTAGCTTGCAACTCGAAAGCCCCGATGGCATCCGAGTGGAACGACTGCCGGCTGACGATGCCTATGTCCATATGTGGCAAAGATTTGCTCATATTTTGAATTCCGGTGAGTACCGGATGGAAGAAGAAGCTCTGCTGGATCAGGCCCGATTGCTGGAGGAGATCCGGCGCATTGCGAAGAAGAAAGACAGACTGTGAAAATCCCCTTTAATATTCCCTATTTGACCGGCAAAGAAGAAGCCTACATGCTGGAAGCGGTACGGTCACGACGGCATTGCGGCAACCACTCCTTTGGTCAGCGCTGCATCGCTCTTATGAAAGAGAAATACGGATTTCACGAGGTTTTTTTAACGTCCAGCGCAACCTCTGCGCTCGAGATGGGATGCTTGCTGGCTGGGCTCGAGCCCGGCGACGAAGTGATTCTGCCGTCCTATACCTTCAGTTCTACAGGCAATGCCGTGGTGCTGACCGGGGCCAGACCGGTCTTCTGCGAGGTGGATCCCCGGACAATGAATGTGGACCTCAGGCATATGGAATCGCTGATCACGGAGCGAACGAAATTGCTGTTGCCGATTGACTACGCTGGGATTCCTTGTGATCGCAAGGCGATTAAGGCTTTGGCCGAACAACATGGACTGAAAGTGCTGGTGGATGCCGCTCAGTCATTTCATTCCTTTCTGGACGGGGAGCCGTGCGGAGCGGGATCAGATATGGCCGCATTTAGTTTTCACGAAACCAAGAACCTGAGCTGTGGGGAGGGGGGGGCACTGGTCGTCAACCAGCCGGAGTGGGTCGAGCGCGCCCGGTTCCTGCAGGAAAAGGGTACGGATCGATCGCTGGTCCTGGCCGGAGTCCGGTCCAAGTACAGTTGGGTGGACAAGGGCTCCAGTTTTCTGCTGGCGGATATTCTGGCGGGCATGCTGCTGGCTCAACTGGAAGATGTGGAGACCATCACGGACAAACGCCGAAAGGTGGCAGAGGCATACCATGAGCTATACGGCACCTTCGAAAAGGCGGGGGCCCTGCAGATTCCCCACCTTCCCCAGGGGACGCGGCATAACGGGCATGCGGTGTTTGTCATCTTCGACACCTCTGCCAACCGGGACCGCTATCTGGCGCTGTTGCGCGAAAAGGATGTTCATCCCTATATCGGCTATCTGCCGCTGCATTCCTCCAAAATGGGTGCGCGCTATGGCTGCAAGCCGGAGGATCTGCCGCTGACCGAAGACCTGGCCGGCCGGATTGTCCGCCTGCCCCTCTATGCCGATTTAGCTGATACGGGGCTGGATTACTGTCTAACTGCAATGCGGGAAGTGCTGACGGTGCTGTATGGGGCCGTTTGAGGCAGGGCAAGCGTTGCGTGTTGCCTCAAATAAGCATGACACCGAAGGGGCGGTGAACGGGGGGCCGATT
>CAZGMQ010000095.1:0-10898 GCA_964526745.1 uncultured Verrucomicrobiota bacterium
TCTCTCCCTCACCACCCTCGGCCTTCGGTGTCATCTATTTTGAGGCAATGCGCTCTTCACGTATGGAACTCGTCTTGCTTTCCAGTGGATTCCGTCTTATGTTGTGATAACTCGATATACTTGTGTACGCACAGGGCCCAATAATTTTGAACTTAGGGATAAGATATTATGGCCAACTTTCAGCCGCTAAAAAATCGATTCATCAAACTTCTAGAAGAAAACATAAGTGTTTTTCAGATTAGCGGACGCTTCATCGATTGCGGGTGCGGGCGTGGCGACGTAGCTGAATATATGATTCGGAATCCATCTTTTAAACAGGGGTATGCGTTCGATTTGGCCGTTACGGATGAGCAGATTCATTCAGGGGGGCAAAGAGAAGGGGTTGGAGATCTGACCTATACGCGAGAGGCCAATACCTTGCCAGCCACAGCCGATTTAGGATTTTTGCTCGATGTGATCGAACATGTTCCAGATCCCCAAAAAATGCTTTGCGAAATCCGGGAGTACCTCCGGCCGGAAGGCTGGCTGATGCTGACGGTTCCGTATAATCCATATGAGTGGGGCGTCGATGACGAGTTTTATGGCCATTTGCGTCGATTGAGTCTTCGGGGAATGGTTGCGTTACTGGAAAACAATGGATGGGAAGTTATCCGCCTTTTAGATCCCACCTTTCCTAGCTTCTGGTTTATTCGCAGGGTTTATCTTTTGTCGCGCCGCTTCAGTACACTCGTCAAGGCCACCCCCGAGGATCCACTGAACAAAACGGATGACTTTGGCAAGACGCTTAAGTCTTCGAAACAATGTGCTCATGGCTGTGACGGATTTGTCTCAAGGGCTCTCAGTAGCACACTGGTCCCATGGAGTCTTGTGCGGCGGTTTGATCTATACTTTGAATCGGTTTTCCGAGGATTCGAACTCTTTGCTGTTTGTCGGAAGCGTTCCGGGTCTCGGGAGTGTGGAGTGTGTAAAAACGGTCAATTTACATACAGTCGTTTCTTTTCCCATTTCAGTATGCAGAAATGCACATATTGCTCGACCGAAAAAATTCTTTCATGTGCGGATAGACAGATCCCGTCCCGAGATGTTCACAGTCTGCGTTTCCCGATTATTCGACGCCTGCTAGTCGCTTTGCGCGGCGGTCGATTGCACCGATTATCCAAATTGTCTGTTCCGCAGAAAACGATGGCGATCCTTTCCCGCACAGAGCAATCTGCTGATGTGGGGAAGCTTGATCAGGACTGGACTCTGGACAACTGGCACGATGCCAAACAATTCGACGATCCTAGCGTCCTCTCGACACAAGTGGGAAGTGGCCGTTACGGTGTGGTGGCTATGGTGCATGCCGTAGAACTTTTCAAGGAGGTGGGCGATGCCATTAACTTGCTGGATGACTTGGTTGCACCCGGGGGCTACGCATATTTCGAGTATCCCAACAGTCGTTCTTGGTTGAAGAAACTGCTCCAATGGCGATGGTTTGGTTATGACCCTCCTTTTCACCGTTATATTATTGATTCGGCCAGTCTGTCTGACCAAATGGGATTGAGGAACTATCGTTTGGTTGAAGAATCTCATTTCGCTGCCGAATATTCATTCTTCTTCTTTGCCCAGAGCATTCTGAACACGCTGTTTCCTTTCCAGCGCGATTCCCTGTTTGGTTGGCTGAGCGGGAAGAAGATAAATATGTGGCAAAGTTTTATGGCATGGATTTCACTGTCCCTGTTAGCGATTCTGCTACCGTTTTTCATCGTTTATCAGATATTGGCCTCAAGTTTCCGGCGCGGCTGTGTGGTGAGGCAACTATATAGAAAAACTGACATTACCTGAGCAGGTAAGCTCCTAAGGGGCCCATCCCTCATCGAAAGTGAAGAATCAGGGCGTGGCGCGTATTCTAAGTAGATGATAATTCTGACATTTTGTTTTCTTTGCCCAGTTCTTTTCTGCGGTTCTTTCGATATATATACATGAAGCCAAAGATTGACAAGCCCGCTGGAAATGGTACAAGTTCGCGACTTGTTATTTATAGATTTGTTAGTTTAACGGAGAGAATCCCATGTCCATGCATCGTAGTTTGAAGGCCGCCAGCAAAGTGAGAACACGTCGTAACGTGATGAAACGCTTTGAACGCATTGAAGTTCTGAAGGCCGACGGCCGTTGGAAAGAAGGCGATCGCGGTCGCGGCCTGCCGAAGACCAAGCCGGTCGAATAGTCCTTTTACAGGATCAAATTTAAGCCCTTGGACTCTGACCGGAATCCAAGGGCTTTTTGTTGGTCCAGTTCAGACGGGTGAGATAATTACGGGGGAGTCGCCGCCAGCCAGATGCGGATCATTCGGTGGGTTTCGCTGCCGGTACTCAAAATCGTCAGTTTGCCGTCGACGGTAATTGTGTAGTCGGTATCCTCAGCTAGGGGCGCCCAGTTCCAGGCTTTGCCTACAAGGGTATCGGCCCCTTCAACCCGCTCCATGTCATATCGGGCGGGAACATCAAAGGAGAATCCGGTCCCGGGTTCGAACACAATGGGCGGGATGGGGATAACAGGGGCGCCGTCGCTTTCACGGATGATATGGACGGTGGCGACGCTGTACTCTTCATCCCCGCCGCCCGTTTCATGAGTGACCCGCAGGTTGTCGAAATACATTTGCCGTTCGTTCGCCGCCGAGTCGGTGGCATTGAAGTAGAACTTGATGCCGTCGGGGACTCCGGATGGAACCGGCAAGATGGTGTCATAGGTTTCTGCTCCATCCCGTCCGGTTGCCTGAACGCGTATGGATCCATCACTTACGTAGTCGAATTTCAGCGGCAGGGCTTGTGATCCATAGTTGGCAAACAAGGTCTCGCCATTGATGGTTATGACCTCGCTGTTGCCCATATTGAGGTTCACCAGCTCGGTGGTTCCTGCAAGCAGGTGGAAGCCTCGATTGGAGCCTTCGTTATTGCTGTCCCAATTCAGTCCCAACTCAAACTGCAGGGAATCGCCGACAGACATCGCACTGCTCAGCTCGCGTGTAACTTCAGCATTGGCGCCCGAGGTTGGCGGATTTGCATAGAACCCGAATGCCTCTGGGCCGAAGCCGCTAATAGCAGCATTGGTCGGATTGCCGATGAAGGTGCCAGCAAAAGATGTTATGCCGTCTTGGGTGTGGTTCATCACCCACGGGCCAAACCCGGTCCCCTTATTGCTGCCATTCGTCCAGTTGGTATAGGCGCTGGCCGAATCCACGGCGGAGGTTGTTGTGACAGAGGAGCCGGTGCCGGCAATCTGACCAGAGAGGGTGATGACATTCTCACCGATCGAAAGGGTGGCGGGGAGGACCCAGTGGGAGGAATGAGCTAGCAGGCCGTTGCCGCCTCCGGCGCTGTTGGTCCAGATTAGACTTCCGGTCAGATTGGTGCCGGCGGTGCCCTGGAGGGTGTAGTTGGTGACGGCATAGGCGACGGTAGTGGTGCCGACGGCCGGATTGGTTATAATCATTCCGTCTGGAACCGGGGGTTCAGGATCGGCAGGGGTGACCGGATATACCCAGTTGTTGTCACTGTTGCTATCCCAGTCCGTGCCATCATTGAAGACCAGATCGATATTGGTGGCGGCCTCCGGAATTGTATAGGTAAAGGTCCAATAGAAGGCGGGCTTTGTCATGGCCTCTCCTGGTGCCACGGTCCAGTTGTCGCCGTTGTAGCCGTAATGGATATTGACGGCTGTGGCGGCGGCAAGTGCGCGTCCGGTCGGGTCATATGAAACGGTAACGCTTTGCCCTGCGGCAGGCATAGCCGGGGTCAGGCTGACCCCGTTGGTGAAGAAGGGGGCATCGCAGTCGCGGATCACAACGCTCCAGTTGGCACCGCCATTACTTTCCCAGTTGATGCCGTCATTGAAGGCGATCTCCAGCTGCGGCGCATTGTCCGGAATGTCATTCGTCGTGAATGTGATGGAGAAGGTGTTGGAATCCTCACGGGTCATCGCGGTGGTGATCCAGTCATCCGCGTTGGTGGAGAAGTGATAGGCTGCATACACGGTGGCCGCCTGAGCCAGCACGGAGGTTTCGGCATTGAACGTCACGGTGAGCGGGGCGCAGTCGGCCGGGGCGGCCGGCTCGAAGCTGGCAGAGGGGTGCTGACCTCCCTGTGTGCCGTCGTCTTCCACGTAGACATGCTGGATATCGGACTTCTGAAGGTTGCCCTTGCTGTCGGTGGATTCGATATAATAGTCCAGCAGGACATCGCGATATCCCGTGACCTTGGCCCAGCAGTAATCTGAAATCTGGTCCGGCAGGACATAGTAATTCAGATTCGAGTTGCCCGTGGGGTCATCCTTGGGCATGGCCCGGCGGGTCATCGGGATGGAGACCCAGCCGCTGACGCCGCTGCCGCCGGCGTAGGTTTCGTTCGCGTTGTCTGCCAGCGGGTTGGTTCCGTCCTCGTCCACGCGGATTTTGAGGGTCACGGACGAGACGCCGGAGACATCATAGGCAAACGTCCAGATATAGAAGTCGGAGGACCAGACCGGAGTGGTGAAGCCGACCGTTGCGCCTCCTGTGGTGAGGCCGTCCAGATACTGTCCCTTGCCCTTGCCCCCGGGATTCCAGGGGAAGCGCTGAGGCTTGAAAATCACGGGCGGAGTGGTGTCGGCAGAGGCATCGCCGATGATGTTCGAGGCAAAGGAAATGGCCCGGTTCGCGGCAACGGTGTGCTTGACCTCGTCATCGAGGGTGTCGCCGAAATACAGGAACCCGCTATCAAATCCCCACAGCAGGAAATGCCACGCCTGTTCCGCATCGTTTGGATTGTTGGAGGTGCCATCGTCTTGAACAGGCTCCTCAATCCGCCAGGAGGCCACTTCGCCGCCGCCATCCTCGAAGATCTGTTCGGCGGTTTCGCAGTGGTTCACGCCCGCGAGCATGATGGCCCAGTTGCGCATGTCCGTGTGCCAGCCGTTTTCCAGATCGAAAATTGAATAGGGATCGCTCCAATCGATTCCGCTAATGCGTCGGGGAGGTTCCAGCCAGCGGTAGAACTGCGGGCTACCCTGATCGGCCGCCAGCCAGGAGCCGTCTTCCACATGCACGACATCTGCGTCCGGAGCGGGGTGCGCATCGACAAAGTCCTGAATCGTGATGGCCTTCTTGCCGTGGCTGGGGGCGTCGTTCATGAACTGGGGCGCAAATTCGTTCCAGAAGCTGCTGCCGCCACCCCAATAGTTTTCACCATCGTTGGTCAGCATGACCAGGCTCGGGTGGTCTGGATCGTTATATTGCGCGATGATTCCGTCGATATACTCCCAGCCCACCGTTCCATACCCGCTTTGATAGCCGTGATAATCGCATTGCGGCACGATTGTGATTTTGCTCTCGGTGCCGGTTTCGGGGTTCACGAACTTGGCTTTGTGAAGTTGATAGGAGAAGGGAACGGGGAACACATTGCCATAGGTGTCGCGATTGGCCCCGTACCATTGCTCCAGCGGTACGGAAGGCCCCAGTTGGTCCGCGCGGTTGGGCGGATCCGCTTTCAGTTCCGCACCCGGATCGGGTTGGGCAAGGGCATCCATATACTCCGGGCAGGTGCGCGCCAGATGGCTATTGGGAATCATGACCCAGTCGTAGCCGTATTCCGCTAGGATCGGGATGAGCTGCTCGGAAAAGGCCAGTTCGATGGGCCAGAATCCGACCGGCTGGTCGGACATGTCCGAGTTCAGGCCCCACGACTTGCGGGTTCGCTCACGTTGCATTTCAATTTCCTTGCGCAGGGCGCTTTCCGGCAGCAGCGGGGTGAAGGAGTGATGGTAGGTTTGCCCGAGCACCTGCGCCCGCGAGTTGACGCCGCCGGAGGTCTTCCAGCCATAGGCCTCGACATTGTTGTCGTTCCAGCCCGGGGTGTAGCCTGCTTCGTTGTAGCGACCGAAACTCCAGAGATTGCGCTGCAGGGCACCCGAGTAGCTGATCGTCATGCCGGCATCCGGCGAGTTCATGGCCCCGATGGAGCTTTTGATGTTCCTCTGGTAGGCGCTTTGTTTATCCGGATTCTCAAAAACTGAATCGTTGCCGCCGACCAGCAGCACTTCCGGGTGCTGGATGGTATCACCATAATACGCCTCACCGGCATCCTTCAGGGCCTGAGAATCCTGACCGTACTGGCTTTGCTCGGGGCGTCCAGGGACGGGTTCTCCCCAGTAATTCGGTTGATGCAGATGACGATGAATTCCAACGTGAACCGAGGTCTCTGCCTGAACTCGGGAAGCGCCGCCCAGAAGACCGCAAGTTAGAAGAAAAGCGATACCCAGTTCCCAGTTCAACACTCTATTTCTCATATCGGCATTCGCTTCCTTCAATTCAGTTCGTTGGGCCCAAGGGGGAAATCCTCTGGAAGGGGAGTACAGTCCAGTCTGTTGTAAAAGGTTTTACCTTGCTTCTGCATCACTCCTGCTTGGACTTCTCGGATCATCGGGATTAGAGAGGATCCAGGTAAATTCGGATCATACGCTTCTCAGCACTTCCGGTGGTTAAGATCGTCAACGTACCGGTGTCCAGGGTGTAGTCGGTACCCAGAACCAGCGTTGCCCAGTTCCAGATATCGCCCACGACGGCATCGGCCCCTTCCACACGATTTAGAACATATCCATCGGGCACAGTGAAGGAGAAGCCCGTCCCGGATTCGAAGACGATGGGTGGAATCGGTGGGCCAGCGCCATCGCTCTCACGGATGATATGCACGGTGGCGATGCTGTAGGTCTCAGAACCGTCCAAAGGATGCGTCACCCGCAGGTCGTTGAGGTAGAAGTTCCGGTTGGAGTTTTGTCCATCTTCGGTTCCATTATTAGAGGACCAGCCGCGGAAATCGCTGATCGCTCCCTCAAAGGTTCCGCTGTATTGGCGGGCCGAGCCGCCCTCTGGATACACGGCCACCGAGAAGGCATTGGTGTCGGTGACGGTGAAGAACACCTCCAGCCCGGCATCCGTCCAGCCGATATCGGTGGCTCCGGCGGGTGTGTTATAGAAGGTGTCGCCGCCGTTGAAATACAGTTCCCATAGGGTTGCGCCCACACTGTCACGAAGGGCCACACCGATGGAGCCGCCGCTTTCCCAAATCCAGCCGTTTTCCATATAGACAGAGAAGGTCTGGCCCGTGGTTAGCGGGGTGGAGAAGGGGCGGATGGCTTCGGATAGGTTTCCGCCTTCATGCGACCATAATCCCCAGCGGCCAGAGGAAGCGAAAGTTCCGGCATTCGAGCTGCCATACAGGCTCCAGGCATCAAAGCCGCTGCCCAGATTGCTGCCATCCTCCCAGGTTTCCCCATAGGCGGCGGCGGAATCGACGGCATCGGTGACGGTCGTCGCGCCGGTGCCGGCAACCGCACCGGAAACGGTGATGGTGTTGTCGCCGACGGCCAGATCCACGGTTTGGGTCCAGTGGCTGGCATGGACGAAACCGCCGCCCTGGGCCATCGCGGAATTGGTCCAGATCAGTCCGGCTGTCAGGTTGGTGCCGGCCGTGCCGCTCACGGCATAGCTCGACACGGCGTTGGCCACCGTGACGGTGCCCACGCTGGGAGTTGTGATGACCACTCCATCCGCCACCGGCGGGATATAGGCTTCGCGGATGATCGTGACGGTGGAGGCAGAGGTGCCGCCGTCAATCGGACCGGAAACCGTGATGCGGTTGTCGCCGACCGCCAGATCCACAGACTGGTTCCAGTAGTCTGTCAGAGAGAGGGACCCCGACGCTCCGCTGCCGGCATTGGTCCAGGTGAGGTCACCGGTCACATTGGTGCCCGCGGTGCCCGACAGGGTGCGGTTGGAGACCACGAAGGCCACCGTGGAGGTACTGACGACGGGATTGGTGATGATCACCCCGTCCGGAACCGTCGGGACATAGGGGTCGACCGCGAACGTCCAGTTCTGGGAGTTGTTGTTGTCCCACAAGCTGCCGTCATTGAAGACCATGACAATGCTGGTGGCGGCCTGCGGAATCGGGTAGCTGAAAATCCAGTTGGCTCCTTCCGCCGCCATGGCTGCACCGGGCGGGGTGGTCCAGTTGTCGTTGTTATACCCGTAGTGGATATTGACATTGGTGGCGGAGGCCAGCACGCGGCCCGAAGGGTCGTACGTGATGGTGACCAATTGTCCCGCCATGGGCACAGCCGGATTGATGCTCACGCCATTGCTGAAGACCGCCGCATTGCAATCGCGGATGGCCGTGCTCCAGTTGGCGCCGCCATTGCTGTCGGTGATGGTTCCGGCCACATTCTGGAACCAGACAATCGCGCTGGTGGTATTCGACGACATGGCATTTGTGAAGGACCAGATATCGCTGCCGCCGCTCATTGTCTCGGCGGTCCAGTTCGTGCCGCCATCCAAGCTGATCTGCTGGACCACGGGGCTGACGCCCTCCAGATCGCCGCCGGCCGCGCTGTATGTCACGGTCAGGGGGGCGCAGTCACGCGGGTCGGACGAGAAACTCACGCTCGACCCGCCTTCACCGTCATCTTCCACCCAGACGTGCTGGATGTCGGATTTGGACGTGTTGCCCCGGGCATCGGTGGACTCAATGTAGTAGTCGAGCAGTTTGCCGCGGAATCCTGACAGTGCGGCGTCATTGATCTTCGCGAAATAGTAGTCGGCCACTTCGGGGGAGAGGGCCTCGTCAAAGTAGGAAATCTTCGAGTTGTTGGCCGCGGCGGTGAGGTTGCTGGCGCCGACCGGCAGTTCCCGCATTGTCATCGGTACGGAGACCCAGCTGCCGACATCGTTGCCGCCGGCGTAGGTTTCGTTTTGGTTATTGGCCGTGGAGTTGCTGCCATCGTTGTCCATGCGGACTTTGACCGCGATATTGGTGATGCCGTTCACGTCATAGGCGTGGGTCCAGATATAGAATTCAGACTCCATTTTCTTCAGTGCGTTTCCGTCGCCGGGGATGATATTGAACCAGCCGAACGTGTAGCCGCCGGGATTCCAGGGGAAGCGCTGGGGCTTGAATACCGTGGGCGGGGTGCGATCGCTCGCCGCGTTGGCATCCATGAAGTCCTCGAGAATTTCCACGGCCCGGCGGGTCGCCAGCGAGGTCTTTATTTCATCGTCATTGCCTTCGCCTCCATAATACTGGAAGCCGGAATCGAGGCCGCCCAGATAGATGTGCCAGGCGCGCTCCACAATGTTGGCGTCGGTGGATTCCCCGTCACCCAGATTGTTGTAGGGGTCCTGGATCTTCCAGGCTTCCACCGTGTTTGTAACATTCAGGTCTTTCCAGATCTGCTCAGCGGTCTCGCACCAGTTGGCACCGGACATCACGGCCGCCCAGCTGTAGAACTTCGGAGTGAAGCCCGGCGTTTCGCAGTCGATCTGCGTGTTCGGAACGCAGGCGGCGGAACCGGAGTTTGCCGGCGGCTCGACCCACTTCAGGAAATAGGGGGACCCGTAATCACTTTCCGGGAAAATCCACGCGCCATCTTCCACGTGCACGGTGTCCGCGGCTCCGCCATAGTCATTCACGAAGTCCTGAACCGCCACGCCGGGATAGGTCCCGTTGTTCATCATACTGGGCGCATCTTCCTCCCAGGAGGAGGAGCCACCGCCCCAGGCGTTGTCGCCATCGGTCGAGGGCATCACGATACAGGGCCGGGCCGGATCATTTGCATAGGGCGCGATGTTGTCGTCAATCAGGCTTTTCTGCCAGCCGGAATAGCCGGCCTTGTAGCTCTGGATATCGTCCGACGGCACCATAATGATCGTCGATTCCGTACCGCTTTCCGGATTTACATACTTGGCCTTGTGCAGCTGGTAGGCGAAGGGGGCCACGTTCCAGGCGGTTTCGCCGACGTTGCCCGTGCCGAACCACCAGCCGTCACTGATAGAGGGATTGATTTGGTCGGCCTTGTTCGGGGGGCTGGAAAAGATATTGAAGCTGCCTTCGGGATCCGCATGATCCGTATAGTTCGGAATCGTCCGGCTCAAATGGTGACTGGCCACAATTGCCCACTCATAGCCTTCTTCCTCCAGCACCTCGATCATCGTCTGGGAGAACGCCATTTCCGTCGGGAAGAATCCCTTGGAGCGGTTGTCAATCGTGACCATGTCCCACGCCTTGTAAGCCGCCTCCTGGAAGATCTGCAGCTCTTTGCGGAAAACGGATTTGGGCAGCACAGGACCCAGCGAGTGATGATAGGTGAATCCGACCATGTCCAGCTTGGGACTGCCGCCGGAAGTCAGCCACTTCGTCGCTTCGCGGTTGCCGTCCCACCAGCCGCTGCCATACCCGGAAAAACCGGCGTTGCCCAGGCTGTCCACATTGTTGATCAGAGACCCGGAATAGCTCATCGAATAGCCGCCGTCATACACACTCGCCAGCGAATTCCGCGGACCGGACTGATAGGCATTGATGCGGTCTTGCACGCTGAAGATGGCGTTCAGATCATTTTCCGGATGCGCCGTCGTTGAGTCATAGTACTGGCTGCTCTTCAGATTGATGGAATCCTGCGCAAATTGGATTCGCTCGTTCTGCGGTGTGCTGTTCCATTCCGGCCAGTAGATAGGCTGGTGATTATGCCAGAAACGCGAAACGCGCACTTCTGCCGAGTGCGCGTCTTGCGGGGTTCCGAGGGCTAGGGCGAAGAAACAAATCCCTAGTAAAGTAGTAGTGAGAAGTCGTCCGATTCTGTTCATGTTCCAACCTGTTTTCTTTTGAAGATGAATCTTGTCCCAAGGGGGTAATCCTGTGGGTAACTGTTAGTAAAATACGATAGAGCGTTCTACCTTGCAAGGACTTTTATTACGAATTATTAATATAAGTCTTCGCAAAAACCGCTCTACTTCATCCCATCGGATGTTCATAACGGTCAAAGAGTAGTCAATAAACGGGGCCATCAGCCAGTGGCTATCGCAACAGAGATTCACGAAAGCTCGATAAGATCTT
>CAZGMQ010000096.1:0-10860 GCA_964526745.1 uncultured Verrucomicrobiota bacterium
TCGGGACGCAGATTCTACTTAAGCTAGTGGTCCTAAAATCGGGGTTAAGCGCAGGAAAAAGGGATCGAGGTTTGGCAGGAGGAACAACCGTGTCTCACGCCAAGCCCGCGGAGAGCGCCAAGGTTCGAAGGGTAGCGATTGGGCTGCGCCGCTGGGAAAGAGAGAAGAATGGGCTCTCACAGAGACACGGAGACACAGAGGTTTGGAGGAAGAATACCACTACGAATGACGCGAATTGCGCGAAAAGATTCCAGATGAGGTCAAGATAACAGCCGTTTCTCGCTAAGTACACAGAGAGCGCCAAGGTTCGGAGGGTAGCGATTGGGCTGCGCCGCTGGGAAAGAGAGAAGAATGGGCTCTCACAGAGACACGGAGACACAGAGGTTTGGAGGAAGAATACCACTACGAATGACGCGAATTGCGCGAAAAGATTCCAGATGAGGTCAAGATAACAGCCGTTTCTCGCTAAGGACGCGGAGAGCGCCAAGTTTCAGAGGGATGCAGTTTCCCGGATGGCAGGAAATGCCTCATCGAGGCATCCCGGGACTGGATTTCTGGTGAAGGACACACGTTGCGCGTGCCCTCTCGCCTGAAACCCTGTCCTGAGTTCCCACCTGGAACAGGCGGGATCCCCTGCCATTTCCCCATTCGTGTACATTCGCGTTTATTCGCGGTTCACTTCTTCTCTTGCGTGCTGTTGCGGCTATAGCGCCCCTTGCGTTAAATATTTTCTCTGCCTGCCCCTCGGTGGCCTCTGTGGCTCAACTGGCCGGTTTTGATTGCGGCCAGGGGCGGCAAACGGTAGGTTCACGGCTCATTTCTCAGTAAACGTAGGAGCAGACCGATGACCAAACCCGTTTCGACCCTGAAAACCTTTGAACACGGTGGAAAAACTGTGGCGTATCACAGCCTGAAGGCCGTGGAAGACGTCCGTGGTGCCCCCCTATCCGAGCTGCCGTACATTGTCCGTATTCTGCTGGAATCGGCGCTGCGGAACCAGGCCAACCCGTCGTATGAGTGGAAGCATGTAGAAGCGCTGGCCCAATGGAAGCCCGGAACGGATGCCCAGGACGAAATCCCGTATCTGCCCGCACGCGTCCTGCTGCAGGATTTGACGGGCGTGCCCTGCGTGGTGGATTTGGCGAGTCTCCGCTCGGCAGTGGTCCGCGAAGGCGGCGACCCGGCGATTATCGAACCGCTGGTGCCGGTGGACCTCGTGGTCGACCATTCGGTACACATCGATGTGGCGGGCAATGACGAAGCGCTCGCCGAGAACGTGAAACTGGAGTTCGAGCGCAACCAGGAGCGGTATGAATTTCTGAAATGGGGTCAGCAGACCTTCAACAAGCTGCGGATTGTACCGCCGGGTGTCGGCATCTGCCATCAGGTGAACCTCGAGTTCCTGGCCGATGCGGTCCATGAAGAGCCGCAGGACGATGGCTCCATCCTCGCCTATCCCGACACACTGGTCGGAACCGATTCGCACACGACGATGATTAACGGTATGGGTGTCCTTGGCTGGGGCGTCGGCGGCATCGAAGCGGAAGCTGCGATGCTGGGGCAGCCCATCGCCCTGCTCACGCCGGTGGTGACGGGTGTCCGATTGACGAACGCGCTCCGCGCAGGCGTGACCGCAACCGATTTGGCGCTGGCGGTGACGCAGCTCCTTCGCAAACACGATGTGGTGGGTCAGTTTGTCGAATACTTCGGCAACGGCATTGCCAGCCTCTCGCTGGCCGACCGGTCCGTGCTCTCGAACATGTCCCCGGAATACGGCGCAACGACCGGCTTCTTCCCGATCGATTCGGAAACCATTGCGTATCTGCGCATGACAGGCCGAAGCGAGTCGCACTGCGAACTCGTTGAGCAGTATGCCCGCAAGCAAGGTCTGTTCCTCGAGAAGAACAGCCCCGAAGCGACCTACTCCCGCGTCATCGAACTCGATTTGGACAGCGTGGTTGCGGCCATTGCCGGTCCGAAGAAACCGCATGACCATCAGGCGTTGGGCGCTCTGAAAGACAACTTCCTGAAAGCAATGGCCGACGCCCCCGCCGATGGCGGCTTTGGGGTGACGCCTGAGCACATGAATGACAGCGCGGAGCTGGCCGATGGCTCGACCTTGCGCCAGGGCGCCGTGGTGCTGGCCTCGATTACGTCCTGCACGAATACATCGAATCCGGTTCTCCTGCTGGGCGCGGGCATCGTGGCCAAGAAGGCCGCGGCTCGCGGTCTGACCGTCCCGACCTATATCAAGACCTCGCTGGTCCCTGGCTCGCGCGTGGCGACGGCCTATCTGGAGAACACCGGACTGCTGGACGAGTTGAAGGGCCTCGGATTCAATGTCGCGGCCTATGGCTGCGGCCCCTGCATCGGCAACAGCGGCCCCCTTCGTGAGGATATTGAAACGGCGATCAAGAGCCAGGATTTGGTGACCGGTGCGGTCCTCTCGGGCAATCGCAATTTCGAAGGGCGGGTCCATCCGCTGACCAAGGCCAACTATCTGGCCTCGCCGCCGTTGGTCGTCGCGTTTGCGCTGGCCGGTCGCGTGGATATCAATATGGAAACTGAGCCCATCGGGACGGGTTCCGACGGACAGCCCGTTTTTCTGCGCGACCTCTGGCCGACCCCGGCCGAAATTGATTCGCATCTGGCCCAGGCCAACGACCCGGCGCTCTATGCGGATGTGTATCGCGATGTGAACCGGTTCACAGAAGAATGGACCGCGATTCCGGTGGGCGACAAGCCGGTCTTTGAGTGGCACGAAAAATCCACCTATATCCGCGAAGCCCCGTTCCTTTCCCTGCCCTCCCCGTCACCGGAAATCGATGGCGCACGCATCCTGGGTCTGTTCGGCGATTTCATCACGACCGACCACATCTCGCCGGCGGGCGCGATTGCGGACGGTTCGCCGACTGCGCGGTATCTGCTGGAGAACGGCGTAAAGAAATCGCAGTTCAACTCCTACGGCTCGCGCCGCGGCAATCACGAAGTGATGATGCGCGGCACCTTTGCGAATGTGCGCCTGCGCAACCGCATGGCCAGCAAGGAAGGCGGCTGGACGACGCTGCAGCCCTCGGGCGATGAAATGAGCATCTATGATGCCGCGATGGCCTATCAGGAAGCGAAGGTCCCCGTCATTGTGATTGCCGGCAAGCTGTATGGCGCGGGCAGTTCCCGCGACTGGGCGGCCAAGGGCCCGATGCTGCAGGGCGTGCGCGTGGTGATTGCCGAAAGCTTTGAGCGCATCCATCGCTCCAATCTCGTGGAGATGGGCGTGATGCCGATGGAATTCCTGGATGGTCAGACCGGCGAAAGCCTCGGCCTG
This sequence comes from uncultured Verrucomicrobiota bacterium, assembly GCA_964526745.1. Classification (GTDB taxonomy): domain Bacteria; phylum Verrucomicrobiota; class Kiritimatiellia; order CAIQIC01; family Lenti-01; genus Lenti-01. The sequence continues at coordinate 3,326 of CAZGMQ010000096.1, forward strand.
GACGGCACCGAAACGGTGGCGATTCACGGTGACGGCCCGCTGCGGCCCCACGGCCTGCATGAGGCGGTCGCGACGAAGGCCGACGGGACCGAAATCCGCTTCATGCTGCGCAACCGCATCGATACGCCGATTGAGATCGATTATTACAACGCCGCCGGAATTCTTCCGTTCGTCTTGAAGAACCTGTTGTCATGAAAATGGCTGGGAATTGTTAAATTCATTCAGAGAAATAGGTATGGAGCTGTCAGTTATCAATAGTGAATTCCCATTCATTTTCACCGAAGGCGCGACGATTCAGGCGCATCTCCTTCGTTGCAAAAGGTTCGCAGTAGAACTCCACAGCTTCACCTTTCGACGCCTTGGATCTGCACCCGACTTATCGCGTGACAACACCAGAAATCTATAAAGTGGTATTCATTGCCGGCCATTTGAGCAGGACGCGAACGGAGGCCATCTATGGTCTTTAGTTCTCCCGTTTTCCTGTTCTATTTTCTGCCGGTCTTCCTGCTGCTGTATTTTCTGACGCCGCCGCGCTGGCGCAACCTGCCGGCGCTGGTGGCCAGTCTGTTTTTCTTTGCCTGGGGCGCACCGAGCTTTGTCTATGTCCTGATTGCGACGTGCTTCGCGGACTTCACTGCCAGCAAGTGGCTGCCGCGCGGGAAGCTACCGGCCCGGAAGCGCAAACTTCTGCTCTCGGCCATGCTGACGCTGGATCTCGGTATTCTGCTTTATTTCAAGTATGCCAATTTCTTTGTGGAACAGGTCTGGGAGATGATGGACTGGGTGGGTCTTCCGCAATTTAGCTGGATGCAGGTGGTGTTGCCCATCGGCATCTCGTTCTTCACCTTCCAGAAGGTGAGCTATCTGGTGGATGTGTACCGCGGGACCGCGCAGCCGGCGCGGAGCGCCGGGAGGCATCTGCTGTATATCTCGCTCTTCCCGCAGCTGATTGCCGGTCCGATTGTGCGGTATCATGATGTGTCGGTGGAACTCGACCACCGCAGCACCAGCTCCGGCCTGTTTTTGGACGGGTTGTGGCGGTTCAGTATCGGCATGGCCAAGAAAGTCCTGATTGCCAATGCCTTCGCGCACATGGCGGATGCCGTGTTCGGGGCGGACCCCGGCGTGCTGACAACGCCGCAGGCCTGGGTGGGCATGCTGGCCTATACCTTCCAGCTCTATTACGACTTCGCGGGCTATTCCGACATGGCGATCGGACTGGGCCGCATGATGGGCTTCCATTTCCTGGAGAACTTCAACTTCCCCTACGCGTCCAAGAGCATCGGCGAGTTCTGGCGCCGGTGGCACATTTCCCTCGGGCGATTCATGATGGAATACCTCTATGTGCCGCTGGGCGGTAACCACGGCAGCCATCGCAAAACCATCCGCAACCTGTGGCTGGTGTTTCTGGCGTCGGGCTTCTGGCATGGGGCGTCCTGGACGTTTGTGCTCTGGGGGTTCTGGCACGGCACGCTGATTTCCATCGAAAAGAGCATCGGTGCCGACCGGATGAAGCGCATCCCCCGCCCGGTCGCGCTGGCGGTGACCTTCCTGCTGGTGGCGCTGGGCTGGGTCTTGTTCCGCTCGGAATCTCTGCCGCGGGCGGGCGAATTCTATGCCCTGCTCTTCGGTCTGGGCTCATCCGGTGAGGGCTTGATTGTCTTCCCCGAACTGCTGGCCGACCGCAATCTGTGGGTCGTAGCGGCGATTGCGATTCCCTGCGCCTTTGCGCCAGCCCTCCGCCTGGAACGATTTCTGCCGCATGACCCAAAGAATCCCGATGCCCTGCCGATGATCTCTGTGATCCTGCGGTTCCTTCTGAGCCTGCTGATTCTGGTCGTGGCGGCCAGTGAGCTGATGGCTTCCGACTTTAACCCATTTATCTATTTCCGATTCTGACCTGAATGATTCATCAAAGTGAATAAATCAGATTAACAATGAAGACCCAACCCTCCAACCCAAGACGATTCTTCTGCGGCTTCCTGATTGCCCTGTTTGCAGCGCTGTTGTTTCTGCCGCTGTTCCAGCAGATCACGGGAACCCCCAAGGATCAGTCCCTGATTGGCTTCCGGAACGCGACAGACGAATTTCCCGCCTGGACGGTGAAGAGCTGGCAGAACAGTGCATTTGCCAAGGAAACCGACAGCTGGATCCGCGAGCATGCGGGATTGCGCGGCACGCAGGTGAAACTGAACCGGCAGATCCGCTATTCCCTGTTTCGCAAGATGACGCCGGCCCCCCTTCACAACCATGCGCTGGTGGTCGGCAAAGGGGATATGCTGCACGAGAATCTGTATCTGCAGGAAGCGATCCATCCGCCCCGGATGACCGAAGAGAAAATGGACGCCTTTGGAGAGCGATTGGCCCTGCTTCAGAAACTGCTAAAGGAACAGGGCATGGCCTTTTTGGTGATTGCGGCCCCGAGCAAGGCGCGCCTCTTCCCTGAAACGCTGCCCGCCTGGGCCCGGAACCATATCCGGGAGGAGGGGCACGATTATCAACTGTTCATGCGCACGCTGAAAGAGAATCAGGTGCCGCATCTGGACACGATGGAGCTGTTTACCCGCCTGAAGGATGACCATCCGGAGCTGATGGGCACCCACAGTGCGCACTGGAGCTTCTATGGGGCCTGGATGGCCTGGCAGCACGCGATTCCGCTGATCAATCAACAGCAGATGATGCCCGAGATCCCGGTGCCGAAAACCGATGAAATCATCTGGGAACCGGCCATCGACATGGACACCGAAATGCGCGGACAGCTGAATCTGTTCTTTGGGCACCATACCCATGCGGTCCCCGGGGCCTATCCCGTGGCCAGCGACCTCCCGCCGGGGGTGGAGCCGCCGGTGAACGCTCTGATTGTCGGGGATAGCTATGGGTTCGGCCTGATGGATGCCCTCTCCCGCTCCCGGGTCTGCAAAACCGTCCAGTATTGGTACTATATGAGCTGCCTCTACGAGTGTCCGGAGGGCAGCTATGAAAGCCGCGACCACCGGATCCTGTCCTGCAACAACAGACTCGGCCTGTTCCGAAGCAATGACAAAAACGGGCTGCGCTTTATGGCCGATAAGAATGTTGTGATTCTGATTATGACCGCCTTCAACATCGACAAAATGACCTGGGGCTTCGACCGAATGATCAATCGGCTCTATGGCGATCCGGACGACAATCTGCCGCTGGCGCCTTAAATTCCGGCAACTTGGACGACGAAGCCGCCGCTGAATCCGAAGGGTTGTAGGCCGGGCCTCTGCGTCCGGCGGAATTCGCGCCCGCCACAGAAGGTGGGCGTACAATCCAAGGCTCCCCGGAATTCGGGTTACACAAATGGCTTAATTCGATTGGTCACACTGGTTTCCAGCTTGATTTTGCCTCATTTTTGGCCATGCTTAGACAGAACTTCAATCCTTCAAGGGAGGCGAACGGATGATTGGTCGAACAGCAGTGCCCGCTTGGGCATGGCGCAGCGCCATTTTAGCAGGTCTGACGGGTCTGATTCTCAGCACGGCCGCCCAAGCCGCACGGATCGACCCCTATTTCAGCAAAACGCGCAGTGACGCCAATGTCTATGTCGCCCCGGTGGATTGCGCCATCAAAAAGGTGGCTGTTCTCCCCTTCAAAGCCCCCACCGAGCTGATCGGGTCCTCAGGATCCGATATGTTTATGACCGAGATGCTGCGGACCCGCCGCTATACGCTGGTTGAACGGTCGCAGATGTCGGGGGTGCTGGGCGAAACGGAGGTGGCGCTCTCCGGCCTGTCCGAATCCGCGGCGGTCGAAGCCGGCCGCATGCTGGGCGCCGATGGCGTCATTCTGGGCACCATCGATGAATACGGCACGCTGGCCTACCGCGGGCGGAGCTATCCGGTGGTTGGGGCCTCCATCCGCCTGATCGACTGCAACAGCGGGCGCGTGATGTGGAGCGTGGGCCATTCCCGCAAGGCTGATTCCCCGTCCGAGACGCTCTCGGGCCATGCCCGCGAAGTGATGCATGAGATGGTGGCGGCCCTCGTCCAGAACTGGGATGTCCAGCGGCAGGTCGAGTCCGAGGATCTGGAAGATGCGGAGTATGACGGAGAGGTCGATGAAGGGGATGACCTGATCGGGTATGACGCTCCCGCCGCCGCGCCGGAGCGCTACGAAGATCCTGCGCCCGATGCGCCTGAGGCCTTTTCCGTGTCCGATCTCGGCCTGCGCGAAGCCACCCTCAAATGGGATCCGCCGGAGGATCGCGGTCTGAAAATCCGGATCGAGCGGGCGGAAGCCCCTGAAGGGCCGTTTGTCCCCGTGTCCACGGTGCCGGCGTCCAAAGGAATACTGATCGACGAAGGCGGGAAGCGAAACGAACTGCGGGATGCCTCGACCTACTACTACCGCCTGATTGCCATCGCGAGGGATGGCAAGGAAAGCGATCCGACGATCTCGTTGGAAAGCATGACCGCACCGCCGCCGCCGCCGCCTGCCGGCCTGATCGCCGAGGCCCCGGCCGGGCGCGCGCTGAGTCTGGAATGGACCCCGCCCCAATGCGAAGGAATTGTGAGCTACCGGGTGGAGCGCGCGCTGGTCGCGGATGAAGTCTTCAGCCAGGTCGGCGACGTGAGCACGGCCTCCTTCGAGGAAGGCGGCACCGCGGCGTCGCCCCTGCGCGATTCCACGACCTATCTCTATCGCGTGCGCGCCGTGAACCGCGTCGGAGCCGTCAGCGAAGCCTCAAAGCCAGTCGAAATTGAAACCCTTCCCCCGCCCGATGCGCCCGAAGGCCTGATGGCCACGAGCCTGGAAGTCCGTTGTGTCCCGCTGGAATGGGATGTGTATGCGGATGAAGACGTCATCCGGTATGAGGTCTATCGCTCAGACAGCGATGTCGGTCCCTTCGACTATATCGGTTCCTCAGAAGGGCTCGAAAACAGCACCTATCTGGATGGCGGACGCGACCCCGGAAATCTGGCTGATGACACGGCCTACTATTACTGCGTGCGCGCCATCAATTCCGTGACCGCCGAAAGCGATGACTCGGAAATTGTGATGGCCACCACCCGGGAGCCGCCGCCGATGGTCGACAGCCTGGCTGTCGTGACCGGTCTGCCCCGCCGCGTGGAAGTCAGCTGGGATGAATCGCCGGATGAAAAAGTCATCGCCTATGAAGTCGACCGGGCTGAAGGCGAGGGTGAATTTGAAACCATCACGCGGTTGGATGGAATCGAGTTGACCGATTATACGGATATCGGAGATGAAGAATCCCGCTTCATGCGCGCCAGCATCGAAGAGCCACTGAAGGACGGAACGGCCTACGCCTACCGGGTGCGGGCCATCAATACGGCGGAAGCCACCTCCGACTGGTGCGATCCGGTTGAGGCCATCACCAAGGTGGTTCCCCGGGCACCCACCGGGCTCAAGGTCTCGGAAGGCCGCGCCCGTGTGATGGGGCTGGTGTGGAAAGCGAACACCGAAGACGACATTGTGGAGTATGCCATCGAGATGGCCGCGGAACCCGACGGGCCCTTCTCCGAAACCGGTCGCATCCCTTCCGGGGGCAAGTTGGGCTTCAAGCAGGAAAGCCTCCCGCCGAACCTGACCCGCTTCTATCGCGTGCAGGCCATCGATATGGACGGGCTGCTCGGGACCTGGTGCGACCCGATTCGGGGAACGACCAAGTCCCTCCCGGATGCCCCAACCAACCTCGAAGTCGAATGGTCCACAGATGGCGCCCTGATATCCTGGACCCCGCCCCCGCAGGACGACATTGTCCAATACCGCCTGCTCAACCGCCGCTTCATGGGGCAGGATGAACTGGCTGTCAGCGACGAGGCCGAATTCTTCTTCCCGATGGACGCTCTGAAGAAAAAACTCGTGGTGATGGTGATCGCCATTGATGCCGACGGGCTGGAAAGCTCGGTCTCCGGAATCCTGAAAGTCCGAAAACCCAAATAGCGAAATCAGTAAGAAATCGTATGAAAAGAACACGGATGATTGTCGGTCTGTCGCTTTTCTGCCTCGTGGGCATTTGTGCCATGGGATCGGACTCGCTGGCGCCTCAGCGTGATCGAAACCCGGCTGGGAACCCCCGCCCGCCCCTCCTCAATGGGATTCACTATCGAACGCCGTCTGGCGGAACTGGAACGACGGATGCAATAGCTTGAACAGAAGCAGGCCCGTATGCAAGAATGGGAACAACGCATCCGGTGAATGGAAAAAATAATACGATGAAAAATACATTCTTGAATTGTAAAGTCCTGCTCACTCTTCCGCTACTGTGCCTGCTGGTCGGCTGTTGCTGCGCGGGCGGAGGGTCACGGCAGGCCCCGCAGCGGGCCCCGGAACGGCCCCTGAACGTGCCGGAAGGCACGACCGTCTATGTGGCCCCTATGCCCAGTCCCATCCTCCGCGTGGCGGTGATGCCCTTTCAGGCATCTACAGAACTAATCGGCACCTCCGCATCCGATTTGTTTGTCACCGAATTATTGCGAACCGGCCGATACCAGCTTGTGGAACGCAGCCAGCTTTCCGGTGTTCTCAGTGAGGCGGAGGTGTCGCTGTCCGGCCTCACGGAATCCCGCGCCATTGAACTGGGCCACATGCTTGGGGCCGACGGCGTCATTATTGGATCCGTGGATGAATATGGGACCCAGGCCGTGAAAGGAAAGTCCCTGGCGGTGGTCGGGCTATCGGTCCGGTTGATCGATTGCAACAGCGGGCGCGTGATGTGGAGCGCCAGCCTGTCCGAATGCTCGAAATATGCGCGAACACCGCTCTCCAGCCAGGCGCGCAGAGTGGTGCGCACCACGGTGATCCTCCTGAGCCGGAAATGGAAGGACCAGCCGTATGTGGAGCGCGGTTCCACTTCCCCCGCAAAGGGACGATCGAGGGACAATGTTTCATGGTGACCCCGTCCGCCACTTGAACACACACCGGCCTGTGTACCATACGGGGAGCCACGGATCCGGTGGATGGAAATGAAGGACCCCATGGAGAACGCGTCAATGTAATCCAACCTTTTCTGATCCTTCCCCGGATCTTCCTGCTGGCCGGCTGTGCGGCGCCGTCGGGCGGCATCCATGGAAGCGGCGGGGCTGGAACAGACAATCCGAGTGTGACTGTGGCCCGGGATCCGGCCGATATTGAGCAGGTCGCTATTCTCCCCTTCAAAGCTTCCACCACGCTGATCGGTAGTTCGGTTCCCGATATGTTTGTGACCGAAGTCTTGAAAATAAATCGCTATGACCTCGTCGAGCGCGCTCAGATGTCCGGTGTGCCGGGCGAAACCGAAGTGGGACTTCCCGGGCTGTCCCCCTACCCCGTTGCGGCCCCACTGCCACCGGGTATCGAACCAATGCCGACGGAAACGGAGCCCGGTTGCTGGCGGGAAAGAATCTGGTTATTTTCGTCATCACCCCCTTCAACATCGACAAGTACAGTTGAGGCTTCGACCCGCTCGTAAACCGTCTCTACGGCGACCCCGACGAGCCTCCGGATTTTTCGGTTGCAGGGACGGTCCGATTGATCGGATGGGGTCACGGGGAGTTGCACCCCGTGACCCT